>JBMZBW010000012.1:0-39116 GCA_049612785.1 Alphaproteobacteria bacterium | reverse complement strand
CTCGGTGGCAACGACGCTGTCTTTCAGCACGACTGTAATGGCTCAGGCAGAACAGCTTAAGGTCGTTACCTCGTTTTCCATTCTTGCAGACATGGTCGACCAGATCGCAGGTGACGAAGCTGCGGTCACTTCCCTGGTTGGCAGAAATGGCGACACGCATTTCTTCTCTCCCAGCCCGAAAGACGCTCAGCTGCTGAAGGATGCCGAATTACTGGTTATCAACGGTCTTGAGTTCGAAGGGTGGATTACCCGCCTGATCGAAGCTTCGGGTTTTGAAGGCACACTTGTTGTTGCAACTGATGGAATCACACCGATCAGCAATGATGAACACGGTGATGATGACCATCACGACGACGAGGAGCACCACGACGATGAGGAGCATGCAGGCCATGATCATCATGACCATGGCGAATTCGATCCACACGCGTGGCAAAGCCTCACGCAGGCCGCGGTTTATGTCCAGAACATCACCACAGCCCTGCAAGTTGCCCGCCCGGATGCCGCAGCAACGTTCGGGGAACGTGGAGCAAACTACATTTCAAGCCTGAACGCGCTGGACGCCCAGCTAAAATCTGAATTCGGCAACCTCGACGAACACTGCCGGACCATCATCACGTCACATGATGCCTTCCAGTATTTTGGCCAGGACTACGGTCTTAACTTCGTCGCTCCGCAGGGTTGGAGCACGGCCAGTGAAGCCTCCGCACGCGACGTGGCTGGCTTGATCGAACAGGTCAGAGAAGGGAACATCGGTGGAATTTTTGTTGAGAATATTGCTGATACCCGCCTCGTCGATCAAATCGCCGATGAGACGGGGCTTTCCGTGGGCGGCGTTTTGTACTCTGGCGCGTTGTCCGAAGAAGACGGCCCTGCAGCAACTTATCTCGCCATGATGCAACACAATGCGGACCAGCTTCTATCAGCGGTAAACTCCGCTGTAGCGAGTGGTGCTTGCGATCACGATGATGACCACAAACACGACTAAACAGACCAACAAGCGAAACTAGAGAACTCTCATGCACCGCACCTTAAGCCAAGGTGCGGTGTTTTTTCGTCTTTGCGGTTAACGCCATAGGCCCGGTCGGTGTTTCAACCTTAGAGCTTTTCTTAACGCTTGGTCCAACCAAGGTTCAGCGGATGCGCTTTCCTTTGTTCGTGCGCCTCGCCTTTGTGCTTTCCCGCTTCCCAGCCCACGCGACTTAGCACTTTTTCTGCAAAGTCTATGGACTCCTGATCTGTCACTGTCGCGATGGTGTCATTCCAACGATTCAAGAAACCTCCCGCAGCAATCACGGCCATGATTTCGATGATTTGCAGGTCGCTGAAGTGTTTACGCATCTCATCAAAATGGCTCGCCTCGGTCGCATTTGGCGAAGAACCCGCAGCAATGGCCAGGCTCATGGCTGCCTTTTCAGCTTCGGTGTAGAAGTCAGTCTCATCCAGGTTCCAGATTGCCAGAATCTTCTCTTCCGACATACCGAGCTGGTGGAGGTGGTAAGCACCGTGGGACTGACAGTGTCGACATCCACTCGCCATGCTGGAGGCTAGAAACACCAGTTGCTTCAGTTCCTTTTCCACTTCGCGGCCTGCAAAGATGAATTGAAGAAACGAGTTCCAGCCCTGACGGAGCTCTGGCCAGTGCTCCATTTCAAGCTTTTGGCGATCCTTGTACTGGGTTTCACTCATCGCTGTTCTCCGCTTATGCCTCGTTTTCTGGTTACGAATGGATGCATGTGTCATCCTCTTGAGTCTACAGTTGAGTGGATCTCCGCATTCATTTTTTGGATCCCAAGTTATCTGAATTTATGAAAAAAAAACTCAGATAAACATTTCTTCTTTATCTAGGGATCCAATAAGGGTGTACTTGGCGAGACTAGAGAGAATCAAAACGGGAGCTGAGATTTGGAGCACAAAGTCCTTGAGGCAACACGGCGCTACAACGCAGCACTCAGTGATCGTCTGGGTCTAACCCATAAACCCATGCCCGAAGCAGCCTACCGAGGTAAAATCGCAGACTTGCCCGAGGGCGGCGTGAAACGACCTGACGGTGGTCTGGCTTGGAACACGGCATGGTTCGATTTCCTGCAAGCCGACTGCCCCGACACGGTGAACCCAGCGCTTTGGCGGCATGCGCAGTTGAATGCAATCAGTGGGCTGTTCGAAGTCGCGCAGGGTGTCTGGCAGGTCCGAGCGGCAGACTACGCCAACATGACGATCATCGCAGGGGAAAGCGGTTGGATCATCGTGGATCCGCTACTGGCCAGGGAAACGGCGCAGGCATCCTTGCAACTGGTTAACGATACGCTTGGATTTCGCACGGTGAGTGCCGTGCTGGTAACCCACACCCACGCCGATCACTTTGGTGGCTTGGGCGGGGTTGTAGCCGAAGGCGAAGATACGCCCATTTATGTCCCTGAAAACTTCATGGATTATGCTGGGTCAGAAGGTGTTCTGGGTGGCAATCACACCTCACGCCGGGCAATCGATCAGTTTGGCTTGGCGTTGCCCATGGGACCTGAAGGACTGGTTGATGGGGGCATCGGAAAAACCGTAGCAAGGGGTTATCGCGGCTTTCGCCAGCCCACTCATGAAATCGGTGACCGCGACCGCCGCGTTGAGATCGACGGCATTTCCTTTGAGTTCCTAATGGCGTCCGGCACCGAGGCTCCAGCAGAATTCGCCTTCTTCCTCCCCGATCATCGCGTGCTTTGCATGGCGGAGGTCTGCACGCAAACGCAGCACAATCTGCTGACTCCGCGAGGGGCGGAAGTGCGTGATGCGCGACTTTGGGCACGCGTTATCGATGAAGCCCTGACCCGGTTTGGTGATCGAACCGATATCCTGATCAATTGTCACAACTGGCCCGTGTTCGGACAAAGCGATGTACGCACTTTCATGCTCGAGCAGCGGGATATCTACAAATACATCCATGACCAGACCCTTCGCCTTGCCAACCACGGCATGACGATAAAGGAGGTGGGTCATGCCCTTACTGAGCCGGATTTTGCCCGCGAAGCCCTGCACGTCAGGGGCAGCTATGGGATGCTTCACTTCAATGCCAGAGCGGTTTACCAGAAGTACTACGGCGCTTTCGATGGTCGCCCCATTGACCTCAGCCCCTTGCCGCCGGAGGCCGAGGGCCAGCGATACCTGAAGGCCCTGGGGGGTGAAAAACGCATTCTGGAGCTGGCGCAGGACGCCGTCGATCAGGACGACCTGCAATGGGCTGCGACCCTCCTCAATCACGTGGTTTTTGCCGGCGATCCCAGCCCGGAAACGCGCGCTATGCTGAGCATGATCTACCGCAATATGGCCTATCGAGCCGAAAGCGGCATTGAGCGCAATATCTGCTTAGCTGGCGCGCAAGAGCTGGAAGAGGGCGTCAAGGTTCTGCCCGCAGCGGGTGGCCGGAACAGCGAACTCGCAGCAACGCTGTCCTTGCAGGATTGGCTCGATGCCTACGCCATCCGTCTGAACCCTGAGAAGGCCAGAGGCGAGGACTTCAGCGTGCTGATCCAGACCCCTGAAGGCACAGCGCTTGTGTCCGTTGCCCGGCAAACCGAATTTGCCAGGATGGTGGGTCAGCCAACGCCAGCGGACGTGACAGTAACAGCACCCAGAGAGGCGCTGGAAGCTTACATGAATGGTGAACCTTCGCCGGTCGAACTGGCGGGCGACACCAGCTTGTTTGAGCGCTGGATCGACATGCACGACCGCTTTGATCTCTGGTTCAGGATTGCCACGCCATGAAGACCTTTGATTTTGATTATGTGGTCGTTGGCGGCGGTGCTTCGGGGTGCGTGCTGGCGGCGCGCTTGGCGCAGGATACGAATGCGCGCGTCGCTTTGATCGAACGGGGCAAGGTCGATAGCAACAGGTGGATTCACATCCCGGCGACCTTCTTCAAGGCCATTCAAAGTCCTGACGTGAAGGCTGAAATCTCCGAACCTGATCCTTCACTGGAAAACCGCCCTTTTCCAGTGCCTCAGGGCAACGTTCTGGGGGGCGGCACATCGGTTAATGGCATGATCTACATGCGCGGTCAGGCACGCGATTACGATGATTGGGCGGATCTATACGGCTGTGACGGATGGCGCTACGAGGACGTGTTACCCGTGTTTAAACGCCAGGAACGGAATACCAGACTGTCTGACCCCTACCACGGCACGTCCGGAGCGCTGGTGGTTGATGATCCCACGGAAAAGCATCCCGTCACCCAAACGATTATCGATGCAGCCGTGCAGCTTGGCCTGCCGCTGAATGAAGACTTCAACGGAAGCAAGCAGGATGGTGTGGGGTGGTACCAGATCACAGCGCACCAAGGCCGCCGTCAATCGGCTGCAACCTGTTTTCTCAAACCAGCACTTCGACGGGAAAACCTGTCGGTTTTGACTGAGTTAGCGGTCAATCGAGTGCAAATCGTCAATCGGCGAGCGCAAGCCATCGAAGCCTTCGATCGCGCGGGCAACCCCGTTCTGATCTCGGCCAATCGCGAGATTATCCTGTGCGCTGGCAGCTTCCAATCGCCCAAGATGCTCATGCTTTCCGGCATCGGCCCTGCGGATCATTTGGGGCGCAACGGCATTGAAGTGATCCAAGACGCCCCGGAAGTTGGCGCGAACTATCAGGATCATGTCGGCGCACCTTTGACCGCGCGACTGAAGTCTGACATCGGGCTGCATGGCGCAGACAAGGGCCTGAAATCACTCGGGCACGGGCTAAACTACCTGCTGTTTCGCAGAGGCCTGCTGACCACAAACCTTCTGCAGGGCGGAGCCTGTGTCGATACCAGTGGCAGTGGGCGCCCGGACGTTCAGTACAACATTGCACCCTTTGCCCCCGGTCGTCCTGGCATGCCTCCGCTGGATTTTCACGCCTTACAAATCCATCCGATGACCATGCGCCCCAAAAGCCGTGGGCGGCTCAGCCTCCGCTCTGGCGATCCTGCGGACTCGCTTCGCTTTCAGGCAGAGGCGCTGGGCGACGAGTCTGACCTCGCCACGCTACGACGCGGCGTTCGCCTCGCTCGCGACATTCTGAGTCAGGCAGGTTTGCGCGAGTTGGTGGCTGAAGAAGTCTGGCCCGGCCCCGGTATCAGCGTCGCTGAGGGGTCCAACAATCTTGATGACGCAATCCGGGCGCAAGCCCGAACGATCTACCATCCTTCTGGCACGTGTCGCATGGGTGGCGATGAAAATGCTGTGCTCGATCCTCAATTGCGGGTTCGTGGCGTAGAGGGCCTGCGGGTCGCTGATTGCTCCATCATGCCCGCACTGACCTCGGGCAATACAGGCGCACCGACCATGATGATTGCGGACCGCTGCGCCGATTTTATTCTTGCCGACGCTGGATGATGTTCAGGTCAGTTGGGCGCAATCCGGCCTTAATTGAAGTCAAAGAACCCGGTGCCAGGGTGAAACTCAATCCAGGACCGTACATACTGCTGATAACTTTGCAGCTGATTGAGCTTATTCCCCTTCAATTCACCGTCGAGACACACACCAAACCAGTCCCACTGCGAACCAGTTTGAGTATCTGTCATGCCGGATTCCGAAACTGAAAAGTCGAGGATCTGGCCTTCACAATCGCGGCTGTAGACAAAAGCAGAGGTCTTTGCGGTGTCCGTCACCACAACAATCGGCCTACCGCCGATCTCGTCCGTAACCACGCCGCGCCTCTTGAGTTGATCGAGATCATAGGCTTTGGCGGCTCCACCCAGTTCGAGACCCAGAACCATCGCAGGGGTTTCCTGCATATGCCAGGCTGGTTTTGTGGCTTCAAAATTGTGGAGCTTAGCGACGAAAGTGTAGGGGCGAATAAATTTTGGATCGTACTGGAGAACTTGGCTGTCTGGATGCTTCTGCAGCCAATTGCCCAGTGTCATTTGCTCAAAGCCAACATCTTCCAGAACGCGGCCCTTGAGTTTGCCTTTGGCAGCTTCGCCAGTCTCTTGCCGCCACCAGGTGCCCGTTTGGTTATCTTCGAAGGTGGCATTGAACGAAATTGCGCCGACCAGGGTGAAATCCAGCGTCATTCCATCAACATTCAGATCATAGACACGACCACTCCGGCAAAGACCACAGTATGTCACCCAGACTGGCATGTCGCCGATGCTATCAACGATCTGATGATGGAAGGTCACCATATTCACCGGGAAAGCCTTTTGCTCTCCACCATGGTCCAGGCCGATCACCTGCAGATCCAGATCAACCTTGTTCTCTGCTGCGCCAAGAAAGACTTTCTCCGAAAGCCCCGGAAACTTTTTGCGCCCTGTCCAATAGTGAGTGAACAGCCAATAGACACCATACCAGGCGAGGCCAAGCGGGATCGCGAGAACGACCATGATCCACCGGCCACCATTGGGCGACAACACGAAAACGGTCAGCAGTGCGATCAGGCAAATGATCCTCAAAAAGCGGATGTTGGACCACATGAAATGGGCCAGATGCATTTGTCCCGGCAGTTTCTGCAGAATGGGGGGCGTGCCGTTTGCGCTCAAGCCTTTGATGAGGTCAACAAGAATGAGACCCAAAAAGAAGAGCACAAAGAGTGAGAGAAACATGGTGGCCTCTGGTTCTGACTGAAGGGTCCAACCCGCTCAAAAAACGGATTTTTTCGTCATCAGAACTTGGCCTCTCTCGATACATTAGTATATCTGAAAATAGCATTCTTGCGGGTTTTTGGGACGATTCGTGTCGTTCCGCTTACGCTAAGGGGAACAAACAGGCACAGACGTAGCCAGCCCACAGATCCGACGATCCAAACCCCTGCAAAGCCTTGCATTTGTAAAGCCTGTTCCCGCTGTTTAGAGTTTTGATCGTATTGGCAGTGGGAGATGTCGGTTGAAAACAGCATTGATCACAGGCGGGGCTAGTGGCCTTGGACGCGTCCACGCTTTACGGCTGGCAAATGCGGGTTACGTCGTCTCCATTCTCGACATCAGCGACGAAGGCCTGAGCGAGATCAGCCGCCAGTCTGAGAATATTCATCCCTACCCTTGCGACGTCACCGATCTGGAAACTGTCCGATCTGTCACGCAGAGAGTCATCAAGACGCACGGTCCTATTGATCGCCTGATCCACTGTCCGGCGATTATGCCCGGCGGTCTGCTGCTGGAGACCAAAGCCGAACTCATCGCCAAAGTGATGCAGGTGAATTATTGCGGCATGATCCACGTGTGCCAGACCATCTTGCCCTCGATGGTTGATCGGGATGCGGGCGAGGTCATTCTATATGGCTCCACCGCCGGGATCACACCCATGAAGCGGTTTGGTGCCTATGGCGCGTCGAAGGCAGCCAATAACTTTTACGCCAAACTGCTGATCGCCGAAAATCGGTCAAAAGTCAGGATCACGCTTGTCTACCCCCCTTCAGTAAACACACCACTGCTAGACCAAGCCAAAGACGGTCCACCGATTTTGCATACTAAGTTTGGTCGGCGGTTCCTGACTGTTGAACCTGAAAAAGTAGTAGAGGCCGCCGAGAGAGCTGTCAGTCGAGGCCAGTCGATCTGTTATCCGGGCTTGCTGCCCCGGATCATCGCTGCAGCGAGCTGGTTCTGAGCTCATCGGGACGCGAGGCATAAAACTCCCACGCGAGCAAACCGGGCATCAGTCAACGTCGATCCTATCAAATACTCAGATCGCCTTTTTTGACCTGAACATCCGCAGGACCATAGCGCCCTTTGAGTGAAGCACGGCGTAGGAGACAACAACGTTCACGAGCGTGAAAATAAAATCATAAATGTAGCTGAATACAATCACACCGAAATCCAGAAAGGAGTCATCACTGAAAGACAGGATATCGATGTCGTAGTCATTCTTTATGGGTAACCAAATAAAGAGCGGGAAGAATATCAATTTGATGAACATGGACAGCGAGATCCATACCGTCAAAGAGTTCTTCACGGTGAAATAGAGCAGATAAACCAGAACAACACTCGCACCAGTCCGCATCAGCAAACCTCGCAAAAAGTTGCTTCCGGGTCCGTGCTGATTATCCATTAAAAGCAAGTGGATTATCTCATCTCGCAAAATGAGAAGAACCGTGGTCACCAAGGTTATCGCGATTATCAAGAGAAAACCTTTGACTACAAAATCACCAATTTTTTCCCTTATTTTCACAACGAAAGACTCACAGAATTATTTTAAAGTTAGTTGATATATTGATAACACTTATTCGTTTCAAGAATTTTGTTGTTTTATATGAAAAGTATTATTACTTTTATTTATTTTAGAATTTTATTGTTTTCCAAAATAAATCAATGAAATTAATAGCTTACATATATTTTGCATCATTCGTTTTTTATTGACTGATCGATCAGTCAATATAGTCTTAAACAATGAAAACGCTGATCGAAAGAACAGAAGCGTCTCGAACTCATGCATTAGATAGCATTCTGAATGCAGCCGAAATTGAGTTCGCTGAAAAGGGATTTGATGGCGCAAGCATGAAGGCGCTGGCAGCAAGAGCTGACGTCAGTCAATCCCTGCTGCATTATCATTTTTCTTCCAAAACAAAGCTATACGAAGCCGTAATCAGAGAACGATCAAAGCTGATCAATGATGAACGTATTGTTCAACTTGCAGACATTGATCTTACTCAAGATCAGGCGCTGTACAGGGTTATCGTCGCCCTCTTTCAACCAGCCTTAAGCCCTTTAGGTGGTGGCCGCGCCTATGCGCGGATCTTTGCGGGGCTCATCGCCGGTCACGAGCGCGATCAGGATCTCGTCCGGGAGTGCTACGACCCCACAGCTCTGAAATTTGTTGATGCCATTTCAGTGGCGATGGGCGGTGCAAGCCGAATGATCGCAGCACAAGTTTATCAGTTTTCTCTGGGTGTTCTGGCTTCGGTCATCTCCAGAGACGGGCGCGCTGAGCGCCTTGGGGGTGAGCTCGCAGGTCCGTTGGAGGACGGACTATTGCTGGACCAACTCGCCCGTTTCGTCGTCGGTGGTGCCAAAGCCATTGCACGAGCAGACAAGTTCTAGAAAGGGAGGTAACCAAACCATGAGAACTCAAATGAAAATGCGGGCAGCCGCTGTCGCTGTGGCCATACTCGCGCCTGGCCTGGCGCTGGCCGACAGCTACAGCGCGACGGTTGTCGCCGGGCATCCGGGGGTGTTCCGCTGGGTCAAGATGATCGATGAAGCCTTTGTGCCGGGTGTTAATGCGGGCCTGGAAGGTACCGGTCACAGCATGAGCTTTGACGGTCAGTACGGCGGTGCAATCGCCAAAGTGGGCGACGAGCTGGAAACGGTCGAAGCTGGCCTCGCCGAAATCGGCATCTGTCAAAGCCTGTTCGATCCTGCAAAGCTGGCGGTTCAGAACGTCACCTACTACACGCCTTTTGTCAGCGATGACCCTCGGGCTGTGTCTGAGTTGATGGATGAACTGCACCGCAGCGACCCCCGGATGACCGCCGCCTATGGTGAGAATGGGGTGGTCTACCTCGGGGCACCGGTTGGCATCGATGACTATCTGCTTATGACCAAATTCCCCGTTGAATCGCTGGCCGACCTCGATGGCCGCAAGATCGCAGCACCCGGACCAGCCATCAACTGGCTCTCCGGCACCGGTGCTGTTGGTGTATCGGGCAACCTGACGACCTATTACAACGAGCTGAAAACCGGCGTATATGACGGGGTGATCGTATTCGCCTCTGCCGCTCTGCCCGGTAAGCTTTACGAAGTAGCACCATACGTCACCCGCGCCGGCCTTGGCGCACAGTATGCAGGCGCGCTCTGCGCCAATGAAGGCTGGTACGCCGGCCTCGCACCAGAAGCGCAGGATGCTCTTCACGCCGGCGCAGATGCGGCACGAGAGTGGTACCTGTCGGCACTGGAAGGCGCGGTTGCAACGTCTTTCCAAGTCATGGGCGACAACGGAGCAACCATCACCATGGCCAGTGACGACATGCGCGCAGCTTGGGCCGCGGGCATGGATAACGCCGCGAAGCAGTGGGCAGAAAGTCTTGATGCCAAAGGCATTCCGGGCTCAGAAGTGCTCGCACTGTACATGGACTCAATGCGCGCAGCAGGCGCTACGCCATTGCGCAATTGGGACAGCGAGTGACCTCCAATCCAAAAAACCGGACGCCAAGCGCGTCCGGTTTCTTCCTCAGAATTCTTGATATCATCACAGCGCTGGCGAACATCTCAGGGTCGCTGCTGATCCTTGCGCTTGTCGCTCTGATTGCTGCTGACGTCGCTGGACGCAATCTGCTGGGGCAGCCGATTTCCGGAGTGCCGGAGATGGTGTCACTCTCCATCGTCGCCATTGTTTTTCTTCAAGCGCCCCAAGCCTTGCGCGCTGGACGGTTTACCCGCAGCGACGGGCTGATTGAGGTGCTGCGCAAGCGTTCAAAGATGCTGACAAAGTGCCTCGAAACCGCCTTTGATCTGATCGGTCTCACGGTTCTGGCCGCCATCCTTTACGCCCACTGGCCCATACTGGTCCGTTCCTGGGTGCGGAACGACTTTGTGGGGGCCGTGGGGGATTTCACAGCACCGACTTGGCCCGTCAAAGCCATGTTGGCTTTGGGCACAGCACTCCTGGCATTGCAGTTTATCGCGCGGATCATCCGGCGGTGGGAGGGACGCGATGAGTCCGTTTGAGATTGGCATGCTGGCCCTTGCCGCGATGGGCGTTCTTGTCCTCTTTGGCCTCTACGTGCCGATTGCCCTGATCGCCTGTTCTTTTGTGGGGGTTTGGGCCATCAAGGGCTCCCCTATTCTGGCATCCAAGATGCTCGGCCTCGCCGCCAATGACGCCATATCATCGTACTTCTTCGGTGTTGTACCGCTCTACGTCCTGATGGGCTTCATCGTCGCAGAAAGCGGAATGGGGCGTGATGCCTTCGCGGTCGCGAATACCATGTTCCGACGGATCAAAGGCGGGCTGGGTCTGGGCACAATTGCCGCCAACACCATCTTTGCGGCCATCACGGGTATCTCCATCGCTTCAGCCGCCGTATTCACCAAAATTGCTGTGCCCGAGCTACGGCGGCATGGCTATACCCCCCGGTTTTCTGTTGGTTTGGTCGCTGGATCCTCAGTATTGGGAATGCTGATCCCGCCCTCGCTGCTCCTGATCCTGTATGGGCTTCTTACCGAACAAAGCATTGGCGATCTGTTTGTTGCAGGCATCGGTCCGGGCCTTCTGCTTGCCGTTTTATTCGGGATCGGAACCCTGATCCTTGCACACTTTGCACCGGGGTTTGTTGGCAAGAACCTGAGCCAAGACAAATCAACGCTCTCCAGCGCTGCTCTGCTGGCCAAGGGCCTCCCCATCACCGGCCTGATCATCCTGGTTCTCGGCGGGATCTATGCGGGTGTCTTCACGCCGGTAGAAGCTGGCGCGGTTGGAACCGTCGCAGCGCTCATCATTGGTTTTGCTAAGCGAACGCTGACCTTCTCTGGGCTTTGGCGCGTGCTGGTGGAAACCGGACTGGTCACAGCTTCGGTTTGTTTCCTCATCATTGCAGCGCAAATGTACTCCCGGATGCTCGCGTTTTCCGGCCTGCCGAACACCTTTGGTGAGTTTGTCACCAGTGTTGATATTGGCCTGATCGGGTTGATCTGCCTGTACGTGCTGGTCGTGATTCTGTTCGGAATGATTTTGGACTCATCTTCGATCATGCTGATCCTCGTCCCTCTCATGCTGCCAATCTTGCAGCCCATGGGCGTTGATCTGGTTTGGTTTGGCATCATCACCGTCATCGCTGTCGAAGTCGGTCTGCTCACGCCGCCCTTTGGGATATCAGTCTACGTCATCAAATCCACGCTGAATGACCCTGCGATCAAACTGTCTGACATTTTTGTCGGCGCAGCACCCTTTGCCGTGATGATGCTGGTGTGCCTCTTTGCCGTCATTGCCTTCCCCTCAATCGCAACCGTCTTCCTGGGACGGTAGGAGTTAAAATGCCTCGTAGATTTGTAGATCTCTCCGTCGCTTTAGAAGCAGACATCCAGTCTGATCCCCCGATCATGCTGCCGGAAATCGAGTACATGGCCCACAGTGATACGGCTGAGCAGGTCATGTCCTTCTTTCCCGGCCTGAAGCGTGAGGACCTGCCCATGGGCGAAGGCTGGGCGATTGAGAAGCTGAGCATCTACACCCACAATGGGACGCACCTGGATGCCCCCTATCACCACCACTCGACCATGAACGGGGGTGAGCGGGCGATCACCATCGATGAAGTCCCTTTGGAGTGGTGTTTTGCCCCAGGGGTCAAACTGGATTTCAGACACTTCGAAGACGGGTATCTCGTGACCCCGGACGATATTGATGCTGAGCTTGAACGCATTGGTCACAGCCTTTCACCGCTCGACATCGTTTTGGTGAACACTTCTGCCGCTGCGCACTATGGCCAACCTGACTATGTGCTCAAAGGCTGCGGCATGGGGCGGGACGCGACCTTGCACCTGCTGGAACAAGGCGTGCGACTCACCGGGACCGATGCGTGGAGCTGGGACGCACCATTCTCAGTAACCGCCAAGCGATACGCAGAGACCGGCGACGCCGGACTGATCTGGGAAGGTCACCGCGCCAGCATGGATATCGGTTACTGCCATATTGAAAAACTGAGCAATCTCGAAGCCTTGCCCAGCGCCGGCTTCACCGTTTCCTGCTTCCCTTTCAAGATCAAAGCGGCCTCAGCCGGTTTCACGCGCGCGGTCGCCATAATCGAGGAGTGATCCATGCCAAAGACCATCATCACATGCGCCATCACAGGCGCGGTCCACACCCCCACCATGTCAGAGCATTTGCCGGTTCATCCTGATACGATTGCCGAGCAAGCTATCGCCGCGGCTGAGGCTGGGGCAGCGGTCATTCATCTCCACGCCCGCAACCCGGCAAACGGCGCGCCGTCGGTGGACCCTGCGCACTTCGAACTGTTCCTCTCCCGCATCAAGCAGGCCACAGATGCCGTCGTGAATATCTCAACAGGCGGAAACCCGGTTATGACCGTAGCCGAACGGATCCCGGCCGCCCTGACCTTTAGCCCAGAGATGTGCAGCCTCAATATGGGGTCGATGAACTTCGCACTGCACCCCCTGGCCGATCGCTATGAGACGTGGAAGGAAGACTGGGAAGAGGGCTACATCCGCAGCTCGGAAAACAACATTTTCCGCAACACCTTTGGCGACATTCGCATGATTTCCGAGCAGCTGGGCGGGGACGACCACCGGGTGAAGTTCGAGCACGAATGCTACGACGTCGGGCATCTCTATAACCTGAAATTCTGCATGGATCAGGGATTGTTCAAAGCGCCGATTTTCCTGCAGTTTGTGATGGGTATTCTGGGTGGTATTTCCGCAGAACTCGATAATCTCATGTTTATGAAGCAAACCGCCGACAAGCTCTTTGGCAAAGACTTTCAATGGTCGGTTATTGGCGCAGGGGCTCAGCAGATGCGTCTGGCATCCGTTGCCGCCCAAATGGGCGGACATGTCCGCGTCGGTCTGGAAGACTCCCTCTATATCGCACGGGGCCAGATGGCTCAGTCCAATGCGGAACAGGTCGCAAAGATCCGACGTATTCTCGAGGAACAGGGTAACGAAATCGCCTCACCCGATGAGGCGCGGCAGATCCTGAACCTCAAAGGTGCGGATCAGGTTAACTTCTGATGACAACCCAGCAACCAGACCACCCGCTGACGGTTACCTTCAAATGCTCCGGACAAGCCACGGGCAAAATGCGCAATGATCTGGACGTGCGCATGGTCGAGCCCATGGAGGAGCATTTCACGCTGGCAACGGACGAAGGGCCCTTTCACGGCGGCGACGCAACGGCTCCGCCGCCACTGGCCCTTTTTGTCGGGGGCATGACTGGCTGTATCATGACGCAACTGCGCGCTTTTGCGCGGCGGATGGATGTCACCATCGACGACTTGCGGGTTGAAACCACGGTTAAATGGGGCTGGGTCCCGAAAGACCGGATCTATGAAACCCACCCGCAGTCTTTCGAGATCGATGTCTTTCTTGAAAGTCCGAATGATCTGGATCGGCAGGTTGCGCTTATTCAGGCGGCAAGGAAGGGGTGTTTCATTGAACAAACCCTTGGGCAGCAAAATACGATCAATCACCGCCTGAGAACCCCATCCGGATTTTTGCGTGTGAAATGAAACAAGGGGAGTGACAGAGCATGACGGGATTAATCAAGCTCGGTATCGCACTGGTTCTAGCCGCAGCGGGCACGGTTCCGCACCTCGCGCTGAGCGATCATATTTACCCGCGCAACCTTTCAGCCAACGGCCCTTGGAAAACCAACCTGCAATACATCACAGGCAAGGCGCAGGGTGACCTGCCGGTAACGGATCGAAACCGAAAGATGGTCATAGATCAGGCTGGCGTTCCCGCGCTGATCGATATGGACGGTGTTTTGCGCGCTTACTTCCAGTGGGCGCCGACCAAGGACGACACAATCCAGTATTTTGACCATATTGGCTTCAGCACTCTCGAAAATGGGCGCTGGTCATCCCCGCAAATCATCAACATCGATTTTGATCGACGTCGGGCGCACACCTACCCCTTTGACCCAACCGTCGTAGCCCTGCCGCAAGGTGGCTACCGGCTGTACTTTACACAGAATGAGTCCCGCCGAGCCGGTCCGTCGAACAAGATGACCCTCGGCTCAGCCTTTAGCGAAGATGGTGTCAATTTCGCTATTGAGCCCGGTCATCGGCTCAAACTGGACGACCGACGGATCAACGACTGCGCTGTCATTTTCTTTGACGGAAAATGGCACCTGATTTCACCCAATCACGACAAGATGGGCGAAGGGTACTACGCAACATCGGAAGACGGGCTGACCTTTGAGCGGCAAGACGATCTGTTCATGTCCGGCGGTGCTTGGTTGGGGAATATGGTTGAGCATAGGGGTGCGGTGTACTTCTTTGGCACCGGCTTCACGCTGAAAACCAAAGACTTCAAGCGGTGGGAACGCGTCCAGCGCAACCGGATGGCAGACCCGGGTGTCGCCATCTCTAACGGCAAGCTGCACGTTCTTTCAGTCGGAATGTAGGTTATGGAACCCTGGCGGGGACTGGTTTGGGGTGCTGGTGGCTGCGCGCAAACAGACGCGAATTGGCTCATCACCTAGTTGTAAATGCTGTCTAGCCACATCACAAAAATGCCAAAAGCCACGATTGGTACAATCGGGCCCAAAAGAAACCCCAGTCGCCATGGTGCATTTGGGAGCCTGAAGCCAATGACCATGGTGATCACCAGCGAAACGAGCGGAACCATAACCCATTTGGCCGAGATCCATTCGTCCGTAAATCTGAACTGATTGACAATTTCAGCCAGAACCAAGGTCATGACGACCATCGAACAACCGCCAATCAGCAGAGCTGCGATGAACTTAATCGCCCCCACGCTTCGGCTCCTTCATCCCTATTTGACTTCCGATGACTCAGGCGTCTGGAATTCACCGGTTCGGATCATGTCCGCTCTAGCCCATACCCCCCTATACACCATCACCGCAGCGAGATCACCTAGGCCATTTCTTGACGTTCAGCTTCTTCGCTGACGACGGCGACGGTTTGCGGGGTCAGGATCCGTCCAGCACCGACAGCAACGAAGTTCGCTTTGGATTCATCGATCACACCGTCGCGACGGGTCATGCGGTATAGCGTGAAGACGATCATGAGCATGTGCGCAACCAAGCTGAGCACAAATAGGCCGAAAGCCGAATTCAAGTTCATAAGCACACCAGCCAAAATCGGCCCTACCACCGAGCCAAGGCCATAAACCAGCAGCAACGTCGCGCTGATCGTCAAGCTCTGTCCAGGTCGCGCATGGTCATTGGCGTGAGCGAGGATCACCGGATAAAGCGAAAACAGCCCAAACCCGGCAAGGCTGATCAGCATGATCGCTGACCATGCGCCTGAGGGCTGCAGGACAAGAAACGCGATATCGATCAGCCCCGCCAGCGCCGCAAGCCCAACGATGAGCAAGCGGCGATCAAATCGATCAGAGAGCTGTCCGACCGGAAACTGTGCGAGAGCCCCGACAAAGACTGGCAAAGACACAAAGAGCGAGATTTCGAACAGGTTGAATGCTTGCGCCTCAGCGAACACAGGCCCCAGTGCAACAAAAGCACCGTTGGACGCTCCCAGCAGGAGGACGCAGACCAATGCCACAGGAGAGTTGCGGAAGGCTTCACGAACCTCGAGTTTGGCTTGGACCAGAGGCGTCGGCGAAGCGATCCGAGCCCCGGAAACCGGGATCAGCGCGAGACAGTAGAACACAGCCGCAAACGTGAAATAGGACAACACATGCTCAGGCGCGAGGGACAGCGAGAGCTGACCCAGCGTACTCGCAGTCAGATTGACCATGGTATAAATCCCAAACACCTGCCCACGGCGTTCAGGCTGGGTCGTGTCGGTCAGCCAGCCTTCAATGATCATGGCCCCGCCCGCAAAGGCGATGCCGGAGCATACCCGCAGCAGCATCCATGTCACGGGGTGGACGTACAGACTGGCAAGAAGGACGGAAACGCCGGCAATCGCCGCCATGATGCTGAAAGACCGGATGTGCCCTACCGATTCCACCAAGCGCGGCACCATCAAGCAACCCAGCACGTAACCCACCGCCCACGCGGCACCGATTGCGCCCATCGCAAGACTGTCTAAACCTTCCGAGCTGCCGACGATTGGCAGTAACAAGCTATGGATGCCACCCGCAAAAAGCAGGGTGCCACTGGCCACAAGCAAAGGGACGATCATCATGGATTTTATGCCTGATTGGAGGAGGATGGCCGTCTTTAGTCGATCCCAAAAATTGGTGCCAATGAGCTTTCTGCGGGGCTGAAAGGCCCTTAGGTTATTGATGGTCAGAGAGGTTGCTTTGACCTCATCAATCTCATGCTTAAAGCACAAAGATCGGTGCAACGTGCGCGGGAAAAGCCCTTGCATCGCCTGCCGATGAAAACCTGAAAACCGGTTCGGGTCGGACGGCCAGACGGACTTAATTCACTCCGGCTGACCAAAGACGCCAAACCCTATCCCTTATAGATCGATTTCCAGCATGCCATCGGGCTTTGCAGCGCGGCTTTGGCACAGGATCAGCGATGTTTCTCGCTGGCTCTTGGACAAAACGAAATCCCGGTGCTCGACTTCGCCTGAAACAACGTCACAGCGGCAAACACCGCAAATACCATCCGAGCACTTCACGTCGATAGCCACGCCAGCTTCTGTCAAAACGTCTGTTGCCGTACGATCCGCAGGGATCAGAAACTCCCGTCCGGATCGGGCGAGCTTTAACGTGAAATCATGGTTCTCGTAGTCTGGCGCTTCGGGAACCGAGAAGTACTCAAAGTGGACCGCTTCTTCTGGGTATCCGGCTGTTTCCGCCGCGCCGAGAACGCCCTGAATATAGGCATCGGGACCACAAGCATAAACATGCTTGCCGTGCTGGTAATCGCTGAGGATCTCATCAAGATCGGCTCGTGTGCCTTCGTCTGAAATATGGAGATGCACACGGTCAGACCATGGAAACTGCCCCAGATCATTCAGAAAGCCTGCCTGCTCCCGCGTTGAAGCGGAATAGTGAAGCTCGAAGTCCCACCCCTTGGCATGGCATTCGTGAGCAAAGGCAATCATGGGTGTGACACCGATACCCCCGCCCAACAGAATGTGCGTGTCGCCATCCGCCGCCAAGGGGAAATGATTGATCGGTTTGGAAATGAAGATTTTCCGGCCCTGAGCAAAAATGCGATGCAACAGCTTGGAGCCACCTTTGCCCTGATCTTCCCGCTGGACGCCGATTTGATAAACAGATCGGTCAGTCGGATCGCCTGAAAGCGAGTATTGCCGAAAGAACTCTGGCGCAATCACAACGTCGATATGCGCGCCCGCAGTCCACTCTGGCAAAGGCGCGCCATCAAGGGAGCGCAGCTCGTACTTGGTCGTGAGGTCGCCCATGGTCTCTGCCTTGCTGATCTCGACCCGCAAGACCGGCGCTTCGCCCTCGGTCTTGTAAACAGGCGTCAAACCATCAGTCGCGCCGGCATCCAACCGACGCTGATACTCCTCTGCCGTGATCATCGCCTGGTAGGCTTCGATGCCTTTTTCACGGTCCATTGGGAAAGGAAAGGGCCAAGGGTGAGGTGCGAGATGGGCGGGGTAAACCGCCAGCGTCTGATCCTCATATTTCAGGTCCAGCGATGTCTGCAGTTCCCGCTGATTGGGAGGCTCGGCAACCGGGTCAATCATCTCAAAACGTCCCGCTTCATTCACGCGCATATCCCACCACCAGCGCTTTTGCGGGTTTATCGTGCCATTGCCAAACAGGTCGTCCGCCTTGGCCAGAACGCCCGCCATCGCTGGCACGTTGGTCGCGATCCAGCGCAGGGGGCGCTGATGTTGCAGACCTTCAACATTCCAGGGACAGGTTTTCATGCACCGCCCACACATGGACCCACCCTTTTGCGTCAGGCGGTAGGTGGTGCATTTCTGGCTGTCGGACTTCCAGATTTCATAGCCATTGAACATCAGTTTAGGGCCAGAGGTAATGGCCCCGCTTGGGCATTCGCGCGCGCATTTGTTGCAGCTTTCGCAGAAGTTCTGCATGCCGAAATCAATGGGTTTGTCGTGGGTCAAGGGCATGTCGGTCGTGATAACGCCAGACTTGAGGCGCGGACCCAGGAAGGGATTGACGATCACTTCCCCAATGCGACTGACTTCCCCCAGGCCAGAGAGAAGCAGCAAAGGCGGCTGAAGCACCTCGCCATCGAGATTGGTGTGGACGCGCGCGCTGTAACCCATGTCGCGGATCAGCTTTCCAACCACACCGCCCAACAGTGAAAACCGCAGGTAGGCGCGCATGGATTGGGTGACGGAAATCCAATCATCCCCGGACGACCCCTCGGTCGATTCAAAGCCTTGATCGATGATCATGCTGATTGCATTGGGGTGCGTGGGATGGATGGGCTCGCCCGTGGCATCGTGGCTGTACCAGGCCCAATCCGGGCATCGACTCAGACCAATGGCATCGACGCCAAGGAAATAGCTAACGGCCTTGATCCCGGCAGCGTTCTTTTCGGCTTCGGTTGTGAGGGGATGGACGGTTTCGGCCATAGGCCCGTCCTGCAGCAACACAAAGGCGCCAAGCGGACGCCGGATCGCGCGGCTAATCGGGGCTTTTTGGGCGAAATAACCGCCTGTTGCGGCCTGCTGATTGGCCTTGCCCATGTCACCAAACTGAGAGCGCGCGAACATATCCGCGCGCTTTGGCACCCGCGGAATACGTTGCTCGTCGATCAGCGTAGTCGGCTTGTCGACGCGGCGCAGGGACTCAAAGGGATGAGCTCCATCGGCATAGTTGCGATCCGCATACGGATCCAGCGTCAAGGCATTCTTCTGTGAGCCCAAACCGACCTGCCACTGCAAACGGTTCCAAAGCGAATCAGGCTGATCTTCCTGCTGAGCCAAGGGGTGATCGGGCGTCATCTCGAAAGTTGTCGTGACGGCTGCCAGACCAAAGCGTTCCCCAACAAAGGGGTTTGTCAGCCGACCGTCTTCCAGTGTGGCAAGCCCGGCAGCGACCGCCGCCTGCCCCAGATTTATATCGGTGGTTGAGCCAGTATGAGCCTTCGCGTCAAAACCCAGAGTACGCAGGTACCCGGCAATAATCACCGCCGTCTCAGACGCAAGCAAGCTCGCACGCTGAGCCTGCGCGCCCGCAATCCATTCATAGCCCGGCTCCTCTGGCACTGGATCTCGCTTGAAGTCATAGAGCAGCACCAGCGCGTGAGTATGCGCGTCTATCGTTCTCGGCGGCGCGGCCATGCTCTCCTTCAGGTCCGCCATGATGACGTCGATGCCGGCTGCAAGCGTCTTTGTCTGCTTGGTTTTCAAGTCCTCCGCCAAGCGGTCAATATCAGGATTCCGCACCGGTTCAGACAGCAACATGGAAGCATCAAAAGCGCAGATCCCGGCCATAGGAGCATCTTGAAAATAAGCAAAGGATCGAAGATGCCGCGCCCGTTCATCCGGATCAGACGGACAGGAAGCAACCTGCCGATTGATCAAGCCATCCCGAATGGCATCCAGCATGGCTTGATACTCTGAAATCGCCCCAACCAGCGGTGAGTCCGCTGTCTGAAACTCGACCGGTTGCGGTGCCGGGATATGGCTCAAGCGAACAGGTCCGCTTTTCCGCTTTAGCCGCTCAGCAGGAAAAGGCCCAAGATGAAACGGACGATTGCGCGTGGAAAAGAAAGGCGTGGTCACTGCAAACTCCGCTTACACAAAAGGGACTTCGTCAGACGTGTAGAACAGCGCCCGGAAGACCATGTTGGAATCAAAGCCGAAGATGTTTTTGTCGAAGTGCGGGTTCACGTATTCCCAGACGACTTCGCCCTCTGGCGTTACCTGAAATATCCGTCCTCGCAGTCCCTCGCAGATCAGCGTATTGCCACCGGGCAGACGCTGCGCGCCGGAGACTTGCGGGCTGTAAAAGGCAAAGGGAAAAGCATCGGTGTATTGCCAGACAACCTCATTGGTCGTCGGGTTGATCTCAAACACGCGAGAATGCGGGAAAACCCCCATGTGCCGGCGCTGTGTCCCGTTGTCGTAGACCAGCACGTTGCCGTTGGGCAGCCACTGGGGGTCGTGTTGTCCGCCCATTCGGGGATCGCGGTACTTCCAGAGCCATTTGCCGGTCGCCTTTTCAATGATCCCGATGGTGTGGATCGCACGGAAGGACACCAGCACCCGTTCATCATCGATGGGCGCAATGGTATTCCCGTGCGACCATTCCCAGCGTGGCTCACTCAATTCGATGTCATCATCGGCGAGCGACAAATGTTCAATCGCGCGCCACTCCCAAATGCGCTCCCCTTGCGCGTTTATTTCAACAAGGACATCGGCGTACATCTTTGTCTTGCCGTCGGGGGGAGGATGCCCACCCTGTACCTGTGCCACCATATCTTCGGGCACTTCTTCCAGTGACATGTAAAGGCATCCGCCATGGGCCATGGGGCGCTGATCGTGATGATGGCCCGGATCGACATGCCGCCAGAGCACCTCACCCGACGGGCTGATTTCCCGAATTTCTCCGCCTTTGAACGCTGGCCAAATCTGAAACAAATCCATGTTGGTCATGATCTTTGCGCCCAGATACAGATTGCCCTGCTCCGTCAGCCTTCCGTAAATTCCAACATTGGTATCGTGTTGCCAGACATGGACCGTCTCGCCCGCCATGTTGATCAACAGGGTCTGGTTGAGATCGTTCATGGGCGAAAACAGGACATAGCCCTGCTCCGCCTTGGCTGGATTGTGTCCTGTGAGGCCTGTTTTCAGAATACGCTTGTAGAGGGTCTGTTGCATGGGATCAGAGCGTGTCATCAAGCTGATCCTTGGGTTTACCCCCGGCATATCGCACGCGGTCCTCTTCGTTTTCGAAGTGAACTTGCCGCGCGGGGCCAAGGTAGCGATAGGTGAATTTCTCGGCCAAATCCTCCGCGTGGTGAACCCCGACCAGAATGCCTTCGCGCTGCGGTGAACCGCGTTTGATCGCCAACTTCTCCTCCGACATGGTCACCCGCTGAGACATGCGCAAAGCCCATTCGTGGAGATGCCCATAGAGCTTATCCAAAACGGGAGCCTGCGCCGGATCAGCGCCTAGATCGTCAAATTCATCAGGGTCGCTGTGCAGGTCGAACAGCATGGGACGATGCCCGCCCGCAGAATGCATCATCTTGAACCGTCCGTCATAGACCATGAACAGCCGCGCTTCGTGACTTTCCAGCCCCAGCGCCTCGCACATGGGAAAGATAGAGAAATCGTACTCGCTGATGACGTAATCCCGCCAGTCCTCTGGCTTTTCTCCACGCAGCAGCGGCAGCAGTGACCGTCCTTCGATCAGGTTCGTTTTAACGGTTCCACCCGCCAGTTCGATGAACGTTGGTGCAAGGTCAATCTGCTCGACCAATGCATCGCATTCAGTCCCACGCGTATGGTCGTAGCCGGGATCGGGATGGCTGAACAAAAGCGGCACTTTCACCGACGGCTCGTGGAACAGATCCTTTTCCCCCAGCCAATGATCGCCCAGATAGTCGCCGTGATCCGAGGTCAGCACGAGGATGGTGTCCTCGGCCTTCCCTGTCTCTTCCAGATGATCCAGCAGAACACCGAGTTGATCGTCACACTGCTTGATCAGCCCCATGTAGGCGATGATCGCCTTGTTGCGCGCACCGTCGTCGCGGAAAGTCTCGGCGATGGGATTGGAAAAGAACGCCTTGTAAACCGGGTGCGCGTCTTCCCGCTCCCGCGCTTCGCGGATCAACGGCTGAATGTCGGCTTCGGTGTACATGTTGTGGTACGGCGCCGGGACGATATAGGGCCAGTGTGGTTTGATGTAGGATAGGTGCGCGCACCATGGCCCTTCTACTTCATCGACAAATCGGATGGCTTCACGGGTAAGCCAAGGGGTTTCGCTATCCTGTTCAGCAATATTCGCCGGCTTATCGGCATTTTCAATGAACCACCCCGACGCCAGTTGGCCGTCTTCGATGGACCCATTTGCGTAGATCGCCCAAGGGTTTTCCGTGTCGTAGCCCTTGTTCTTCAGATAGGTATTGTAAGCCCCGTCATTCTCCCCGTACTCGCCTTCATAGGCCATGCCGTGAAGTCCGTCGTCGCGAACCCAGGGATCAAAGCCACACTCGGACTGCCGAACGCCAATGATGCTGCCCGGATCGATGCCCAGCCGCGCCATTCCCTCGGCGTCGGCTTCCATGTGGGTTTTGCCCAGTAGCCAGCAGTCCATTCCGGCTTCACGCAGATGATCACCCAGCGTCACTTCACCCACGCGAATGGGATACTTGTTCCACGAGGCACCATGGCTGGAAACGTAACGGCCCGTGTAGGTGCTCATTCGACTGGCACCACAGACGGGTGACTGGACGTAGGCGTTGGTGAAGTTCACCCCTCGCGCGGCAACGCGGTCGAAGTTGGGTGTCGCTAGGGTCTTGTGTCCAGCATAGCTCAGGTAATCGTAGCGAAGCTGATCATACATGATGAATAGAATATTTTTGGGCTTCACAGATGATCGCGCCTTTAACGTCACAATAGGTTGGTTCGCCGGGACGAAGGATGGACAAGTTTCGTCCCGGCTTCAGATGCCGGGTCAAGAGGGTCTCGCGTACCTCTGAACCCAGACCCTGATTGCGAGCCAACATGGAGGAGACGTCAACTCCCCCTGCTGAGTCCCTGTTTTGCCCAGTCGAAGTGTTGGATGACCTGACATTGAAGCCATCAGCCCCCCACCCTTCGTTACAGGGCATTGAAGACGGAGGCTAAATGCCGCTAAATATACTTTCAAATAATGAATGCGAATGGTTTCATAAGATTTTTATATGAATTACGATCCACGACATCTGGTTCAATTTGCTCGGATCATCGAGGCAGAGAGCTTCTCTCTCGCAGCTGAGAGGCTTGGAACCACGCAGCCTGCTCTAAGCAGCATGGTGAAGAATCTTGAGCTGAGGGCGGGTTTACCTTTGCTGGAACGCCGAAGACGGCCCGTCACGCCGACTCAGCTGGGGCAAGAGCTGGCCAACCTTGGCAGTTCAATCGAAGCCCTGCTGCACAGCGCGGACCAGGTCACGCGAGAAGTGCAGAATGCGGAAACCGGACTGATCCGGGTTGCCGCTCCATCCTTCTTTTGCGAGTTCGCGCTTTCGGAAATGATCACCTCGTTCTGGAAGCTGCGACCCAAGTCGAATTTTGACATCCAAACCGGCTATCAGCGTGAGCTCTATGACATGGTCAAGACCCGCGCCATTGATATGGCTTTCGGTCCCATCCAACTGGATGATGAAACACCGCTCATTTCCAGACGGGCGCTTGTCTCCCTTGAGCATGCCGTGATCTGTCGACAGGACCATCCGCTGTTGGCCAAAGCGTCTGTGGATCGCAAGGATCTGCAAGAGGCACGATGGATCACGCATTCGCGTCAGAGCGTTCTGTTTCGTACGATGGAGGCATCGCTAACCGGTTTTGGTGTAACCAGCATGAAAGATGCCTTGAACTGCAACTCGGCAAGCGCGTTACTGGAACTGATCAAATCGACCGACTGGCTGTCTGTTTTGCCGCCTCTGGCCATTCTGCCATTGATCAGCAACGGCACGGTGCGGGTGCTCAGGTTCAAGGGAAATCTGCCGCAGATCCCTTTTGGCCTGCTCTATCACCAGCACAAAAGCCCAACGCCACTTGAGGAAGAGTTCATCAAGCACGTCGAGGCGTCCCTATACAGCAGTCAGGCCGAACTTCAGCGTTTCCTCTAGGACCCGTTGTCCCGCTAAGGTCAATGCTGCGGAGAGTGAAGCAACGATTCCAAAGACATCCGCCCGGTCCATAATGATTGGCCCCAAAAGCCTTAAACCAGATTTATTGGTTGCTATCATGGGTGTACCGTAGCAGTGGACATGAGCATCAGAAGTGAAAAAAGGCGAGACGGACAGTGGCGGAAAACACCGGTTTTCAATTTTTCAAATACGTTCTCGTCGCTTTGGCTTCGATCGCTGGTCAGTACCTTGTCTTTGCTGCTTTGCTCTCCAATTTTGACCTCTACCCCACTTTGGCCTCAGCGCTTGGGTACCTCTTTGGTTCGGTCATCAACTACACGCTTAACTACTTTTTCTCATTCAGAAGCCAGCACAGGCACGCCTCAACCATTGCTCGGTTTTACGGTGCCGTTGCCTTTGGTTTTGTCATCAATTCAAGCTGCATGTTTTTGTTTACCGGTCTTCTTGATCTCCCGATCTGGCCGTCGCAGGTTGCGGCGTCGGCGATAACCATCTCTCTCAATTTTTCCGTCATGAAATGGTTGGTCTTTGACCGCTGAGTTAAAAATCGCTTTTCAGGGTCGCAAAGGTCAGGCTGCACCCTGATTAGGGTAAACCAAATCAGCGATACGCCATCATTTGCTTTATCTAATGACGGATTTTGGCACCTTCCTCCCTGCAACATCTTCGCAACCCGGAGGGGTGTGAGCGACACAGGGAACTTGCTCCTATGTTACCAGAAAGAGTGAATACGGTTGTTGTGGGCGGTGGTCAGGCAGGCTTGGCCATGAGCGAACACCTAACAGCCAGTCACGTCGATCACGTCGTGCTGGAGCGCCATCGGATTGCTGAGCGCTGGCGCAGCGAACGATGGGACTCGCTGGTTGCCAATGGACCGGCCTGGCATGATCGTTTCCCTAGCAAGGAATTCGAAACTTGTGGCCCTGACGACTTTCCGACAAAACACGAAGTCGTGCAGTACTTTGAAGATTTTGCCGAGGAAATCGCCGCACCCGTGCACTGCGGTGTTGAAGTGCTGAAGATCAGCCGGCGCCAAGGGGAGATGGGGTTTCTCGTCACCACGTCGGCGGGGCAAATCCTGACCGAAAACGTCGTTGCGGCCACAGGCCCGTTTCAGCGGCCTTTAATCCCGGAGTTGGTCCCCAAGACCACGGGGATCAAGCAAATTCACTCCACCGGCTATCGTAATCCTGAATCCTTGCCAGCAGGCGCAGTCATGGTCGTCGGTGCCGGTTCGTCAGGCGCTCAAATTGCCGATGAGCTCCACCGCGCAGGGAGGCAGGTTTATCTTTCCGTTGGTCCGCATGATCGTCCGCCTCGTGCCTACCGGGGGCGTGACTACTGCTGGTGGCTTGGTGTTCTTGGAAAATGGGACGCAGCAGCCAAGGAACCGGGAACGGAACACGTCACGATCTCGGTCAGTGGTGCCTATGGTGGCAAGACCATCGACTTCCGACGTTTTGCCGAACGAGGCATTGTGCTGACAGGTCGGGCGGATGGGTATGAGGAAGGCCGCCTGCTGTTTTCAGACGATGTCGTCGACAACGTTACGCGCGGCGATGCCAACTACCTCTCTGTCCTGCGCGAAGCCGACGACTATGCTGAGCGCCACGGCCTCGATTTACCGCTTGAGCCAGAAGCGCATGAGCTGATCAACGAACCAGCCTGTATGCGAGAACCCCTGCGCGAGCTGGATTTGGCCGATGCCGGGATTGGAACCATCATCTGGGCCACCGGTTTCGGCGTCGACTATAGCTGGATCGACGCAGACGTATTCGACGCGCAAGGTCGCCCCGTGCATCAGCGTGGTGTCACCGCAGAAGTAGGGTTATATTTTCTCGGTCTGCCGTGGCAGTCGCGTCGGGGCTCTGCCTTCATTTGGGGGGTCTGGCACGACGCCAAGTATCTGGCGGATCAAATCGGCATTCAAAGAGCCTATCGCGCCTATCACGACGACATAAAACAGCGCGAGATTGGCTGAACAAGGAAAAGACACCGCCATGGTTCACGAGCGCATTCGCAAGTTCAACACCGCTGATACTTACCCCGAGCAGAACCTCGACAACGATCTCTGCCACGCGGTGATCACGCGGGGCGGCAAAACGGTCTATCTGCGCGGCCAATGCCCACAGAACCTGGATGACGCCAAGAACATCGACAGTCACGATCCGGTCGAGCAGACCCACAAGGTCATGCAAAACATCCGTCAGTTGCTGCAAGAAGCAGGCGGGGACATGGAACATTTGGTCAAGGTCGTGGTCTATACCACGGACATACGCCATCGCGAGGCGGTTTACCGCACGATGGGGGAGTACATCAAAGGCGTCTTTCCCGTCTCAACCGGGCTGGTCGTGCAGGCGCTGGCGCGGCCGGAATGGTTGGTTGAAATCGATGGTACGGCGGTGATTCCAGAATGACATTTTCCCTTGTAGCCCGCTGTGAAGAAACCGGCATGTTCGGGCTGGCCATCTCATCGTCGTCTCCAGCTGTTGCTGCGCGCTGCGCTTACACCCGTGCGGGGGTCGGTGCCGTGGCAAGTCAGAATATCACAGACCCAACGCTTGGACCTTTTGCGCTGGACCTGATGCAGGGCGGAATGACCGCAGCAGAAGCTGTCGCAGGCGTTCGGGATCAGGGGCGTTTTATCGAATACAGGCAGGTGCTCGCCATCGATAAACACGGCAACACCGCCATCCATTCTGGTCCGAATTCGCTTGGGATCTGGACAGATGCGGCGGGACCAAACGTCATTTCGGCGGGCAACTTGCTCGCCAACGACGATATTCCGGCAGCGATTGTCGACGGCTTTGCCTCGTCCAAGGGACACATCGGCGACCGGCTGATCGCCGCCATGCGTGCAGGCCTGGCAGCCGGGGGCGAAGCGGGGCCCGTGCATTCCGCCGGTATGCAAATTTGCCGCGAAGTGCCCTGGCCGGTTGCCGACTTGCGATGCGACTGGACTGAAGACTGTCCGATTGAAGCCATCGCCCAAGCCTGGGATGTCTACAAGCCGCAACTGGACGCCTACGTCCAACGTGCCCTCGATCCCCGAGAGGCCCCGTCTTACGGCGTGCCGGGAGACGAATAGTCACCTCTGATACTGGAGCATTCCCATGTCTGAAATGACCCTCAAAGATTGGACCGCTGCTGCGGCGGGTCTGTCGTTCCGAAACCAGATTTTCATCGATGGTCAGTTTGTTCCGTCTGCATCAGGCAAAACCTTCGCCAGCATCAATCCAGCAACAGGCGCTGTTTTGGCCAACATCGCCGAGGGTGACGAAGAAGATATCCGCCGTGCTGTTGCTTCGGGTCGAAAAGCCTTCGAAAGCGGCGTTTGGTCCCGGATGGCACCAATGGATCGGAAAGCGGTGCTCCTGCGGCTGGCCGATCTCATCCGGCAAAACCTGACCGAACTGGCGCTGCTGGACAGCATGGATATGGGCAAGCTGGTTGCCGATGCAGCAACCGTTGACGTGCCGGGATCAGCGCTGTTTTTCCAGTGGTACGCCGAAGCAATCGACAAGATTTACGACGAAGTTGCCCCAACCGGACCCGGCAACCTGGCCATGATCACGCGGGAGCCTTTGGGCGTTGTCGGGGCTGTAGTGCCGTGGAACTTCCCGCTGGACATGGCAACGTGGAAGGCTGCAGCTGCCTTGGCCATGGGGAATTCCGTCGTGCTCAAACCTGCGGAGCAATCCCCGTTATCCGCGTTGAGACTGGCCGAACTTGCCGCCGAAGCAGGTGTACCGGATGGCGTCTTCAATGTTGTGCCGGGTTTTGGTGAAACCGCGGGACGTGCTTTGGGCCTGCATGAGGACGTTGATTGCCTGGCCTTCACCGGCTCCACCGCCGTGGGCAAGTTGTTCCAGCAATACGCGGGGCAGTCGAACATGAAGCAGGTCTGGCTCGAAACCGGCGGCAAAAGCCCGAATCTCATCTTCAGCCATTGCAAAAATCTGGATGCCGCTGCGGACATGGCCGCCTTTGGGATCTTCTTCAATCAAGGTGAAGTGTGTTCTGCCAACTCGCGTCTTTTGGTCGAGCGCAGCATCAAGGACGAACTGGTCGCCAAAATCGCTGAACGCGCCCAAAGCATGCAGCCCGGCAATCCCTTGGACCCGGCCTCGAAGATGGGGGCCATGGTCGATGAAAAACAGACGCAAACGGTCATGGACTACATCGCAGATGGTAAAGCCAACGCCAATCTGGTCGTGGGTGGCGAGCGGGTAACGGTGGAAGGCAAAGGCTGCTTCGTCCAGCCCACTGTCTTCGATGAAGTTACACCCGAAATGAGGATTTCGCGCGAAGAGATCTTTGGGCCAGTGCTCGCCGTTACCGCCTTTGACACTGAAGAAGAAGCCCTCGCCATGGCCAATGACTCGGTGTACGGGCTCGCGGCATCCGTCTGGACGGATGATCTTTCTCAGGCGCACCGGGTGGCTGGGCGATTGAACGTTGGAACGGTATCGGTCAACACGGTCGATGCGCTGAGTCCGATGACACCCTTTGGCGGCACCAAGCAATCGGGTTATGGCCGTGATTTGTCCCTACACTCCTTGGATAAATACAGCTCGCTAAAGACAACATGGATCAAGTTCAACGCTTGATCTGAAACCGCTCCAGCGCCTAGCGTGAAACCATGCCCATTCGTTTTACCTTTCGACAGCTGGAATACATGGTCGCCGTTGGTGATGCCGGAACAATTGCTCTGGCCTCCCAGCGTATCAACGTATCTTCGCCCTCCATTTCCGCAGCAATCAGCCAGTTGGAAGAAGAGTTCGGGATCCAGCTTTTTGTTCGCCATCACGCTCAAGGGCTTACACTCACACCGGGCGGGCGCAGGATCTTTGACGAGGCGCGACGCATTCTGGAGAGCGCAGGCGCTCTCAATGACCTCGCCGGCGACATTTCCCAAACCGCCCGAGGCCCGATTTCAGTTGGAACGATCATCACGGTCGCGCCCCTCCTGAGTGCTGCTGTTGGCCGTTCCTTCGAGCAGGCCTTCCCCGATGCCACGGTGACGTTACGTGAAGGCAATCAGATCGATCTTTTGCGAATGATTGGCCGGGCAGAAATCGATGTTGCTCTGTCCTATGATCTGGAAATCCCAAAGGATCTCGAATTCTCGCCGCTGGTCTCCCTGCCGCCCTACGTCATGCTGCCCGAGGGCCACGCCCTGACACAGAAAGATGAGCTGACAATTGCGGATCTGGCCAACGAGCCGATGGTCCTGCTCGATATGCCGCTGAGCCGGGATTACTTTCTTTCCATGTTCCAGATGGCCGGGCTGCGGCCTACCATCGGCGAGCGGACGGCTGATTTGTCCTTTGCCAGAAGTCTGGTCGCCAACGGTTTTGGCTTTGGGTTGATCAACATTCGAGTTCAGAACACCACGGCACCAGATGGCAAACCCCTGGTTTTCAGGCCGCTGGTTGGGAATATTCGTCCAATGGTGCTGGGTCTGATTACCAAGAAATCCGGCCACCGGTCGCGCATTGTGCAGGCCTTTTGCGACCACGTGCGGCGGGCCGTCAATCGTGGTGAACTACCGGGCGTTCCTCCGCAGGATCAAAGCCCGTCCTGAAGCGCTGCGGTCAACCGCGCAAGCATCTCGTCACAGCGTTGCAGCTGTTCGATTGACAGGAACTCATCGGGCTTGTGGCCTTGATCCATCGAACCCGGCCCACACACCACCGTTGGCACGCCTAAAGTCTCACTGAACAATCCGCCTTCGGTACCAAAGGCAACCTTCATCGTGGCGTTCTGATGAGCCAGTGCTTGGACAAACTTGACCACTTCAGAGGCCGGGTCCGTGTCCAACGCGGGATAGCGATTGGTCACTTCCATATCGATGCCCGCCTGAGGGAAAGAGGGCTGATAGCGGGCAACAATCGCATCTGCAGCAGCCCGCAACCGGGCGAAAACAGCCTCAGACGCTTCATCAGCAAGGTTACGGATTTCAAACAGAAAGGTGCAGGTGTTTGGTACGATATTCAGGGCTGTACCGCCTTGGATACGGCCAACGTGCAAGGTGGTGTAGGCAACATCATAGTCCGCGTCCGAAACACCGCTATTTTCGATTTCAACCTGTAACGACCGGATCGCCTGCACCATGTCGGTCGCCAAATAAATGGCGTTGAGTGCTTTAGGTGCGAGCGCAGAATGGCCCTCAACCCCTCGACACGTGACCCGCGCCGCCAGTTTCCCCTTGTGACCCGTTGCCACCTGCAACATCGTTGGCTCCCCAACGATACAAAACAAAGGCTTGATCGGGGCAGGCTTGAGCATGTCCAGCATCGAACGCACACCAACGCATCCAATTTCCTCGTCATAAGACAGTGCAATATGAAGCGGGGTTTTCAGGGTATTGGGGTCGATTTGACTGGCGCATCCCAGCACAGAGGCGACAAAACCCTTCATGTCACAGGTGCCACGCCCGAACAGCTTGCCCTCGTCCTCAGTCAGCTCAAAGGGCGGTTTGGTCCAGTCCTGCCCCTCGACAGGAACAACGTCCGTATGACCAGACAAAAGCACGCCGGGCCGGTCAGCAGGCCCAAGCGTGGCGTAAAGGTTGGCCTTGCCTTGCTCCTCGTCAGCGATGATCTCAACGGCCGCACCACACTTTTCGAGATGCGCAGCACAATAATCAATCAGCGCGCGGTTTGAATGCGCGCTGATGGTCGGGAAAGCGATCAACTCACGCAGAATTTCTCGGCTCCGCACACCCGCTCCTTTCGTCTGCTCAACTCGTGTCTTTACCACCATACGCCTAGCATATGAGCAGTTAAGCTGAATTCGTGCCTAATGATTGTTTGATTAGGGTCAGGCTAATTAGCAGTTCCGAACAGAATGCTTTTTCAAGTTGAAGGAAGCAGGTGAAGCTTACGCATGACTTGTTATCCTTTGTTCCCTGTATCGGACCGCGGAGCTTGATCGATGGGACGCGACCCGCGTTATGACATTTTGTTCGAGCCGATGGCGATCGGCCCCGTAACGGCAAAGAACCGGTTCTATCAGGTTCCGCACTGTAATGGTGGTGGATACCGAGACGCCTCGGCAGCCGCAGAAATGCGCGGAATCAAATCGCAGGGCGGTTGGGGTGTGATTTTCACCGAACAATGCGAGATGCATCACAGCTCGGAAATCACACCGTTCATTGAGCTGCGACTATGGGACGACCGCGACATTCCAATGATCGCGAAGATGGCAGAGCGCATGAAGGAGTATGGCGCGCTGGCAGGGATCCAACTGGCGTACTCGGGCATCAATGGTCCCAATCTTTACACCAAAGAAGTGCCGCTGGCGGTCTCCGCCATGCCCATCCGCACCTTTACGAATGATCCGGTTCAAGCCCGTGCGCTGGACCGCACAGACATCAAGGATCTTCGCCGCTGGTTTGTGAACGCAGCAAAGCGTTCGAAAATGGCCGGGTTTGATCTCATCTGCCTCTATGGTGCGCATGGTTTTGGCATTTTCCAGCACTTTCTTTCGCGCGTGACCAATCATCGAACCGATGAATATGGCGGCAGCCTCGAAAATCGCGCGCGCTTTGTGCGAGAAGTCGTTTCAGACGTTCGCGATGCGGTTGGCGACACCATGGGCCTGACGCTCCGACTGTCACTCGAAGAAGCATTTGACGACATAGGCTTTGCCAATTCCGAGGTGCGTGATTTCATTGAAATGCACAAAGATCTTCCCGACCTCTGGGATTTGGCGCATGGCGCTTGGGAAGACTGCTCTGGCCCATCCCGTTTTAAGGAAGAAGCCGCCCAGTTTGAGCTCGTCTCCGGGATCAAATCGCTGACCAGCAAGCCAGTCGTTGGCGTGGGTCGTTTCACCAGTCCCGATGTGATGGTCAAGCAACTCAAATCCGGCACGCTTGATTTCATCGGCTGTGCTCGCCCGTCAATCGCTGATCCTTTCCTGCCGAAAAAGGTGGAGGAAGGACGGATCGAGGATATTCGAGAGTGCATCGGCTGCAACATCTGCATCACCGGCGACATGACCATGTCCATCAGTCGCTGCACCCAAAACCCAACCTTCATGGAAGAATGGCGCAAGGGCTGGCACCCGGAGCGGATGAATGACAAAGGCGGTTCTTCGTCGGTGCTGGTTGTGGGCTCCGGTCCAGCAGGGATGGAAGCGGCGCTATCCTGTGCCAAGCGGGGCTATGACGTAGCGCTCGCTGAAGCAAAGACCGAAGTCGGCGGGCGACTGACGCTCGAACGAAAGTTGCCGGGCCTCTCGGCATGGGGTCGCGTGATCGATTACCGCGAGTTCCAGTTGGGCAAACTGTCCAACGCAGAGACCTATTTTGACTCCAGACTTAGTGCTGATCAGGTCATGGAATTCGGGTTTGAGAACATCTGTATCGCGACAGGCAGCCACTGGCGGCGTGATGCGGTGTCGCGTCAGCATGTCCAACCGATCCCGATGGACACCGCCATGCCGATTTTTACACCTGACGATCTCATGGCCGGTCGTCTGCCCAGCGGCAAGGTCGCGCTCTATGACGACGACCACTATTACATGGGCGGTGTCCTCGCTGAGTTACTGGTGAGCAAAGGCTGCGAAGTCAGCTTTATCGTACCAAGCGCCTATGTTTCAGACTGGACCATCAATACGCTGGAACAAGAGACCATCCAGCGGCGACTGCTGGAGATGGGGGTCGATATTCACCTGAACCGCGGCATGGTCGAGGTCGCGGCAAAGTCTGTGTTGACCAACTGCACCTATACCGACCAGCGAGAAGAAATTGCTGCTGATGCGGTGGTTATCGTTGGATCCCGTTTGCCAGAAGACGCACTCTACAACGCCTTAAAGAGCCGTGAAAACGAGTGGGCAGACGCTGGAATTAAGTCAATCTCCCTGATTGGAGATGCAAATGCGCCAGGGCCAATCGCTTGGGCCACCTATGCCGGACATCGGTACGCCAGAGAACTGGACGGCGAAGAAATAGGTGATGCATTGCCATTCAAGCGAGAAATTGCTGAGCTGATAGACTGAACCAGACAGGATACATCAGATATGACCGCAGCAGTTTCCCTCCACAGCGTCAGCAAGCACTTCGGCGAATTCGTTGCGCTTGAAGAGGTCTCGTTTGAAATTGCTGACAACGAGTTCTTTACGCTGCTGGGTCCTTCAGGCTGCGGAAAAACCACGTTGCTGCGGATGATCGCAGGCTTCGAAAGCACGACCTCTGGCAGTATCGCCCTTTACGGCGAAGAAATCGGCTCCCTCCCCCCGCACAAGCGGCCCATCAATACGGTTTTCCAGAACTACGCGCTGTTCCCGCACATGACAGTCGCTGAAAACATTGGCTTTGCCTTGAAAATGCTTGGCTGGGGTCGGTCAGAGATCACTGAGCGTGTCGAAAGCATGATCGAGATGGTGCAGCTCAAAGAATTCGCGGAGCGTGCGCCAAGCCAGCTTTCGGGTGGGCAGCAGCAGCGGGTAGCCCTGGCCCGCGCCATGGCCCCCCGGCCCAAGGTGCTGTTGCTCGATGAACCGCTATCGGCACTGGATTTGAAGTTGCGGCAGGAAATGCGCAGCGAGCTCAAAACCCTGCAGCGCGAAACCGGCATTACCTTCACCTTCGTAACGCACGACCAAGAAGAAGCCCTGTCCATGTCCGACCGCATTGCCGTGATGTCGGCGGGAAAGGTGCAGCAAATTGGGACGCCGCGCGAAATCTATGAAGCGCCTTCCAACCGTTTTGTCGCTGACTTTATCGGTGAAACCAATCTTCTCGAAGCCAAGGTGACGTCTGTAGAGGGTAGCAAACTCACCTGTGCGCTTGACGGTGGTGGCACCTGGACCGCCTTGTCCGTTGGCACTGTTGCAGTCGGCCAATCCGGTACACTGTCGATCAGGCCGGAACACATGCGCCTTGCGCTCGAAAAGACCGAACAAGCTTCTCTGTCCGGTCAGGTTGAAGATACGGTCTACATCGGCACGGACTCCCAAGTCGCGGTCCGGCTGGATCAAGGTCCTACAATCCGCGTTCGCCAGCAAAACAGCCAGTCGGGACAGGACAATCTGGCTGTTGGCACTCCGGTTCATATCGCTGTGGAAAGCGATGCAGCACGGTTTCTGACAGACTGATGGCGGCGGGAACCGGTAGCGGCCGTACCGTGTCTGCAGTTTTTGCACCGATCCGCCTCTGGCTGATGCTACCCAGCTGGCTTGTCATCGGCTTTTTCCTGCTGATCCCGGTTCTGCTGATGCTGGTCTACTCGTTTCTGACCAAGGAATTCCGCGGTGGCGTCATCTGGGAATTCACGTTGGCAGCCTATGATCAGTTTATGTTTGATCGCGGGCTGTTTGGTGATGAACCGCCCCGGATAGAATGGACCTACATCAACATCTTCATCCGCTCGATCCTGCAGGCAAGCGGGGCGACTTTGCTCTGCCTGATCATTGGGTTCCCGACGGCCTATTACATTGCAACACGACAGGGCCGGTCCAAGCAGGTCTGGCTGTTCCTCGTAACCATCCCCTACTGGGTGAACCTGCTGATCCGCACCGTTTCCATGAAGTTCCTGATCCGGGATAATGGCCCCCTGAACGAAGGGCTTCTGGCCCTTGGGGTCATCGACACGCCGTTGCAGCTGATCAACACCAATTTTGCGGTCCAGTTGGGCCTGTTTTACTCCTACCTGCCCTTTATGGTGTTGCCCATATTCGCTTCGGTAGAGCGCTACAACTTTGCGCTGTCTGAGGCAGCTTCCGATCTCTATGCACCAAAGTGGAGCATACTCTGGCGGGTTCTGTTGCCCGTCGTAAGTCCGGGAATCATCGCAGGGTGTATTCTGGTTTTTGTCCCTTCACTGGGCGCTTTCCTCGCACCTGACCTGCTGGGCGGGGCCAAGACCTTTATGATCGGCTCCCTGATCGAGGAGCAGTTCAAAGGCACTGCCGGTAACTGGCCCTTTGGCGCTGCGGCATCCATGATTTTGCTGTCCATGGTTATGATCGTCCTGATGTTCTACGCACGGGCACAGGCAAGGGGGCAACGCTGATGAGTGGTGGCTTTGACCTTCGCAAGTATCAGGGCTTTTTCGCCATGACGTGCTTGTGCCTGTTCATTCTGTATGCGCCGTTGATCATCGTGATGATCTACAGCTTCAACGATAATGCTTCGATCACCAAATGGAGTGGTGTTTCGTTACGCTGGTACGCGGATGTGTTCGTGGGACCGGAATCCGAGAAGTTCAAAAAGGCCGCTTTCAACTCGCTGACCATCGCCATCATGGCCGCTTGCGCGGCTACGGCGATTTCAACCGCTGCTGCCATCGGCATGGTGAGGGGTGGCAATTTCCGGGGTAAGGCAATTTCCTTTGGCTTGCTCTCCCTGCCCATCATGGTTCCGGAAATTGTAACGGCTGTGGCCACGCTGATCTTCTTTTCGACCATCGGTTTCAAGCTGGGCACCCTGTCAATCCTCGTAGCCCACATCGTGTTCTGTATCCCTTTTGCCTACTTGCCGATCGCGGCAAGACTGCAGGGAATAGAAGCCAGTTTCGAGGAAGCGGCTCAGGATCTCTATGCAAACCGCTGGCAGACGTTCCGGCACGTTCTCATGCCCATCATGGGTCCGGGGATCGTGTCAGGCTTTTTGCTGGCCTTCATCATCTCACTTGATGATTTCATCATCACAAATTTCATAAAAGGAGCAGGGGTAGAAACCTTGCCCACCGCGATCTTCGGATCAGTCAAACAGGGGATAAAGCCCAATATCATGGCGCTTTCGACCCTCCTGCTTCTGTTCTCCATCTCACTGGTCACGCTTTCCTACTTTGTGGGCATGCGAGGGGAAAACAGCAGCTCAACTCAGAAAACGTAAATGGGAAATAGGCAATGAAACTTACCACGTTTTTAGGCGCTTCCGCCCTCGCTCTTGTAGCTGGCTCTGCCCATGCTGAAGGCAAACTCTCCATCTACCACTGGTTCGAATACATCCCGGCTGAGCTTCTGGAAAAGTTCGAAGCCGAGTACGACATCGAAGTCACAATGGACACCTACGACAGTAACGAAGCTCTGCTCGCGTCGCTGAAGGCTGGTACCATTGGGTCTTACGACGTTGCAGTACCGGGCGACTACATGGTGGAAATTCTGGCCGCAGAAGGTCTGTTGGACACCATCGCTGATGGCGAGTTGGCCAACATGGGGAACATTGCTCCAGAATGGGCTGACCCCTCCTTTGACCCGGGCCGCAAACACTCCATTCCTTACCAGTGGGGCTCGACCAGCTTCTCCGTAAACCGTGACGTATTCAGCGGTAACATCAACACCACGGACATGATCTTTAATCCCCCAGCAGAAGTTGCAGGCAAGATTAACGTCCTGGACAGCCAAGGCGAAGTCATGGCTCTCGCTTCACTGCACCTGGGCATTCCCCAGTGCAGCAATGATCGCGATCAGCTGAAGGCTCTGGATGAGCTTCTGCAGTCCGCCAGCGCAAACTGGGCCTCCTTTGGCTCTGACGTCGCCAAGGACGTTCTGGTTTCTGGTGATGCCGCTGTTGGCATGATCTGGAATGGCTTCTCTGCCAAGGCACGGGCTGAAGGCGCGAATATCGAATACTCCTACCCGGATCAGGGCTTCGTTGTCTGGATGGATAACGTGGTACTGCTCGCTGATGCGCCAAACCGCGCAAACGCTCTGCTGTTCATGGACTTCTTGTTGGAGCCAGAAAACATCGCAGCGGTTACAAACTATGCTCAGTACGCTGCGGGCGTCACGGGTGTGACCGAGTACCTCGAGCCAGAGCTGGCCGCGATGCCTGAGAACAACCCACGTGAAGGCGCGGGCCCTGGTGCCTTTGTTGCCGTGTGTGATCAGGCAACTCAGGAGGTCTACGACCGTATCTGGACGCGTCTGCGCAGCTAAATCTACCTGCCTGGACCACACTTAGGTCAATCAAGCCTGCCGGACTCTTTCGGCAGGCTTTTTTTTCGCGACACAGGTCATGGATCGAAGCGTCAGTTCCACTCCATCTTGATGCGGCGCATTTCGTCCATCAGGGCAATGATGTAGGCCCCTGTGAGCACAAAAGTTTGGTAGAAAATAAAGATCGGGGTCACGGCCATGAGCGTGAATGGCGCGCGCTGCGATGCGATAGAATAGGCAAAAATACTGGCAAAGATCAGGTAGGTGCCAATCGAAATGGCGATAAACAAGCCAATGTTTCCGGCCAAAACGACACCCAAAATCAGGGTCAGGAATATGGTTACATTCGCCAAAGGCATGACATAGATGTCGAACAGAAACGTAAGCCACATCCAGAATTTCAACTTTGGTGAAGAAGCACTGCTTAGCGTTTGCAGATAAAGTCTGCTGACCTGAAAATGTCCACGGATCCACCGGTAACGCTGGTTGATCAGGGTTTGCATGCAGTCAGGTGCTCGGGTCTGGCTGATCGCTCGAGGTTCATAGGTAATGCCGCCGCCATTCACCAAAACCCGCAACGAAGTCTCAAAATCCTCAGCAAAGGTTGCCTCAGAAACGGGAGAGACCAGTCGAGGATTATAGGGATCACGCTGGGGCATGGTCGACAAGTCTTCGGCGACGGCCTCCAGCGCTGAACGCCGGAACAGCCCGATTGGACCAGGGACGAGCAAGACGCTCTTCGAGAAACTCTGTGCAGCACGAATTGTTGAATTGGCAATCAGGTATTCCAGCGCCTGCAGCCGGGTCAGCACTTCGCTGCGATTGCGCACCATCACCTGCCCAGCCACAGCATCGACCTTGGGATCAGCCATATGTTCGATCATGTAGCCCAGAGCGTTGCTGGCGATCTGTGTATCCGCATCAATCATCAGCACGAAGTCTGCAGTGGAAAGCGAGAAACCCACATTGAGCGCGCTGGACTTTCCGCCATTTTCCTTGCGAACCACGATAACGGTTCGGCCCGGATAGAGCCCCTCATAGGGTTTGGCGATGTCATAGGTATCGTCTGAGGAACCATCGTCGATCACCAAGAGTTCGATTGACGGATAGTCGAGCTCCAGAACCGACTGAATGCTGCCCCGGATGTTTTCGGACTCGTTATAGGCTGGCATCACAATCGATATGGTAGGCTGCTCGCCTTGGGCGGCCTTTGCCGTCGCTTTGTCTCGGCGTCCAACAAGGCTCAGGATCAGGATAACTGCCTGCCGAACCCCCAAACTCAGCCCTAGCGTTATCAGGATGACGCGCAAAAGGACCTCAAACGTGTTGAGGCTCGCAGAAGGCTGGGTCAGGGTAAAAAACAAGCCACCTAGCGCGCCAATGGTCACAACAGTTGCAAGGACACCGAGCGCAACCGTTGTGAACCTTGCACGTTCTGACGGCTCCGATGCAGCTTGGGCCATTTCACATCACCTTTGGTCGCTGTGACTTTGGCGTCGCAGATAATCTCGGCTTGAGAACCGGCTCCGGCATTTCTTTCAGACTGACATTTTTAGCGTAAGCCTCAGGCAGGCTTGCACTGCGCACCAGGGTCAGAATTGCCCGGGCGCGGCGCGCAACCGCAGGCTCCATCGCATCAAGATCTAAGGCCTCCCGCAGCGAAACCAGAGAGCCGCCAAGAACCGCTGTCAAAGCTTCAACAGCCTGCTGAGGGTAGCGATCAACCATCCACTCCAATGACGCGACCAATTGCGGTTCAAGGGTTCCGCGCTCCAGATGAACTTTGAACTGATTACCGAGCGCGCAGATTTTTTGCTGATGCCGATCGGTCAATCTCAGCGGCAAAGGATCGTTGGTTAGCGGTAGCTCAAGGATGTCGGTTATCGCGGTTTCGCTCGATGG
>JBMZBW010000011.1:46314-46578 GCA_049612785.1 Alphaproteobacteria bacterium | reverse complement strand
GACTTCAGGCGGACTGAGCGGAAGAGGACGAAGATCCTGTTTAACGTAGTACCAGACATTTGGATCGGCTGCTCCCTGCGCGATGGGCAGGCCAAACCGCTCCTGAATATCGTTCTTTGTGTCCAGACCGCGTCGGACAGTGGCAAGGTCCTCGTCACTGGGCGCGCTGCCACGAACGTCAACCTGTGCCGTGCACCCAGCAAGGAGCAGCGCAGACAAGCTGAGCAGTACAAGCAAAACAAAAGCGCGAACCTGTCGCGTGAC
>JBMZBW010000011.1:0-46304 GCA_049612785.1 Alphaproteobacteria bacterium | reverse complement strand
CCATATCAGAAGACAGCGATAACCGCTGTCTGTTGAGATGATTACCATGACCAATTTTTTGCGGCGACTCTTGGGTCGTAACACGACCAATAATTTGCGCGCCCAAACCAGTCATCGCCTTGAAGCGGCAAAACGAGGTGCATTGCAACCCACTTTATACGCAAGTTGGGGCGTACCTGATACCTTTGATGGCCGCTTTGAGGCTTTATTGGCGCTGGTTTCGGTCGAGTTTGCGCGTCTGAACCGGGACGACGCGCCTCGGGCGGCAGATGCCTTGCTCACCGCCTTCATGCAGGATGTCGAATTGGCGCTGCAGGCGAGCGGCGTTTCTGAAGCCGGCATGCGCAAGAAGATGCGACAGGTCGAGACAGCCTCCTTCGCACGCGTTGAGCAGATTGGCGCTGCCTTGCGGACGGGGGAAACCACTGTGCCAAGCATCCTGAATGCCATGTTTGGCGGACAGGACAGCGCCCAGGATACAGCCTCCCGTCTGGACAGTCTGCTACACCGACTGTACGCCGACAAAGACGGACTGGAATCCGCCCTGACTGCGATAGAAGAGCTGAGCTGACCCATGAAACGCGCCTTGGAACTGACAGACCCGATTGAGTGGCCCAATGATGGTTGGCTGGATCGGTTCGAGATTAAGGATGAACTGGCCCTAGACGTTCAGAACAGGTTGGAACTGACCGAAGCGCCCACCGATTTGGTCCTTAGCGCTGACTACTCTCTGACGGGCAAAGGCAAGGAGCTGGTCATCAAACTTAATCTGACCGGGACCGTGACTCAGACCTGTGTTGTCACACTGGAGCCGATCAGGACGGCTGTCGATGAATCCTTCCTTCGACGGTATCGAGAGGGCGAGTTTATCGACCAGACGGAAATCGATATTGACGTTGCTGACGGGGACATCGCCACGTTCAATGAGGATCTGGAGCCTTGGATTCGCACAGCAGAGGAACGCCCCTCGCTGCTGGATTTCGCGGTTGAGCAGTTGGGACTGATTCTGGATGCCTTTCCCCGCAAGGAAGGGGCAGAAGTCTCTGAAACCCTTCTGATCGATCCACTGGACCGTCCGGAAAAAATGAGCCCGTTTGCGGCCTTGGCTGCGCTGAAGAAAGACTAGTCGTTCGCGCGTGAACGGGCGACGCGAATGGCTTCACTCGCGGCACGGAACATGGCGGCAGATTTGTGCTCGCATTCTGCTTGTTCCATCGCTGGAACGGAATCAGCGACAACCCCTGCCCCGGCTTGAACGTAGAGTTTTCCGTCTTTCACCACGCTTGTTCGCAGCGCGATACAGGTGTCGAGTTCGCCAGCCGCTGAAATATAGCCAACAGCGCCCGCGTAAACGCCACGCTGAGCGGGTTCGAGTTCGTCAATGATCTCCATCGCCCGCACTTTGGGGGCGCCAGACACTGTCCCAGCCGGAAAACCGGAACCCAGGGCTTCAAAAGCATCGACATCGTCGCGGACTTGTCCGACCACGTTTGAGGTGATGTGCATCACGTGGCTGAAACGCTCAACGATCATTTTCTCAGTCACTTTAACCGAGCCGATTTGGGAAACGCGCCCAACATCGTTGCGCCCCAAATCCAGAAGCATCAGGTGTTCTGCCAGCTCTTTCGGGTCGTTGCGCAGTTCTTCTTCGAGGGCCAGATCTTCGGCGATTGTCTTGCCCCGTGGCCGAGTTCCCGCAATCGGACGAATGGTAATCTGCCCTTCACGCACGCGAACCAGAACTTCCGGACTTGCCCCAACAATGCTGAATCCACCCATGTTGAGATGGAACATGAAGGGCGACGGATTGACCCGGCGAAGCGCGCGGTACAAGGCAGCGGATGGCAAGTCGAATTGCGTTTCGAACCGCTGTGAGAGCACCACCTGAAAAATATCGCCGGCAATAATGTACTCTTTGGCGACTTCCACCATCTGCTCGTATTCGGATGGCGTGAAGTTTGACACCTTTTCCGGCAGGTCCAGCAGCTCAGTTTTTCCTCGCGTCGCTTCCTCGTAGTCTAGCGGCACGGGCGCATTCAGCCGGTCCTTGACCTCCGCCAGACGGCGCTCAGCGGCGGCAAAAGCCGCTTCAGGCGTTGCCACCTCATCCGCCCACAGCGGCGCGATCAAGTAGAGCGTGTCAAAAGCGCGGTCAAAGACGATGACTGTTCTGGGCCGAACGAGCATGGAGTCTGGTAGGTTCAGATCATCGGGGTTCCGATGCTGAGACCGCTCAAAGTACTGCACCATCTCGTAACCGAAGAAACCAAAGACGCCGGCAGACATAGGCGGCAAGGGCGCAGGGATGGGGGCACGCGCAGCTTCAGAGAAAGCGCGGAGGCTTTCCAACGGCGCAACCCCTTCTGGAACCGGTTGCCAGGTGATTGAGCCGCTCTCGTCTCGATCGCCGATCTGTGTTTGGCCGCCTTCGTGCCGCCAGACTTTGTCGGGATTGATGCCGATGAAGGAATAGCGTCCCAGGCTTTCACCGCCTTCGACACTTTCGAACATCAGCCCCAGTTCGTCAAAAGCACCAAGCTTCAGCGCTGCAGCGACTGTTGTTTCCAATTCTGCGGAAATGGTTTCCCACAGGAGAAAGCCCTGCCCCGCATTTCGCGCGGATACATAGGAGTCGAAAGCGCTGTTTGCCGTCATTACCGGTCCAGAAGTTAAAAGGCTTTTTTCAGTTGTTCTCGTTAACTGTACTGGGAGGACAGATTAATATCCGCTACCGCTTTGACCCGCAGCAGCAGCACCTTCGAGGCGCACCTGCCCCGTGCCACCAGACCGAAGGTCGAGGTAGGCGTTCAATCCTGACGTGATGGCACGCTCGAAAACCAGATTGTTGATTTTGACGTTCACCGTATCGCGGACTGCGGTGCGGTAAGCACGCTGCAACTCGTCATCATACTGGCGCGCGAGCTGGAATTCGATGCCTTCCAGCGCTTCCTTGTCCAGTTCAGGATCGGCAGCGCGTGCGTCACGCACCAGAATAACGTTAAAGCCCGTATTGGTAACGCCGCTCACGATATCCCCTTTGGACGCGCCCTTGAGCGCATCGATAGGCAGAGAGCGTCGCAGCAGTTCGGAGGCTGTCTGTGCGTCCTCCTTATTGACCTCCAAGCCATTATCCAGAGCGTATTGGATAAAACTGGTTTGGCTGTCGATTGCGGCCAGCGCCGCTTCTCCCAGGCCATTGAGCAGGTTGGAGCGGGTTTCCGTGTTGAATGCAATCGTCAGAGACGTCTTGGCTTCATCAAAGGTCATGGGCCGGGTTTCTTCGACGCCATCAACCCGCACGATAAACAGACCCTCTTCACCAAAAGTGTTGCGGAAACCCGTCTGACCGATGGGCGCAGAGAAAATTTCCGTCATGATTTTGGTGTTGAAAGGGACGCCTTCGACCCGAGCATCTGGTCCCGTTTCCGCAATGGTTCCCGTGACCAAGGGCAAATCGACCTGCGCGGCTGCGTCTTCGAGTGAAACGGTGCCAATCAGACCATCCAACTCGTTAAAGCGAGCGCTCAGCAGGCTACCAGCCTGAGGCGCAGCAATTTCGCGAATGGCCTCGTCGCGGTAGTCTTCGAGTGTTGGGATTTCAGGTTGATCGATCTGGTAGACGTCGATCAGCGTGAAGCGATTGTTATCAGCAATGGGATCGAGAATGCCCGTTTCGGTCGCAGCGGTAAACGCAGCGTTCACGGCATCGCGGCCATAACTGTAACCACGCGGTCCCAAGTCCACTGGTGCGCTCTGCTCGTTGGCAGCAGCAGCGTCTTCAAACGACTGGCCACCGCGCACGGCGTCAACAATCGCGTTCGCTGTCGCTTCATCATCGACAAAGAGCTGACGCAGATTCCACTGCGTCGAAAGTTCAAGGCGGGCAACATAGCCATCATAAACGGACTGGATATCTTCATCCGTCACTTCGATGGTTGAGATCATGTCTTCGGGGGTCAGGAAGATGCCTACGAAGTCACGGTACTCAGGGCGCTGATAACTTTCTGGGTTAGCGTCCATGATTGCCTGCAGCTCTTCGTCCGTTGGGGTCGGAAGCTCGATATCCCGTGAGCTAATCGCGAAGTAGGAAACGTCGTAACGGCCCCAGAAATCATTGAACTGGGCCATCAAACCAGCCTGCGGCACCGCAGCGATTGCTTCGCCCGTTTCGTCATCAAAAACCAGATCGTCTGCTGCATTGAACAGCTTTGCCGATGCCAGCTCTTCACCAATGTCGCGCAGGTAAGCGCGCTCGGTCAGACCATTGGCCGCAAGCGTGCGCGCCATGCTGCGCTCGCTGAACAAGCCCGTGACGGGATCGCGGAAGGTTTCCTGGATGTTCTGGCTCAGGTCTGTTTGCGAAGCGGTGATGCCAAGTTTCGCAGCCTGGGCCTTGAAAGCAATTTCATTCACAAGCCGGGCCTGAGTTGCTTCACGCACCTGATCCATGAAGCCAAAGCGCTCGAATGCTTCCTGAGAATCAAGCGCCGTTCCGAACTGCTCAAACGTCTGACCCAGTGAGAAAAAGCTTCCGCGCGCTTCTTGAGCGATTTCCAGCTCGTTGATGTTCTGGCCATCCGCCTGGATCCCTGAACTCACACGGCTGCTGAACAAGCCAATCGAACCCACGATACCTGATCCCAGAAGCATAAACGCCAAAAAGACCAAGACCGCCTTGCCTGCCAACGACTGCGCAAACGCGCGAAGACCACCCATCATTATTAAATCTGCCTACCGCCAGTGTATTTCATGCCAAACGTCTGTGGTGCGATAACCACCTGACATCAGGCTCATTTGGTTATTCGAATGCCATCTCGCAAATAACGGAGTCGTCTGCGGTCATAGCTTTCGCGTGACAGACCACAAAAACGGCGTCTAAACAAGGTGAAGCAGCATTTCGAAAACATAAGAGGGGGTTCGCGGATGTTTATTGCCGGAAATTGGAAGATGAACGGTACGGTTGCAGAGGCGCAAGCACTCGCCAGAGCGCTTGTCGACGGCCTACCAGAGGGCGCACCGACCACCGCGATTTTTCCTCCTGCGTTGCATCTGACTGCTGTGGGCGACGTCATCAAGGACAGCCCGATCTTCATGGGTGGGCAGGATTGCTCCGGCGCACCAAATGGCGCTCATACGGGCGATCTTTCCGTTGCAATGCTCGCCGATATTGGTGCGCGCGGCGTAATTGTGGGGCACTCCGAGCGGCGAACGGACCATGGCGAAACCAACGCTGAAATCCTGGCAAAGGTCGAAGCGGGTATGGCCGCCGGGCTGGGTGTTGTCCTGTGTGTCGGTGAAACACTCGATGAGCGCGAATCTGGCGAGGCCGAAAACGTTGTCCGCACTCAGTTGGAAGAATGCCTACCTGTGTCTTTTGAGTCGGGCAGTGTGGTGATTGCCTATGAACCTGTGTGGGCCATTGGAACCGGCAAAGTCGCGACTGTTGACGATATCTCGGCTATGCACAGCATGATTCGCGGCTGGCTGCGCGAAAACCGGCCTGCCATTGGGGAAACCTTCATTCTTTATGGGGGGTCGGTCAAAGCCTCAAATGCAGCTGATGTTTTTGGCGCGGATCATGTTGGCGGGGCGCTGGTGGGCGGTGCAAGCCTCAAAAGTGATGACTTTTTGGGAATTATCGCAGCAGCCATGAAGGGTTAAACACCTCAAACCCTTCCCTTCTTGCGCCTCTTAGCTTACCTACGGCTCAAACTTTTTGTGAAAACGAGATTTGCGGCATGGATATCCTCACCGGTCTTCTACTGACCATTCAGATTTTTGTGGCCTTTGCACTGATTGCCATCGTTCTGATTCAGCAAACCGATAACTCCGGTTTGGGGCTTGCAGGTTCGAGCGGCGGCGGCGATGGCGGCTCCCTGCTTCAGACCCGCGCATCGGCCAGCTTTCTGACCCGCGCGACATCCGCTTTGGCAGCTGCTTTCATCCTCGTCAGCCTTGTTCAAGGCGTTGTGGCCGGGGGCTACGGCTCCGAGGGTGGATTTATTTCCAACACGCTCGGCCTGACGGATCCAGCAGCCTTGCAGGACAACTCCATCAACGCCAACCCGCTGTTCTCTGATGACTCGCTCAGCGGCGGTACGGATTCTTCCAACCTGCTGTTCGATCCAACGATTTCTCTGGATGACTCCACCACCGAAGAAGCCGCCCCTGCGGCTGACGCGGCGACTGACTCGCAATAACAGCACAGCAGCTGTTCATACTCGGGGGGCGACCGATGAAGACTCTTCTTGCGTCCCCACCGACTCATGCGCATAACAAACGCCCATGACACGGTATATTTTCATCACTGGTGGCGTGGTTTCTTCGCTTGGCAAAGGCCTTGCGAGTGCGGCGCTTGCCTCCTTACTTCAGGCGCGCGGATACAAAGTTCGCCTGCGTAAGCTCGACCCTTATCTCAACGTCGATCCGGGCACCATGAGCCCCTATCAGCACGGGGAAGTCTTCGTCACCGATGATGGGGCAGAAACCGACCTGGATCTGGGCCACTATGAGCGCTTTACCGGCGTCTCTGCGCTGCAATCAGACAACGTCACAACCGGACGCATCTACTCCGATATCCTCGCCAAGGAACGCAAGGGCGACTATCTGGGCGCGACGGTGCAAGTGGTCCCTCACGTCACAAACGCCATTAAGGATTTTGTGGTCGCTGACCTCGAAGGCGAAGACTTCGTCATTTGCGAGATTGGTGGGACGGTCGGTGATATTGAAGCCTCCCCCTTCCTCGAAGCCATTCGTCAGCTGGGGTACAAACTGGGCCGAGAGCGCGCCTTGTTCATGCACCTGACGCTCGTCCCCTACATCGCCGCAGCGGGAGAGCTGAAAACCAAACCGACCCAGCACTCGGTCAAGGAACTGCAATCCGCAGGGATCCATCCGGACATACTGCTGTGTCGTGCTGACCGTGAAATCCCAGCCTCCGAGCGCCGCAAGATTGCTCTGTTCTGCAATCTCGAAGAAAGCGCGGTGATTCAGGCTTTGGACGTGGACAGCATTTACCGGGTCCCATTGAGCTATCATGCCGAGGGTCTGGACCGCGAAGTGCTCCGCCACTTTAACCTCAGCACGCCAACGCCGGATCTGAGCCGGTGGGAAAGCATTGTTAAGCGTGTGACCGAGCCGGAAGGCAAAGTTACGATTGGTGTCGTTGGTAAGTACGTAAACCTGCTCGATGCCTATAAATCTCTGGCTGAAGCCCTCACTCACGGCGGCATTGCCAACAACGCCAAAGTCGAAATGCGCTGGATTGATTCGGAAGTCTTTGAACAAGACGACCCCGAGGCGCACTTGAGCGGTGTTCACGGTATTCTGGTGCCCGGCGGATTTGGCGAGCGCGGGTCAAGCGGCAAGATCGCAGCGGTCCGCCACGCGCGCGAGCGGAAAATTCCGTATTTCGGCATTTGTTTCGGGATGCAAATGGCCGTGCTGGAAATGGCGCGCCACCTCGCAGGTATCGAAAATGCCGGCTCTACCGAATTCGGCGCGACCAACCAGCCGGTTGTTGGCCTGATGACTGAGTGGCAGCGTGACGGTGATGTCGAGCGCCGCGGCGACGATGACGATCTGGGCGGCACCATGCGACTGGGCGCTTATGACTGCGCGCTGATGCCCAACACCCGCGTTGCTGAAATCTATAACGCTGACAAGATCAGCGAGCGCCATCGCCACCGCTACGAGGTCAATCCGACTTACCGGGCAGAGCTGGAAAAGGCTGGCGTTGTGTTCTCCGGCTTATCCCCCGATGGCCGCTTGCCGGAAATTATCGAACTGCCGGAAACCGAACATCCGTGGTTTGTGGGTGTACAGTTCCACCCGGAACTCAAATCCCGCCCGTTTGATCCACACCCGCTGTTTGTGTCGTTCATTAACGCAGCCGTCACCCAAAGCCGATTGGTTTAGCGACTGCGAAGCACAGGTAGGTCATGCCGCGCTTGCGTTGATTGACCTACCAAGATGTCGCATAGGCTATTAGACAGAACGTCAAGATTCCCCTCCTCACCACACTGGATGGGCCGGTAGAGCGCACGCGTTGACCGTTGAGCTTCTGCAAAGCCTTCCTCCAGAAATAAACAAGAGTTTTCAGCACCATGACCTCTACAGCGATCCTTGATATCCTTGCACGCCAAATCCTCGACTCCCGTGGCAACCCCACCGTTGAAGTCGACGTGCTGTTGGAGGATGGCTCTATGGGCCGTGCAGCCGTTCCCAGCGGTGCTTCAACCGGTGTTCACGAAGCGGTTGAACGGCGCGATGGCGGTGACGCGTGGAAGGGTAAGGGTGTTTCCCAGGCTGTGAACGCCGTCAACGGTGAAATCTTCGAAGCGGTCTCTGGACTGGATGCCATGGATCAGGTCGGCATTGACCGCTCGCTGATTGAACTGGATGGCACAGCGAACAAGGGGCGTTTGGGTGCGAACGCGATCCTCGGTGTTTCGCTGGCCGTGGCCAAAGCGTCGGCTGAATCACTGGGCTTGCCGCTTTACACCTACCTCGGCGGACGGATGGCGCATCGCTTGCCCGTGCCCATGATGAACATCATCAACGGTGGCGCGCACGGCGACAACAAGGTCGATTTTCAGGAATTCATGATCATGCCAGCGGGCGCAGAAACTTTCTCTGAAGGTCTGCGGTGGGGTACGGAGATCTTTCACACGCTGCGTGGCCTGCTCAAAGAGGCCGGGCATAACACCAACGTTGGCGATGAAGGCGGCTTTGCGCCAAATCTGGACAGCACAAAAGATGGTTTGGACTTTGTCATGAAAGCCATCGAAAAGGCCGGCTACAAGCCCGGTGAAGAGGTCTGTCTCGCGCTGGACGTGGCCTCGACTGAGTTTTTTGTCGATGGACAGTACAAGCTGGAGGGCGAAGGCCGCAGCCTCGCGCCAAACGATATGGCCGCTTACCTCGCTGAGTTGTCCGCCGCCTACCCAATCCGCTCCATCGAAGATGGTCTGGCCGAAGACGACTGGGACGGCTGGGCGCACCTGACCAAACTGGCCGGCGACAAGGTTCAGCTGGTGGGCGATGATCTGTTCGTCACCAACCCGGAGCGGCTGGCGCGCGGCATCAAGGATGGCGTCGGTAACTCCATCCTGATCAAGGTCAACCAGATCGGAACGCTGACCGAAACCCTCGAAGCCGTTGATATGGCGCATCGGGCGGGCTTTACGGCGGTCATGTCACACCGGTCTGGCGAAACCGAAGATACGACCATTTCCGACCTCGCCGTTGCAACAGGTTGTGGTCAAATCAAAACCGGCTCACTGTCCCGGTCTGATCGGATCGCGAAGTACAACCAACTGCTTCGGATTGAACAGCAACTCGGTGAGGCCGCTGTTTACCCTGGCTTCAGCTGTTTCCGCGTCGGCTCCTAGGGGCCTTTGGGGAAAGAAAGGAAAGGCACTGAATGAACTGCGCTGCTCTCCTGCTTGCTGCCGGGTCGGGAACGCGGTTCAGTGCCGATCAGCCCAAGGTTCTGGCCCCTCTGAACGGGCGACGCGTGGTTTCCTGGGGGCTGGACGCTTTACTGGCCTCAGACCACATTAACCATATTGTAGTTATGGTTTCTGAAGACACGATGGATGCTGTTGCTGACATCGTTGAAACGCTGGAAACCGACAAAATTCTCGACATCGTTCTGGGTGGGAATGAGCGGCAGGAAACGGTCTATCGCGGGCTAGAACACCTCAGCGGTGAAGAAGCACCCGATTACGTGTTGATCCACGATGCAGCCCGCCCTGGGCTCATGACGAGCGATGTGAACCGCATGGTTCAACGCCTGGTACGGATGAAGACGAAGGGTCTCACCGCTGGTCTGCCCGCGTCGGATACCCTCGTACGGCTGGATCGGGCGTCATCTTACCTGAGCGTCATTGAGCGTTCGGAAGTTTATCGCATCCAGACGCCACAAGGGTTCCCCTTTGCTGCCATTCTTGCAGCGCATCAAGCGCTGGAAGACACGATCTTCACCTGTGACGCGACGCTGTATCAGGATCATGGAGGGCAGATCGAGATCATCACCCTCCCCCATCCAGACCGGCTGATTAAACTGACCTACAGCGATGATTTGGATGCCCTGTCCAACATCCTCGACCGGCGTCCCGTACAAGACGCGATGGAGCCGCGTATGGGAACGGGGTTTGACGTCCACGCCTTTGGCGATCCCGCAACAGATGGCGCGTTGGTCCTGTGCGGCGTTGAACTGCCCGGTGAGCGCCCGCTCAAAGGGCATTCAGACGCTGATGTGGGCCTTCATACCATCACGGACGCCATTTACGGCGCTTTGGCTGAAGGCGATATCGGGCATCATTTTCCCCCTTCCGACCCCCAGTGGAAAGGAGCGGCCAGCCCGCAATTCCTCGAACACGCCGTGGAGCGTGTGCGAGAGCGCGGGGGACGGATCAGCCACGTCGATCTGACGCTGATTTGTGAAACACCAAAAATCGGGCCGCATCGCGATGCTATGCGTACCTGTGTGGCTGACATCATGGAGCTTCCGCTCTCGCGGGTGTCGGTCAAGGCAACGACGACGGAAAAGCTGGGCTTTACCGGTCGCGGCGAAGGGATTGCGGCTCAGGCCGTCGTAACGCTGATGATGCCCGGAGAAGAGCTTTGACCGCCAACGCCGAAAGCCGCGCAAAGGCTCGGACCGTCATTGAGCGTTTTAAGAGCCTGGGCTGGCGGCTGGCATTGGCGGAGAGCTGCACAGGCGGTTTGATCTCGGCAACGCTGACGGGTGAAGCGGGTTCGTCCAGCATTCTGGAGGCCTCGATCATCGCTTACGCCAACGAAGCCAAGGAAAGCCTTCTCGGTGTTCCTCAACAGCTTATGATCGATCATGGCGCAGTGTCAGCGCCCGTCGCAGCTCATATGGCTTCTGCCGTCATGAGTGCGGTTTCTGCGCAGGTTGGTCTGGGCGTTACCGGCGTCGCAGGTCCGGGCGGCGGAACAGCAGACAAGCCCGTAGGCCGCATCTATCTGGCCATTTCCAGCCCGCAGGGGCTGTTCTCAACCGAGTTCAATTTTGACGGGGACCGGGATGCCGTGAGGGATCAGACAGTCGCAGGTGCGCTGGATGCCTTGTTGCTGGTATCAGCCGAGGAAGCCGCAGGATCGCCGTAGAGCTGATAGGCGCGCTTTTCAAAAGCCCCGATCAGCCGCTTTTGCGCTTCTTCAAAGAACGGCTCAAGCAAGCGCTGAAGCAGAGCACTTCGAAAAGCAAAATCGACGTGGATATCGATCTCTGTGCGCTTGCCATCCTCCATGAGTCGAAAACGCCAATTGTTCGTCATGTGCTTGAACGGTCCTTCGACCAACGCCGTATCAATCACGAGGTTGTCTCGGTCGAGCGAAACGCGTGAAGTAAATCGCTCACGAACCATTTTGAACCCGATGACCAGATCGGCGACAATGTGCGTGTCCGATTTTTCTCGAACCCGACTGGCCACACACCAGGGCAAGAAGTCCGGGTAGTTGGCAACATCCACCACAAGATCGAACATTTGTTCGGGTAAGAATGGAACTATTCGTGTTTGCTTAACAACTGGCATGACTTGCACCTATGACTCCGCGTTTGAGATTACAAGACTTGTTTGGCTGCTGCGCGCTTTTGACAGCGTTGCTTGCGGGTCTGGCCTTGCCTGCGCGGGCGCTGGAAGTGCTGGGTGGACCGGACCCCAAACCTTTACTACTGGCTGAGGTCGAAGGCGAAGTCAGGGATATCGCCGCTTCGCTCGGACGACTGGTGTTTCAATCCAACGAGGACGGCGCTGCGCGGTTGAGGGTGGTTTCAGCGACCCTGATCGAAGGGAACTTGCTGCTGACGACTTCTCACGCGTTCTATGACGTTGACGAGCCGCTGACGGGTCAGCGCGCAAAAATGCGCACTGCTTGCGAAATATTGAGTGAAACGCGCGATTTTCGCGCAGTTCGGTGTGATGGTATGGCCTTTCTGCCTGCCTTTGCCAGAAGCACGGATGACAGTGGCGAGCGGCCTATCAGCCTGTGCCTGCACTTCGCCGCCTACCCCGGCGCGGACGGTCTGGCGCAAGAAGCGGTTTGCCGCCTCAGGGCAGCGCCCCCTGAACCCGCGCCGCATCTGTTGCTCGGAGAGGCCGATCAATCGGCCCCTGCGCTAGTCCCCTTCATGGCGCGCCGTGAACTGGCTGCGTCAGCTGAAGAACGGTGGGATGCCGTGGTGGGACAACCATGCCGACTTGTGGTGGACCGCTCCCTGCTTCGTCCCGGTTCGTTCGCGGGGCCATCCGGTCACGCGCTTCGGCACTACTGCCCGATCTGGTCAGGCGGCTCTGGTGCGCCTGTGCTGCAGCGGGGCGAGAACGGCGCTTTTCGGATCGTCGGGATTCATCTGGGTGAGCGGTATAATCCAAAGGACATCATTCGCCGCGTTGGAGAACGCCAATTCATCGCGCCGCACCGATTCAAGGGGCGCAACGCCAATGTTGCGGTGACTGTGGAGCGGGTTAGCGAACTGCTCGACGCTCTGGATGACTTAAGCTGACTGAGCACGAGCAGCCCGGAGGCGCTCAAAATCCTCGCCGGCGTGGTAGGATGAACGCGTCAGCGGTGTCGCAGAAACCATCAGAAAGCCTTTGCCATAAGCCATCGTCTCGTACTCTCGGAACTCATCCGGCGTGATAAAGGCGGCTACGGCGTGGTGCTTTGGGGTCGGTTGAAGATACTGGCCGATGGTCAGGAAATCCACGTCAGCAGCGCGGAGGTCATCCATCACCTGCGCCACTTCCTGCTTTCTCTCACCCAAACCCACCATGATACCGGACTTGGTGAAAGCCTGCGGATCGCGCTCTTTGACGTTAGCCAGCAGACGCAAAGACTCAAAGTACCGAGCACCGGGCCGCACTTCGGAATAGAGCCCCGGAACCGTTTCGAGGTTGTGATTGAACACATCAGGCTTGGCATCAGCGACCACTTTCCACGCATCTCGCTTGCGCAGGAAATCAGGCGTCAGAACCTCAATCGTGGTTCCCGGAGAGGCTGAGCGGATCGCTGTGATGGTTTCCGCAAAGTGCCCGGCTCCGCCGTCGTCCAGATCATCACGGTCGACGGATGTAATGACCACGTGGCTCAACCCCATGGTCTTCACGGCCTGAGCAACATTTGTCGGCTCAAACGGATTGAGCGCACCCGGCTTGCCCGTCGTGACATTGCAGAACGTGCAAGCCCGCGTGCAAACTTCGCCCATGATCATCATGGTCGCATGCTTCTTGGACCAGCATTCGCCGATATTCGGGCAGCTTGCTTCCTCGCAAACCGTTGTCAGCGACAAGGACCGCATGAGGTCGCGGGTTTCCTTGTAGCCCTCGGACGTCGGTGCCTTGACCCGGATCCAGTCCGGCTTCTTCGGCTGGGGCGCACTGTCGGGACGGTGCGCTTTTTCCGGGTGGCGAAGCTGTTCAGTCATCGTGGTTCCTAACAACCCTAGAAATGCACAGCCTTATCGTAAGCGTCCAACACCGACTCATGCATCATTTCGGACAGCGTCGGATGCGGGAAGACCGTGTGCATCAAGTCCTGTTCCGTCGTCTCCAAAGACTTGGCGATGCCAAAGCCCTGAATCAACTCCGTAACTTCGGCACCAATCATGTGTGCGCCAAGCAGCTCACCGGTTTTATCGTCAAAGATGGTTTTCACCAGCCCTTCGGGTTCGCCCAGCGCAATGGCTTTACCGTTCCCGACAAAGGGGAAGCGGCCCACGCGAACCTTATGCCCCGCTGCCTTGGCCTGCGACTCCGTGAAGCCAACCGACGCCACCTGAGGCCGGGAATAGGTACAGCCGGGCACGCCAGACGTATCGAGCGGATGCACGCCCTCAACCCCTGCGATCTTCTCCACTGCGATGATGCCTTCATGCGAGGCTTTGTGCGCCAGCCACGGCGGACCGGTCAGATCCCCAATGGCCCACACGCCCGGTTCATCGGTCTGACCATAGGCGTCCGTGGTGATATGGGTCCGGTCCACTTTGACCTTGGTCCCGTCCAAGCCGATGTCCTCGACATTACCAACGATGCCAACGGCGGAGATGAGGCGGTCAACCTTGAGGGTCTGGGTCTTGCCGTCTGCGAGTTCGATGGTCGCGGTCAGATCGTCTTTACCCTTTTTGACGCCCATGACTTTCGCAGAAGTCATGATCTTGATGCCCGCCTTAACGAAAGCCTTGTGCGCCAGCGCGCTAATCTCTTCGTCTTCAGCCGAAAGAATGCGATCTACCACTTCCACCACCGTCACATCGACGCCGAGGTCATTGTAGAAGCTTGCGAACTCGATCCCGATGGCACCAGAGCCGACGACCAGCATGGACTTGGGCAAGCTCTCCGGCACCATCGCTTCGCGGTAAGTCCAAATGAGTTTGCCATCCGGTTCCAGACCCGGCAGAACCCGCGCCCGCGCGCCGGTGGCGAGGATGGTATTCTTGGTGCTGAGAACGGATTTCTTGCCGTTCTTGTCGGTGACCTCGACCTTGCCTTTGCCTGCCAGTCTGCCACTGCCTTCGATCACGGGAACCTTGTTCTTTTTGAGCAAGAACCCAACGCCCTGGCTCAACTGCTTGGCAACCCCTCGGGAGCGCTGAACAATCTTGTCGAGATCAAAGGTGACGTTCTCTGCGGCCCAGCCGTAAGCGGCTGCGTTCTGGATCAGATGCCCAACCTCAGCCGACCGCAAGAGCGCCTTGGTCGGAATACAGCCCCAGTTCAGGCAAATGCCCCCGAGGTGCTCGCGCTCAACCACGCAAGCTTTCAACCCCAGCTGGGCAGCTCGGATCGCTGCGACGTAACCGCCAGGACCGCCACCGATAACGACGAGATCGTAGGATGTTTCAGCCATAGTGTTCCGGTCTCCTAGAGCAGCATCGAAAGTGGATTTTCCAGACGCCGCTGGAAGGCGTTGAGCCAGCGTGCACCGACAGCGCCATCGACAACGCGATGGTCACAGGACAGGGTCGCCGACATCACCGTAGCAATTGCCAGTTCGTCACCAGATTCCGTGGTGCGGACCACCGGACGTTTTTCGCCTTTGCCAACCGCAAGGATTGCACCGTGCGGTGGGTTGATGACCGCTGCAAACTCGCGGATCCCGAACATGCCGAGGTTAGAGATGGAGAATGTTCCGCCCTGATACTCATGGGGCTTCAACTTGCCTTCGCGGGCACGCGTGGCGAGGTCGATCATCTCTTCGCTGATGGTCGTGAGCGACTTGGACTGGGCATCTCGGATCACAGGGGTAATCAGACCACCATCGGTTGCGACTGCAACCGCCACGTCTGCCGACTGATACTTGAGGATCGCATCCCCCGCCCAACTGGCATTCGTGTCCGGCTCATCCATGAGCGCTTTGGCCGATGCCAGAATGATCATGTCGTTGACGGAGATTTTCACACCTTCCGGCACGGCTGCATTCACTTGCTTGCGCATGGCGAGCAAGGCATCGAGCTCGATATCAACGGTCAGGTAGAAGTGCGGAACTGTCTGCTTGGCTTCCACCAAACGGCGCGCGATGGTCTTGCGCATGCCCGAAGCGGGAATTTCTTCATAAGCCATTTCCAGCTGCCCGGCGATCTTGCGCGGATCTGGTCCAGCACCGATGGCCATAGGCGCACCACCCGTCTGAGCGGCGGGAGCAGCCTTGACCGCACCCGTGCCAGCAGCGATGGCTGCTTCAACGTCACGCTTCACAACGCGGCCATTGGGACCACTTCCGGTCAGAGCGGCAAGGTCGATGCCATTCTGTCCCGCGATCCGCCGTGCCAACGGCGATGAAAAGACGCGTGAACCAGACGATGCCACCGCAGCAGGTGCAGCCGGTGGCGTGGTCGCTGCCGCAGGAGCCGATTCCGGCGTTGGCGCTGGTTCAGCAGCCGCAGCAGCAGCTGGAGCCGGCGCACTGGCGTTTCCGGCTTCAACGGTTGCCGGGTCTTCGCCCTCTTCGGCGAGAACCGCGATCACAGCATTGACGGCCACGCCTTCGGTGCCTTCTGCGACCATGATCTTGGCGACGACACCTTCATCGACCGCTTCAACTTCCATGGTTGCCTTGTCAGTTTCGATTTCCGCGATGACGTCACCGCTGGAAACCGTATCGCCTTCCTTGACCAGCCATTTGGCCAGCGTGCCTTCCTCCATGGTTGGGGAAAGCGCAGGCATGAGAATATCAACAGACATGGTGCTCAGGCCTCCGTGTAGGTCACTGCGCGCGCGGCCGCGACGATGTCGTCGGGTCCGGGCAGCGCCAGTTGTTCGAGGTTGGCGGCGTAAGGCATGGGAACGTCTTTAGCCGCAACGCGGGCGACCGGTGCATCCAGGTAGTCGAAAGCCTGCTCCATAACCCGCATGGCGATTTCTGCACCGACACCGGATTGGCCCCAGCCTTCCTCTGCCGTCACAAGCCGGTTGGTCTTGCGCACGGACTGCAAAATGGTCTCGGTATCCAAAGGACGAATGGTACGTAAGTCGATGACCTCAGCGGAAATGCCTTGCTCTTCAAGGATTTTTGCCGCTTCGAGCGCCTTGCCCACCATGATCGAAAATGCTGTGATCGTGACATCGGTACCAGCACGAACGACCTTTGCTTTACCGATTGGAACTGTCCAATCGTCGCTATCCGGCACGTCGAACTTTTGGCCGTAGAGCAACTCGTTTTCGAGGAAAACAATCGGGTTGGGGTCGCGAATGGCTGATTTCAGCAGGCCCTTGGCATCTGCTGCCGAGTAAGGCGACACCACCTTCAGCCCCGGAATATGGGAGTACCACGCCGCGTAACACTGGGAGTGCTGCGCCGCGACGCGAGCAGCGGCTCCGTTCGGCCCCCGGAACACGATAGGCGACTGGATCGCCCCGCCGGACATATAGAGCGTCTTGGCGGCAGAGTTGATGATGTGGTCAATCGCTTGCATGGCGAAGTTAAAAGTCATGAACTCCACAATAGGACGAAGCCCGGCCATTGCAGCGCCCGTCCCGATCCCGGCAAAGCCATATTCGGTGATCGGCGTGTCGATGACGCGCCGCGCGCCGAACTCATCCAGCAAGCCTTGGCTGACCTTGTAAGCGCCCTGATACTCGGCCACTTCTTCACCCATGAGGAACACGCGATCATCGCCGCGCATTTCTTCGGCCATCGCGTCTCTCAGCGCCTCACGAACCGTCGTCTCAACCATTGCGCCATCCCACTCGGGTTCTGGCTGCGCAACCTGGATCGGTGCCTTCACCTCAGCGGGAACCGATGCCGCGGGCTCAGGGGTTTCAGCAGTCGGCGCAGGAACGGCTGCGGGTGCGGATGATCCGCCCGAAGCAGAAGCAGAAGCAGAAGCAGCGTCTTCACCCTCCTCCGCCAGAACAGCGATGACAGCATTCACCGCCACGCCCTCAGTGCCCTCTGCCACCATCAGCTTGGCGACCACACCTTCGTCAACCGCTTCGACTTCCATGGTCGCTTTGTCGGTTTCGATTTCGGCAATAACGTCCCCGCTGGAAACCGTATCGCCTTCTTTAACCAGCCATTTCGCCAGTGTGCCTTCTTCCATCGTCGGCGACAGAGCCGGCATCAGAATATCAATGCTCATCTTCGTGATCTCCCTGTCTTAAGCGTCGATGTAAACGTCGGTGTAGAGTTCTGCTGGCGCAGGCTCTGGTGAGCTTTGCGAGAAGTCCGCAGACTTGGCGACAATGGCTTTGATATCCTTGTCGATGGCTTTCAGCCCCGCCTCATCAATCACACCGCCGTCCAAGAGTTTCTCGCGCAGGCGCTCGATTGGATCTTGCTCCGTGCGGTACTTCTGAACCTCCTCTTTGGTCCGGTATTTGGCTGGGTCAGACATGGAGTGGCCCCGGTAGCGATACGTCATGGCTTCCAGAACGAATGGCCCTTTACCAGAGCGAACATGCTTCACGGCTTTGGCGGCTTCTGTGGCCATGGCTTCAACATCCATCCCATCGACCCGTGCGCCGGGAATGCCATACGGCTTACCCCGTGCCGCGTAGTCCGTGACCGCCGCAGCCCGCTCGTTCGAAGTTCCCATGGCGTAGCGGTTGTTTTCACACACAAACAGGATCGGCAACTGCCAGAGCGATGCCATGTTCATGGTTTCAGCCACCTGACCTTGGTTCGCAGCACCATCACCGTAGTAGGCAACCGCAATACCGCCGTCGTCGTTGTACTTGTGCGCAAAGGCCAGACCAGCGCCCAGCGACACTTGCGCCGCGACGATGCCGTGTCCGCCGAAGAATCGCTTCTCCGTCGAGAACATGTGCATGGACCCGCCCTTGCCTTTGGAATAGCCGCCTTCACGCCCCGTCAACTCGGCCATGACACCATCCGGGTCCATCCCGGTGGCGAGCATATGCCCGTGATCGCGATAGCCGGTAATCACGCTGTCTTTGCCCGTTTCCAGTTCGTGCTGAATACCGACAACGACCGCTTCTTGCCCGATGTAAAGGTGACAGAAGCCACCAATCAGCCCCATGCCGTATAGCTGCCCGGCCTTCTCCTCGAACCGACGGATCAGCAGCATGTCTTCGTAGAATTTGGTGAGCTGTGCGTCGTCGAACTGCTTGTTCGACGCCTTTTTGGTGGACTTTCGCGCCGTTGTCGCCATTACCTCGCCCTTACCTGAGTGAAATCACTGATGAACCGCTAAAATACGCTCATTTTCAGGAAAGGCAATCTGTCCTAAGTATCTGTTTAATCTATCTATTTTATAATTTAACCATATAACGGTTAATTGTCCTTTAGATGCAGAATAATCATCTCATCCTCGCGGACAAACCCCAACTCGATCCGCGCACGCTCTTCGAGCATGTCTAAATCAATTGGCGTGTCGTAGAGTAAAGCCACGTCGCGCTCTAACTCTGCTTTCTCGACCTCCAGATCAGCCAAGATCTCCGTGGCATCATCCAACTCGCGCTTGATGGCCATGTAAGCCAGCAATCCGCGCTCTCCGGTCACAAGGTGAAAGATGAAGTACAGCGCTGTCGCGGTGAAAATCGCAACAGGCAGATAAGTTCGGGCAGTTTGTGCAAGGCGACGTGCGAACATATTCAGTCTTTAAAAAACAGTTTTCAGGCCCCGAAAGGACCCTGTAATAAAGGAGGTAATGCATTAATTTTGCGCATAATATAGCCCAGCCGTTGCGGTATGGCGACCCCTCACGTAGGTCAAACACTATGACGACCGATCTGCACCATCGAAATGATGACCCAAACCAGGCCCTGCGGACTCTGGGATGGCAGGACCGCGCGCTGTTGGCACCGATGTCGGGGGTCACGGATCGCCCCTTCCGCGATTACATTCGCAACCTTGGTCAAGGTCAGGTCGTGACAGAGATGATCGCTTCTGAGGCTGCCATCCGTAAAGTCAAAGATAGCCGCAAACTGAACCAGGCCATTGACGACGAGCCGGGTATTATCGTGCAGTTGGCTGGAACTGAACCGGAATTGATCGCTGAAGCCGCTCGGATCATGGAAGACCGGGGGGCGCATACCATTGATCTGAACTTTGGCTGCCCCGCGCGGAAAGTGGTCACCAAAGCCAGCGGCTCAGCGCTCATGCGCGATGAAAACCTGTGTGCCGACATTTTTGAAACCGTAAGAGCGGCCATTTCCGTCCCGCTCACCGTCAAAATGCGGCTTGGCTGGGATGATGACAGCTTCAATGCACCCACGCTTGTGAAAATCGCGGAAGAATCCGGACTTAACGGAATTACGGTTCATGGCCGTACGCGGTGCCAGTTTTACAAGGGACAGGCCGATTGGGAGAAAGTGGGCATTGTTCGTCAATCGACCTCCCTGCCCTTTTTGGTGAACGGTGACATCTGCAGTCTTAAAGACGTCGATCAGGCCATGAAGCAATCCGGCGCAACGGGTGTTATGATGGGTAGAGCGGTGCAGGATCAGCCGTGGCTGCTCGATCAGGCTGTTGACCATCTGGCCGGACGCCCCCCTCGTGACAAGCCAGATGCAAGGGCGCGTGAGGCAGGGCTGTTTGATCTGCTGGAACGTATGTTGGCCTACCATGGTACAGCACACGGCCTGCGCCAGGCTCGAAAGCACGTTTCTTCGGCGCTTGTGGGCATTGAAAATGCTGCTGATTACCGCAAAGCGGCCAACACCACCGATGACCCTGCTGTCATGTTCTCGGTCATAAAGGACTTTTTTGCCAAGGCTGAAGAGCTCGAACATACAACCGCCAAGTCGAAAATGGCTTTGGCAGCGTGACTGGGACATGAAACTGACACCCGATTTGATCCTTGAAGGATTACCCCACCCAATCCTCGTCCTTGATGGCGACGATTTTGTCGTTTTCGCAAATCCAGCAGGTGAAGACCTTCTGCAGCATTCGACGGAAGCGATGCAGGGCACCAAGCTGATCGACTATATTCCGGAAGATAACCCCCTTATCAGCCTTATTGCCTTGGCCCGCTCTCGCCGAAACTCAGCGAGCGACTTCGATATTCGGTTGGTGAGTCCGCGCATTGGTGAACGCAGCGTAACAGCCCATGTTGCACCGCTGTCACCGGGCGGCGCAGGCACCTATTCCGGTTCAGTGGTCATCAGCCTGTTGCCGCGCGGGATGTCGGACGCCTTGGACCAGCAACTCACCAACATGAATGCCGGGCGGTCGATGTCGTCGATGGGGTCTATGCTTGCCCACGAGATCAAAAACCCACTGGCCGGGATGAAGGGCGCTGCGCAACTTCTCTCGCTCAGCATTGAGGACGAAGAAGATCGGCAACTGACAGCGCTGATTGAAGAAGAAACCGACCGGATCACCAGCCTGATCGAACGCATGGAAGCTTTCGGGAACTTCGAAAGCAGTGTCGCAGAGCCTGTGAACATTCACGAAGTGCTCAACCACGCCCTGACGCTGGCAGAAAACAGCTTTGGGGCCAGCGTGACCTTTTACCGAGACTTCGACCCGTCGCTCCCCGATGTGGCAGGCCACAAGGATTCACTCATTCAGGTCGTTTTGAACCTCATCAAAAACGCCTGTGAAGCTGTGCCGAATGAGCGCGGTGAAATTACCCTATCCACGCGATATCGGCTGGGAACGCGCATCGCCCCGGCTGGATCCGGTGAGCGCGTCGAATTGCCGCTGCACGTGATGATCACCGACAACGGGCCAGGCATCCCTGAAACACTGGGAGATGCCGTGTTTGACCCATTTGTAACCAGCAATAAGGCCAAAGGCACAGGGCTCGGCCTCGCTCTGGTATCGAAGCTCACAGATGACATGGGCGGCTTCGTCGACTTTGAATCTGAGCCGGGCAAAACAGTTTTTCGCCTACAATTGCCCATGTATTGAGCATTTAGCCTTTTCGCCCAGGTGAAATCAGGCTAAATGCTTAATTATGATGCAATCAAACGCCACAATTCTAATTGCTGACGACGACCGAGCCATCCGCGCCGTGCTTTCCCGAGCATTGGGCCGGGTGGGTCATCGCGTCCGCGCGACAGGTAACGCGTCTACCCTATGGCAGTGGGTGCAGGCTGGTGATGGCGACCTTGTCATCACCGATGTCCACATGCCGGATGGTGATGGTTTGGAACTCGTCCCCCGCATCCGGGCGCTGCGCCCGGACATGGCGGTTATTGTAATGTCCGCACAGAACACGCTTCTCACAGCCGTTAAAGCGACCGACCGGGGCGCTTTTGAATACCTTCCTAAGCCCTTTGACCTGACCGAACTGCTGAATGCCGTTGAGCGTGGTCTGGCTCAGCCCAGCCAGCGTGCTTCTGCGGCGAAGGAGCAGAAGGAGCGCGATCAGAACCGCGAAGAAGCGCGCATTGACCGGTTGCCGCTGATTGGTCGGTCGGCTGCGATGCAGGACATCTACCGTGTCATTGCCCGACTGGTAAAAACCGATCTGACCGCCTTGATTACAGGGGAGAGCGGAACGGGGAAGGAGCTGATCGCGCGGGCGCTGCACGATTTCTCTCGCCGCCGCGAAGCCCCCTTTGTCGCTGTCAACATGGCGGCGATTCCGAAGGAGTTGATCGAAAGCGAGCTGTTTGGGCACGAAAAAGGTGCCTTTACAGGCGCAAATTCACGGTTTGACGGCAAATTCAGCCAAGCCCAGTACGGTACGCTTTTCCTCGACGAAATCGGCGATATGCCGCTGGAGGCGCAGACGCGTCTGCTGCGCGTGCTGCAGGAAGGCGAGTACACGCGCATCGGCGGCAGCCAGAAAATGCGGGCCGATGTCCGGATCGTCGCTGCGACCCACCGCGACCTGAGCGCAGCGGTTCAGGCCGGGCTGTTCCGCGAAGACCTGTTTTATCGCATCAATGTCGTTCCACTGCGTGTTCCGCCTCTGCGGGAACGGTTGGATGATATTCCTGATCTGGTCCGGCATTTTGTGGATATGAACGCTTCCCAAGGTCTGCCGGGGAAAAGCTTTTCTGCAGAAGCGTTGGACGCGCTCAAGAAACACTCATGGCCCGGTAACGTGCGCGAGTTGGAAAACAACGTCCGCCGGATCTGCGCGCTTTATAGCCAAAACGAAATCGACTCGGATGTCATTGAAAAGGAACTGGCGGGTTCGCTCACAGGGCAGAACGAAACCGCTCATGCCTCTTTGAGGTCTGCGGTGGATCAACACCTTCGTGCCTTTTTCTCGGCGCATACTCATGGTTTGCCTTCGGCTGGGCTGTATAACCGTGTGCTGAGAGAAATTGAGAAGCCCCTGATCGAGCAGACCCTTGATGCAACGCGTGGCAACCAAATTCGTGCTGCAGAAGTCCTAGGCTTGAACCGGAATACGCTTCGGAAGAAGATACGAGACTTGGATATTGAGGTTGTCCGCGGTCTGCGAAGGCCTGAAGAACCAATTTAACGTGAGCGTCCGGAGGCGCTTTTCGAGCTGTCTATGAGTGACGCATCTTTACCAACGCCAATCATGGCTCCACAGACAGACCAGGAACCGGGCACTGAGAACAACAGTGCAGCGATGCCAAACATTGGCCGCAACCGGACCCTGAACCTGTTTGTTGGTGCGTTGACGGTCGTGTCGCTTGTGGTTCTGGGGTGGACCGGGTTTGAGCTGTGGCGCGGTTTCTCACCCACGCGTCCTCTGGGCCGGATCGTATCGCTGCTTTGGTTTGATCTGGTGCTGTTGGTTGCGCTGGCGACCTTCATTACGGTTCAGGGCTTTTACGCATGGACGGATATCCGGGATCGACTGTCCGGTACTCAGGTTTACCGCCGGGTTGTCCTGTTCCTGGTTGTCGTGGCCAGCCTTCCCACTTTGCTGATTTCACTGGTTGCTGTCTTGGTGCTGGGCTTCGGTATCCAGACCTGGTTCGGGGGCGCCGTAAGCGACGCCGTAAACAGCTCCCGCGAGGTGGCGCAAGCCTATCTGGGGGAACACCGAGCGCGGCTGAACTTTCAGGCATCACGGGTCGCGGAAGACATTGAGCGACTGAATGAGAATGCGTCCGACCTCTCACAAGTACAGCAAATCATCTACCGCTCCGCCGGCATCCGTCGCTTGTCGGGCGCAAGCGTTATTCGGCGTGACGGCACGATTTTAACCTCAGCGCAGGGTCTGGCAGAGGAAGCTGTTCTGAACATCCCGACCGATGCCTTCGCATTGGCCGATGAACTGCGCCCCGCCGGGGGTCGCGTAGATAACCGCGGCGTCGAAATCTCGCTACCCGATGACGATGTTCTGTCGATGCTGATTTCGATTGAGAGCGTGTTTCTGAGTGACACTTATCTCGTTGCGTCGGTGGACGTTGATGATTCCGTGGTTGAGCGGGTGAAACTGTCGAATGAAGCCGCGGATAGCTACACCAACATGGCGCGCGCGGCGGAGCAATATCGGCTGATCTTCGCGCTGCTCTTCTTTGTCGTTGCGCTGTTGCTGGTGATTCTGGCCGGGATGGCGGGGCTGCGTTTTGCCCTGTGGCTGACAACGCCGATCTTGGAGCTTACGCGGGCTGCGGATCAGTTGGGTTCGGGGGATCTCTCAACGCGTGTGACGGTTTCCAGTGAAGCCAGTGGCGATGAGCTTTCGACCCTGTCCCGCACCTTCAACGGCATGGCCAACCAGATTGAAGCGCAACAGGTGGCACTGATCCAGGCAACGGACGAAGCCGATTTGCGTCGTCGCTTCTCTGAAGCCGTGCTGTCAGGGGTTTCACGCGGTGTCATCGGGCTGGACAGTGAAATGCGGATTAACCTGCCCAATCGCCGCGCAAACAAGCTGTTTGATCTGGATCTCGAAGCCGCGGTTGGTGACCCGATCAAAGACCTCTTGCCCATGTTTGATGACTTGCTGACACTGGCCAAGAATGAGCCGGCCACCATCCATATGGGCGACGTGCTTTATACCCGCCCTGATGGAAAGGTTCGCACGCTGGAAACGGCGGTCGTTGCCGAAATGCAGGGGGAGAGCGTGCTGGGCTACGTCCTGACCTTTGACGACATCACAGACTTTCTTTCCGCCCAGCGACAGGCCGCATGGTCAGACGTAGCGCGCAGAATTGCCCACGAAATCAAAAATCCACTCACCCCGATTCAGCTGTCAGCAGAACGCCTGAAGCGGCGTTACCTGAAGCAGATTGACGACCGACCTGATATTTTCGAGACGTGCACGGACACGATCATTGGTCAGGTGGGCGATATTGCCCGGATGGTCGACGAGTTCTCCTCCTTCGCCCGCATGCCCGCGCCTCGTGTCGACGATCATGATCTGGTGGAAATTGCCCGCCGGGTGATTTCCTTGCAGGGCAGCGCCTTTGAAGGCGTGCGGTTGGAAGATCGGACCGGTGTTGGTCCGGTTCGGGTCAACTGTGACATGCAACTGATCTCCCAATCGCTGATCAACCTGATCAAAAATGCCGCTGAGTCCCTGCAAGCCGTGATTATTGAAGGCGGTATGAGCCAGGGCGTTATCCGCATCACGCTGGAGCAAACTCAGAACGGATCTACGGTCATCACCATCAACGACAATGGTCCGGGCTACCCCGAAGAACTGCTGCCCAAACTGGCGGAGCCCTACGTAACGACACGGGAAAAGGGAACGGGGCTTGGTCTGGCCATCGTGAAAAAGATCATGGAAGACCATGGCGGTCAGCTGGTGCTTTTGAATGGCGAAAGTGAGGACGACCTGTCCGGCGCCAAGGCCATGATGATCTTTCCGCCACCGTCCATTAGCGCCGTTCCACCCGGCGATGCGCCCGTTTAGAGAACCAGCATGCTCAAACCACGTCTCGTTCAATCCATGGCCCTGTGCCTTGTCATCCCCGCGTTGCTCGCCAACACGCGGTGCGAAGAGTTTTATGACAACAGTGGAATCGTAGATGTTGTTGATACCACTTGCGGCAGCAATGCGCTTTCTCCTTACGTGGGAGAATCGATCTGGCTGGTGCCTCCTTCTCTGACCGATAGCGACCTTATCCGCATAATCAGGAGTGGGGACGCAGTCACGATGGATTATAATCAGGAGCGTTTGAATATTTCGCTCAATGATGACGATGAAATTGTCGAAGTGACCTGTGGATAGACTTGGCAGCGACAAACTGACTGTGGTATTGCAGCCACATTTCCAGCGGATGAGTTTCAAAGCATCGGGGCTTTGACGGGCCCGCAGACGATCGCGATGAATTTAAACGCTAACCAGCTTGGGTGATTGATGTCCGCTGACATTCTCATTGTTGATGACGAGGCCGATATCCGGATGCTGCTCAGTGGCATTCTGGAAGACGAAGGGTACCGTGTTCGAACGGCGCATGGCGATGCAGAGGCACGACGACAAGTCGGCTTGGCGCGTCCGGATCTGATCTTTCAGGATATCTGGCTGCAAGGTTCTACGGCGGATGGGATCGGCCTGCTCGAAGAGTATGCGCAAAACATCGCCAATACCCCTGTCATCATGATGTCGGGGCACGGAACGATTGAGACGGCCGTTCGCGCAATCAAGCAGGGTGCTTACGATTTCGTGGAAAAGCCGTTCAACACAGATCGGCTGCTGATCCTGATCCAACGGGCGCTTGAAACCTCCGCGCTCAAGGCGGAAAACGCTGTTCTGCGGCAGAAGGCGGGCGAAGATACGGACTTGGTTGGTGGCAGTCAGGCCATCCAGACGCTGCGCCAGACCGTTGATCGCGTTGCGCCGACCAACAGCCGACTGATGATTTCCGGCCCTCCTGGTTCCGGCAAAGGTTTGCTCGCGCGCATGATGCACCATCGCTCCCTGCGCGCTGACCAGCCATTTATCGAAGTACCGTGCTTTGAACTGGATGGTGAAGAAGGTCTGGCCATGCTGTTTGGCGACGCGGGAACGGGCCAGCGCCCCCCCATGTCGGGCATGATCCAACAGGCCGATGGCGGCACTCTGCTGCTTGATGACGTAGGCGACCTTTCGCCAGATGCTCAGGCACGGCTTGCGCGGTTCTTGCACCGCGGGACCCTCACGCAATTGGGTGCAACGCAGGAAATCAGCGCGGATGTCCGGATTATCTCTACGACCAACCGCGACCTGCGCACGCTGATCGGCGAAGGGCTATTCCGTGAAGATCTCTACTACCGCCTTAACGTGGTTGAAATCGATGTTCCCGGTCTGGCAAAGCGTCCGGAAGACATCGCTGAACTCGCACGATCCTTCCTGGACCGACTGACCGCCGACAATCGCAAAGAGCCACTGGAACTGGGCGGTGACGCTCTGGCCGTGCTGCAAGCCTATCCATGGCCCGGAAACGTCCGTCAGTTGCGGAACGTGATGGAATGGATTGTCATCATGGCACCGCAAGATAGCGACCGGATCGTTCGCCCCAACATGCTGCCGCCGGATATCACCAGCGAGGGGCCGGCCGTTCTCTCTGGTGGCGGGGTCGCAGACCTGATGTCCCTGCCCCTGCGCTCAGCGCGGGAAGCCTTTGAGCGGCAGTATTTGGATGCACAAGTTCTCCGTTTTGGTGGCAACATCACGCGCACGGCCAAGTTTGTTGGCATGGAGCGCTCAGCCCTGCACCGGAAACTGCGTGCGCTGGCTCAAAGTGAAGAAGACGGGACCGAGGAGTCGGCCCCAGAATCCACAGAAGCGTTATAGCTTCATCAACGATGAGATCGGGTAAGTCATGCGCGTGATTGTCTGTGGTGCTGGTCAAGTCGGCACCAACATTGCCCGATATCTCTCGCGCTTCGACACCGACGTCACCGTCATCGACATCGACCCTGCGCTGGTTGCCGCTGCGACTGACACGCTGGACGTACGCGGGCTTGTTGGCCATGCCGGGCACCCCGACGTGCTCAAGCAGGCTGGCGCTATGGATGCTGACCTGATTATCGCCGTTACGCAGGTTGACGAGATCAACATGGTCGCCTGTCAGGTTGCGCATACGCTGTTTAACGTACCGAAAAAGATCGCTCGCGTCCGGCAAGCGACCTACCTGCGACCGGAATGGCGAGAGCTGTTTCAGACGGACCACATGCCCATCGACCACATCATTGCGCCGGAGGTGGAGGTTGCTGAGTCGATCCAGCGTCGACTGGCTGTGCCGGGCGCTTTTGAGGTAATCCCGCTCGCAAAGCGTAAGGCTGTCTTTGTGGGCGTCCGGTGTTTGGATGAGACCCCTATTCTGGGAACGCCACTTGACCACCTGGCTGACCTTTTCCCACAACTGTCCATGCGCATTGTCGCTTTGGCGCGCGGGAACGAGATGCTGATTCCCAGCGGGGAAACAGAGCTGGAGGCCGGTGACGAGGTGTACTTCGTCGCTCAGGAAGATCAGGTAGAGCGCGTGCTTGCGCTCTTTGGCCACGAAGAGCAGGAAGGCCGGCGCATGGTCATCATGGGCGGCGGAAATATTGGTTTGAACCTCGCCCAGTTGCTGGAATCCAAGAACACAAGCCTGCGCATTAAGTTGATCGAAGTCGATGCAGAACAGGCCAAATACGCGGCCCAGCACCTAAACCGCACCGTGGTTCTTCACGGAGACGCGCTGGAAACCGAGCTGATGTCTGAAGCCGGGGTTGATAAGACAGAAACGCTTGTCGCCGCGTCCAATGATGATGAGTTGAACATCCTCGCCGCGCTGCAGGCGAAGCGGATGGGGGCGGAACGTGCGGTGGCAATCGTCAACCGCCAGTCCATTTCGACCCTTGTAGGGCAGTTAGGGATCGACGTTGTTGTATCTCCCCGTCTGATTACCGTTTCCTCCATCCTCCGCTACGTGCGTCAGGGACGGATCAGAGCGGTCTATTCGGTTGGTGAAGGGTTTGGCGAAATCTTTGATGTCGAAGCGACACAAGGAAGCGAGCTGACGGGCAAAGCGATCAAGAAGATCGAGAAAAAGGGCCTGCTGGTTGTGGGCGCAATTGTCCGAGACGATGACTACATCGCCCCTAAACCGGATGAAATCATCGAGCCAGGAGACCGCGTGATCCTGCTCGCCCACTCCGACCACGTGAAAAAGGCCGAAAAGCTGTTTTCTGTTGGCGTGGGCGTTTTCTAGCTCGTTCAGATTACGCCAAACGGGTTTCGGACGGCACAGGCCCCCTCAAAACCGTAAGTCTCAGATGGTCCGGTGGATCAACCCGGCGGGTGCATCCTGTCACCAGAATAGCCAGAACAACCAAAAGCAGCGCGCGTTTCAAATCTCATTCCCCATAGTTCCTTGAAGGAACAGGGTTTGCCGACTCAAGATGGTTTGATTGAGCATCCTGCCGGGTTAAAAGTGCGGCAAAATGAGCGGAAATATGATGCCTTGAAAGCGGCTCTGGCACCGGCTCCGGGTCGCTGCTAAACAAGGCCGTAACACACAGGATCATTCGGAAACATCCATGCCCAGAATAGCTTACGTCAACGGCCGCTACGTCCCTCATGCTCATGCTCAAGTCGGTATTGAGGACCGAGGGTATCAGTTTGCAGACGGTGTCTATGACGTTGTGCCAATCGTGAAGGGGGCGTTTATCGATGAGGACTGGCATTGGGACCGGCTCGAACGCGGCCTGGCTGAGTTACGCATCGACAAGCCGGTGAGCCGTAAGGCGCTGACCATGATCGCGCGACGGATCGCGAAAATGAACATGATCGAGAATGGCATTGTCTACGTGCAGGTAACGCGCGGTGAAGCGCCGCGTGACCACAAATTCCCAACCAAGCCAGTTCCGCCGGCAATGGTCGTTACGGGGCGTCATCTGAAAATGCCCGATGACCTCTCCAAACCACAAATGATCGACGTGATTACCGGACCCGATCAGCGGTGGGCGCGACCCGATATCAAGTCGATCTCGCTGCTTCCCAACGTGCTGGCAAAGCAAGCGGCGGCGGAGGCAAACGCCTATGAGAGCTGGCTGGTGAATGAGCGGAATGAAGTAACGGAAGGGTCATCCGCCAACGCATGGATCGTGCGCCGAGATCCCGACTCGGGCCGAGTCATCCTCAAAACGCATCAGACGGACCAAGCCATTCTGAAAGGGATCGTCAGAACGGCCATTGTCGCTTTGGCTGAAAAACATCAGTGGGCCATCGACGAAACGCCTTTCACGGTCGATGAGCTTATGTCAGCCGATGAAGCCTTTCAGAGCTCATCTGGCAACATGATTCGACCGGTAAGATCCGTGGATGGCAGCACAATTGGCTCCGGCGAGATTGGGCCGGTGGTGCAGGAAATCCTGAACGCCTTTGCCGATCACGTGGCCGCCCAATACAGCTAGGGCTGTTTGCAGGCCCTTCTATCAGCACAAAACTGAATTCAGAGGACTCAAAAGGCACAACAAAAGTCGCCTAAACTTGATTTCTGAAGGTGATTTGGCGCATATTTCAACGGCGTTAACGGTTTTGAGCTTTTCTGCCGTCAGTTTGTATGTTGCCAAGGTGGGATAATGGGTAACACGAAGAACGGCAAAGCTTAGGCAGCGAACGCTGGAGAACCATAAAAACACCACACAAAAACCCAGCCCAGGCACGATTGATAGGCTTGGACGAGAGGCGGGGAGGCAAAAAAGACCATGGCCGACAGTAAGAACGTTCAGGACGTGTTCCTGAACCACATTCGCAAGCACAAAATTTCCGTAACGATCTTTCTGGTAAACGGCGTGAAGCTGACCGGGATTGTTACGTGGTTCGATAACTTCTCAGTACTTCTGCGCCGTGATGCGCATGTGCAGTTGGTGTACAAGCACGCCATCTCGACAATCATGCCCGCGCAGCCCGTGAATCTGATGGAAGATATCGTTCCACCTTCTGACTGAGACGACTTCGCAATTGAAACTCAGTCAACAGACACCTAAATCGCTCTGATGCACCCTTCAGAGCGCTCCAAAGAAACCGCCTTTGTCATTAACGTCATGCTTCCGCGTGAGCGTGGCAACGCTGCTGCGCGCGCTATTGGGCGAACGGCAGACGATAAGCTGAGTGAAGCCATATCACTGACCAAGGCCATCGGTCTGGAAGTGACCGCAGCGACAACTGTCAATCTGTCTACCATTCGACCCTCGACGTTGATCGGAACCGGCACGCTCAAGGACTGGCATGATCGCGTCCATGCGGAGTATCCCAGCGTCATCATCTTCAACGCGGTACTGACCCCGGTTCAGCATCGCAACCTGGAACGGGAGCTTGAGGCCAAGGTACTCGACCGCACCGCGCTGATCCTCGAAATCTTCGGCGAACGCGCCCAAACCCGTGAAGGCCGCTTGCAGGTCGAGCTGGCGGCGTTGACCTTTCAGCGGTCACGCTTGGTGCGGAGCTGGACTCACCTCGAACGGCAGCGGGGCGGCGCTGGTTTCATGGGCGGTCCGGGCGAGTCTCAGCTTGAGCTTGACCGGCGGATGTTGTTGGAGCGGATTGATAAGCTCAAACGCGACCTCGAAGACGTCCGCCGCACCCGCGGCCTGCACCGCGCCGCTCGGGAGCGTCAGGGCGCTCACGTTGTTGCTCTGGTGGGCTATACCAACGCTGGGAAGTCCACTTTGTTCAATACGCTGACGGGCGCAGATATTCTGGCCAAGGATATGCTGTTCGCCACGCTCGACCCCACTCTGCGGCGCTTGCGGCTGAAAAGCGGGCGGGAGCTGGTTCTTGCCGATACCGTGGGTTTCATTTCCGATCTGCCACACGAACTGGTCGATGCCTTCCGCGCCACGCTCGAAGAAGTCATTGAAGCCGACTTGATCCTGCATGTTCGCGACGCCTCAAATCCGGAATGGGATGCGCAAAAACGCGACGTATTGGACGTTTTGCGGTCGCTTGGTCGCATGGAAGTAGCAGAAGAGCCCGACCGCCTGCCCCCGCCGATACAAGATCCGCCCCCTGACCCTGATCTCGATGAACCAGACGAACGTAAGGTGCCGGGCGATACTTTAGTGGATGTCGTTCCAATCATCGAAGTGTGGAACAAGATCGACCATGAAGACGCTGCGGAAAACATGGCTGACGCAGAGCACGACCCCGACTTTGACTCGCTTTACGCCGTGGTGCGGACTTCAGCGGTCACGGGTGAGGGCCTCGAAACACTGCTGGGCACCATAGACGAAGCGCTGTCTGACGGAGAGCAGGATCTGGAGCTACTGGTTCCCTATGCCGCCGGTGCCGCGATGGCTTGGCTGCACGAGTTCAGCAACGTGTTGGAACACACCAACGTCGAAGAAGGAACACGCGCGACGGTGCGGATCTCTGACGACGATTGGGGGAAACTGCAAAAGCGCTTTCCGACCATTTCATCGCTTTAGAGCAGGTCGAATTCAAGCTCTGCCGCCACCCGACCATTGATGAGCACACGAACAGCGTGTTCGCCGGGGTAATAGGTGCGGGTTGAGAGCTGCTTGAAATGCAGTCTGGTGGTTATTTCAGCCGTTTCCGAGGGGTTGAGGGTGAGGGTGCGCAGCTTAAAGACCTTTTCCCCTTTCTTGCCATTTGCGAGGGTTCTTTGCAGGGCATAATCAACAACCAGATTAACCGGTGCCGTTTCACCGTTCTGCATTCGCAGGGTCAGTTCCGCTGAATCGCCAATTTTGGGGGCCGCAGGGGTGAGACTGAGGACTGCAACCTCGACCCCGTCCCCACCGGAAAACCCCAGAACCGCTAATGCACCGGGATGCCCTTGTTTGATCAGCGTTCTGAGGCCGTGCTTAACCGTCCACTTTGACCCTGCATGACCAGTCGAAAACCACCGCTCGGCCACTTTGACGGCGCGATCAGGGTGATCCTTGGCGATATCGTTGAGGTTATTGGCGACGGATCGCCGGACAATCAGTTGGGGATCATCATGCATAGCATCGAGCAGGTTCAGAACTGGCTCGGGGTCGGCAACAAAGGCCTTTAACTTCTGTCCCCACGGCAAGCGGGGTCGAGTGCCTTCCGACGCTAACCTGCGCACGCGCCAATCAGGATCACGAGACCATTCCAAGACGTGCCGCATGGTCAATTCAGGGTGATGGATCAGAAAATCCCGGATCGCGAATTCACAGCTGAAATGCTGGGTGAACCGGCGCATGGCCCGCAAAGCCGTTTCCGGTTCTGACAGACCAAAGGCAGAAAGAAAGCTCACGTGCGGCCAGAACCGAACCCCGCCCATGCCCTCGTCTTCCGGGGGTGGACCGGGGTCGCCCATGGCGCGCTGCACCACTTGCGCGGCATGGGTAAAGTCATCCGACAAGGCCTGGCCCATGGCGTGAGCAATCTGTACGGTTCGAGCCTTCAATTCGAGTTCATCGAGACCGTCGCAGGCCACTTGCGCAAAGCCAGCAGGGTCAAAGCTTGGTTCCGCCTGCTGCAATGTATCGGCCAGCCACGATACGTACTGACCATCAAAAAAGGTCTTGAGTGAAGCGGGATCCATCACCTTGTCCACCATTGATCCTGATCCCCACTATCTGTCTTTGCATGGTGACTTTAGGGGCATTCAAGGGCCTTGCGGTCAAGAGAATTCCTGTGCGTCTATAAGACCTCAAGTTTGCGCGTGAGAGGCGTGACAAGCGCCCGTGGCTTGCCTACAGTCATGGCATGTTCATCCTTATCGATAACTACGACAGCTTCACCTACAACCTCGTCCACTTTCTCGGAGAGTTGGGCGCGGAGGTTGATGTTGTTCGCAATGATAAAATCACCCCCATGGAAGTCATGGCGCGCCGACCAGAAGGCGTGATCCTCTCACCTGGCCCCTGTACGCCTGACGATGCGGGGATCTGTCTGGATATGGTCACCGTCGCGGCGCAGACGCGCCTGCCGCTGCTGGGTGTCTGTCTGGGGCATCAGTCCATCGGTCAGGCCCTGGGCGGTCTGGTGGTGCGAGAAACACCGCGCCACGGCAAGCTGTCCGACATTCGCCACCGGGGAACCGGCTTGTTCAAAGGCTTGCCGGATATGGTGAGCGCGACGCGGTACCACTCGCTGGTGGTTGAGCGGGCGTCCCTGCCTTCGCACTTCGAAGTGACGGCAGAAACCGAAGACAAGCTGATCATGGGCATGCATCACCGGGAATTGCCGATCCACGGGCTGCAATTTCATCCGGAATCCATCGAAACCCAGCACGGCCACGACATGTTGAGGAACTTCCTCGACGTCGCGCGTGCGGCGAACAACCAGATTGAATGGCCCGCTGCGGCGGCCTAACGACTTTCTCTTATTGACTGACTGAGGACAGATCGCTGTGTCATCGTTTATCAGCCTGCTGAATCAAATCGCTTGCGGACAGGACTTATCCGACGAGCAAGCCGAGAGCGCTGTACGGGCCATGATGTCCGGAGACGTGTCCCCGGCCCTGTCCGGGGCTTTCCTGTGGGGCCTGAAAACCAAGGGCGAGAGCGTGCAGGAAATCGCCGGCGCAGCGCGTGCCATGCGCAGCCTGATGTCAGGCGTTCAGTCGCCTGATGGTGCGATTGATGTCTGTGGCACCGGCGGCGACAAATCCGGCACCTACAACATTTCTACGGCCGTTTCATTCGTGCTGGCTGGATCGGGCGTGCCGGTGGCCAAGCATGGGAACCGGGCTGCAACCTCCAAATCTGGTGCGGCGGATGTTCTGGCAGCCCTGGGGGTCAACCTTGATGCGGACTTCAGCCTGATCGAGCAAGCCATTGCCGAAGCCAACGTTGGGTTCCTGTTCGCCCAGCGCCATCATGGGGCCATCAAGCACGTCATGCCGGTGCGCAAGGAGCTGCAGATCCCCACGGTCTTCAACCTGCTCGGTCCTCTGACCAACCCCGGCGGCGCGAAAATGCAGCTGCTGGGCGTGTTTGCCCCTCAATGGGTGGAGCCGCTGGCCCGCGTGCTCAAGGAACTGGGGTCTGAACGGGCCTGGGTGGTTTATGGCGCAAACAGCGACGGCACCGGGCTCGATGAAATGACAACCTGTGGCGAAACCCGCGTCGCCGAACTGCGCGATGGCATGATCAACACCTTCATCATTACCCCCGAGGACGCTGGCGTGGACCGGGCGAAGATCGAAGATCTGCGCGGCGGTGAAGCAGAGGTTAACGCCACTGCGCTGCGGGCGGTTCTGGACGGTGACGAAGGACCCTATCGCGATATCGTGGTGCTGAACGCCGCTGGCGCGCTGTGCGTTGCAGGCAAGGCGGACGATATCAAGGGCGGCGTTGTCATGGCCAAAGAAGCGATTGATAGCGGCGCGGCACGGAATGCGCTGAACAAGCTGATCGAGATCACCAATGGCTGACGTACTGACCCGCATTTGCGACGATAAGCTCGAATGGATCGCAGCGAAAAAGGCCGAGCGCTCTTTGGCCGATCTGGAAGCGGCTGCTCAGGACGTTGAGGGCCCGCGCGGGTTTATTGACGCGCTCAAGCGGACCAAGGACGCCGGGCGCTTTGCGCTGATTGCTGAAATCAAAAAAGCGAGTCCGTCCAAGGGCCTGATCCGTCCGGATTTCGACCCACCCGCCTTGGCGCAAGCCTATAAAGCCGGCGGTGCGAGCTGCTTATCTGTGCTGACGGATGTTCCTTACTTTCAGGGTGACGACGCCTTTCTCGCGGCGGCACGGGGCGCGGTTGATCTGCCGTGCTTGCGTAAAGACTTTATGCTCGACACCTATCAGGTCGCAGAAGCCCGAGCGATTGGCGCGGATTGCATCCTGCTGATTATGGCCTGCCTTTCCGATGCGCAGGCCGCTGAGTTGGAAGCCGCCGCGTTTGAGCTGGGGTTGGACGTTCTGCTAGAGGTACACGACGCCGAAGAACTCGAACGCGCGCACCGGCTGAAATCGCCTCTGCTGGGCATCAACAACCGGAACCTCAAGACGCTGGAAATCTCGCTTGATGTTGGCGCTGGACTGGCTGCACAGATTGAGCCAGGCCGGATGTTCGTGGCGGAAAGCGGTCTGTACAGCCACGACGATCTTCTGCGAATGGCTGATGCTGGGGCGCAAGCTTACCTGATCGGGGAAAGCCTGATGCGACAAGACGATGTTACCGGGGCAACCCGCGCCATTCTGGGACAGGCAGCCTGAGATGAGCGGCGACTTTTCCCACTTTGATGACACCGGAAACGCGCACATGGTCGATGTGGGCGACAAGGCTGTGACCAAGCGGGAAGCCATTGCCGAGGGACGCTTGCTGTGTGCGCCAGAAACGCTGGCACTGATTGTCTCTGGCGGCGTTAAGAAGGGCGATGTGTTTTCGGTCGCGCGTCTGGCGGGCATCATGGGCGCGAAACAGACGTCCAGCCTCATCCCCCTGTGTCATCCCCTGCCCTTGTCGCACGTCTCTGTCGAACTCTGGGCGGATGAAGACGCCTGTGCTGTCGGCATTCGTGCGACCTGTCGAACCGATGGTAAAACCGGGGTGGAGATGGAAGCGCTGACGGCTGTGTCTGTGACGGCGCTGACCGTCTACGACATGGTGAAAGCGGTTCAGAAGGACATGGTGATTGACCGGGTGCAGCTTGTGAGCAAGTCGGGCGGCAAATCTGGCACCTTCTCCAACCCGGTAGAATAATCCTTGGCTTGGTTTTCTTTGGGATAAACAGCTCTCTTTTGGGCATTTCACGACAGACGAATTGAATAAGACGCGTCGGCGTTGGACTGCGCCGCTGCTGGCTCCAACTTGTTTGCCCGAGACCCGGCGTGACGTAACCTTGGAAGGCTGCGAGAAATCGTTTTAGAGTGCGTGCATGAAAGATTTTGATGAAGCCCTCGCCGAAATTCTTGCGACCATTCCCGGTCCACTGGCGGCTGAACAGGTCGCCTTGCCCAAGGCTCTGGGGCGGGTCACGGCGCAGTCGATTGCCGCACGCCGAACCCAGCCACCACTGGCTGTTTCTGCCATGGATGGCTATGCCGTCCGCGCCGCTGATTTGCCCGGCGCGCTGAAGGTCAGGCGAGAAATTGCTGCGGGTCAGTTTGATGATCGGGAACTTGAGCCCAGAGAAGCGGTTCGTATTTTCACCGGAGCCCCCCTGCCGCCGGGTGCTGACGCCATTGCCATCCAAGAGAATGCCATTGATGTCGAGGGCGGTGTTCGGTTCGATCAAAGCATCGACGTAGGGCACTATGTTCGGGGTGCAGGATTGGACTTTGAAGCAGGCGATACGCTCGTACCCGCAGGTCGCATAATCAGCCCCCGGAACATTGCGGTCATTGCGGGCGGAAACCACCCATGGGTCAAGGTGCACAGACGGCCACGGATCGCAGTCGTAGCGACAGGAGACGAGATCCGCGCACCGGGGGAACCCCTTGGACCCGCTCAGATCGTCAGCTCGAACAACCTTGCACTGGCCGCCTTCATCGAAGCGCAAGGCGGTGAAGCCGTGGACTTCGGCACTGTTGGTGACACGCTCGAAGCGGTTGAAAGTGCAGCGCGGCAACTCACGGGCTTTGATATAGTCGTCACGACCGGCGGCGCGTCTGTGGGGAAGCATGACCTTGTCGCTCAAGGCTTCGGCAATCAGGGGCTGGATCTCAGCTTCTGGAAAATCGCCATGCGACCGGGAAAGCCCCTGCTTTTTGGTCGGTTTTCCAGTGGTTTGTTCTTGGGTTTACCGGGCAATCCGGTGTCATCCTTGATCCTCGCTTTGCTGATTCTCAGACCCATGATCCGCAAGATGATGGGGCTTTCCACCGATTTACCTCGGCAACCGGCGACCCTCGCCCACGATCTGCCAGCAAACGACCAAAGACGCGATTTTGTCCGCGCCAAACGCCTCCCCGACGGCACCATAGACGCACAGGCCCGGCAGGACAGTTCCATGCTCACGACCCTCTTGGGTGCCGAGGTTTTACTGGACCGCCCAGCGCACGACGGGCCCCTCAAAAAAGGCGCAACCGTCCAGGTGATCGACCTTCGTTCTCTTGACGCCAGCTTTTAGCCTACTTTTGTGCTTGACGTGTTCTTAGAACACTATTAGAACATTTTCAGATCTTATCCGAGTTCTGAGATCGTTCAGGCTGTGTACGTGTTCTATCGCCCACACCTGAGACGCGTTTTGGAACCCTTCGCATATTTACGGGAGGCGCGCATGCTGACAGAAAAGCAACGCACCCTGCTGGTTTTCATACACGACTGCCTGAATGAGCGGGGGGTTTCCCCGTCTTTTGATGAGATGAAAGATGCTCTGGGTCTCAAGTCAAAATCTGGCATCCACAGACTGATCACGGCTTTGGAGGAACGGGGGTTTCTGAAAAGGCTGCCGCATCGGGCCAGAGCCTTGGAAGTAACGCGACTTCCCGACGATATGCAGATGCAACAACCCGTTGCCAATCAACGATTTGCTGCACTATCGCGAGAAAATGAACCCTTGTCCGATAGCCTCCGGCCCGCGCCGCCTTGGTTGGAAAGTGTCACCTCAGGACGGACGCCTTCCGCCGCGGAATTTGAGGATAAGTCACTCAGCGACGCCGAACTGCATGCTGCTGGCCCTAATGTGGTGCGTGCGGATTTTGGTAAAGCGCGTGAAATGGCCGTGGCACAAGGCCGCGAGGTTTCGTTACCGCTTTACGGGAAAATTGCCGCCGGTATGCCCATCGAAGCGCTGGCGAATGAAAGCGAGTATCTCGACGTCCCAACGACTTTGCTTGGCAATGGCCAGTACTATGCGTTGCAGGTCGAAGGGGATTCCATGATTGAGGCTGGCATCCATGATGGTGATTACGTCATCATCGAACGCGGCGACACAGCCCATAACGGCGATATCGTTGTCGCTCTGGTGGACAATTACGAAGTAACGCTCAAGCGGCTTCGCAAGCGGTCTGGCACAGTCGCCCTGGAACCGGCAAATGCGCGCTATGAAACCCGCATTTTTGGGCCTGACCGGGTCAAGGTGCAGGGCAGATTGGCGGGTCTGGTTCGTCGGTACTAGACGAAGCTCATACTGAAATTCGCGCGGTCAGCCACTGACCGCCGCATGCTGCTACGACAGCAAAACACGGCTGCGGACATTCCGTAGGCCGTGTTTTGTTGTCTGTTGGACCTAGCCCAAAACAGCATTCAGATGCTTCAAAGTTTTCTCTTTCCCGAATGCATAGGCAACTTCGGTTACGCCCGGGGAGGCCATGGCACCCGTCAAGGCAGCGCGAAGAGGCTGGAACACCTTTCCAACCTTTAACTCTTTGGCTTCCGCGTAGCCTGACAAAGCGGCCTTAATGCCCTCTTCAGTCCAGCCATCGACACCCCCGAGAACCTCGACCATGTCAGCAACGACTGCGAGGCCGTCTTCGCCCAGGGCCTTTTTCGCCTTTTCCTCAATCTCGATTGGCGGCTCCTGCAGGTAATACTTTGCCATGGAACCCACGTCAGCCAGCGTCTTGGCCCGATCCGCTACCGCAGGCATACCAAGCACCAGTCGCGCAACCTCTTCGTCGCTCAGGTTGGTCCAGCCTTCGGCCTCGACAAACGGACGCGCCAGCGCCAGCAGGTCTGCGCCGTCCTTTTCCTTCAGGTAATGAGCGTTCAGCGCCAGCATCTTGTCCATGTCCAACCGAGACGCGCCCCGGTTCACATCGGGCAGGTCAAACCACTCAACCGCCTGCGCGCGTGAAATGATCTCGTCATCACCATGGCTCCACCCCAGCCGCAACAAGGCGTTGAAGACTGCTTCAACCAGATACCCCTGATCTCTATATTCTTCGACGCCAACCGCCCCATGGCGCTTGGACAGCTTCGCGCCATCTGCACCATGGATCAGCGGTATGTGACCAAACGCGGGTAAATCCCATCCTGCAGCCGCGTAAATCTGAGCCTGTCTAAAGGCGTTGTTGAGGTGGTCATCCCCCCGGATGACGTGGGTCACCCCCATATCGTGATCATCCACACACACAGCCAGCATGTATGTCGGCGAACCATCGGCGCGTAGCAGGACAAAATCGTCAATTTCAGCGTTCTGCACCTCGACGCGGCCTTGCACCACATCGTCAATAACCGTGGAACCATCAGCGGGGGTTTTCACGCGAATGACAAAAGGCGTCCCCGCCGGGGCTTCACTGGGGTCCCGATCACGCCACCGACCGTCGTAGCCCGGGTTTCGACCTTCAGCCTTGGCCGTCTCGCGCATTTCCGCCAGCTCTTCAGGCGTTGCGAAGCACTTGTAGGCCTTGCCATCGGCCAGCATCTTTTCGGCCACTTCCCGGTGCCGATCTGCGCGCGTACTCTGAAACACCGGAGCCTCGTCATGGTCCAGGCCCATCCACGCTAGCCCGTCCAAAATAGCGTCCACGGCCTCTTGAGTTGAGCGCTCTTTGTCGGTATCCTCAATTCTAAGTAGATATTTGCCGCCATGATGTCGCGCAAAAAGCCAATTGAACAAAGCCGTGCGTACACCGCCAATATGCAGGAAGCCAGTGGGGGAAGGAGCAAAACGCGTGACGACGCTCATGGTCATCTCCGAAATTCGAAGGTGGAAAAAGAAAGCGTGGTCTAGCACGCGTTTCCGGGTTCAACCACGCCAATGACGGAAGGGGGGCCATTCGATGCGGGATTTGCTCCCGCGTCTGCGCAGCCGCGCAACCGGCTCCGGTCACGGCGGCTGGATCAGCAGCTTCGTCACCTGAATGACGCTTTGCCGCTGGCTTTGGCGGGGGTGCTTGGTTTGGGCGTTTTGGCGTATTTCGCTCTGCCCTTTGAACCATCCCTCCGACCCACAGTCGCCTTTGGTGTTTTCAGCTTTTTGGTTGCTGCGACCCTCTTTCGGCGTAGCAGATTGGCGCGGTGGCTGTCCCTGCTGCCTGCCCTCGCCGCGCTGGGGTTCACCTGCGCCGTTTGGCAAGCGCACCGGCTGGGCGATCATCTACTCGATGAGCCGGTTTTTGATGTTGCGATTACCGGAACCGTCCAAAATGTTCTGTGGCGTTCGGATGGTCCTCGGTTTGTGATCGGCGAGATCGAAGGCGAGCCGGAAACGGACTTCGACCGACTGCAAACGGTGCAGATCAAATGGCGAGGGCTCGACGACAATGAGGGCTATGGACGCAACCTGTTGGGTCAACGGGTGCAATGGCGCGTGACTTTGCTGCCGGTGCGCGGCGCAATCGTACCTGACGGCTTTGATTTTCGCCGCCAAGCCTTTTTCAAGGGCCTTTCCGCCTACGGTTACTCACTCGGACCGCCCAAAATCCTGTCAGTAGCCAAGCCACCACGCACCGAAAACTGGCGGCAAATCATGCGCGAGCGTTTCATGAATGGCTTAAGGGGCGATGCGGCTGGATTGGCGACCGCGTTGGTCGTGGGACTGCGTGGCGACTTGTCAGAGCAGGCCGAGGCCGAAATCAGGGCGGCTGGCTTGGCCCATATTCTGGCCATCTCCGGCCTTCACATCGGTATGGTCACAGGCGCTCTGTTCTTTTTCGTGAGATTACTGGGCGCGTGGGTTCCGGCGGTGAGCCTGCGTCTGCCCATGCATCGGATCGCAGCGCTTACGGCTCTGCTGGGCGCTGTGATGTACTTCATGATTTCAGGTGGTTCCGTACCGACGCAGCGGGCTACCATCGTTGTTGCCCTCGCCATGTCCGCGATTCTGCTGTCCCGTAGGCCGTTTTCCCTGCGCTCAGTCGGCCTCGCTGCCTTGCTGGTCATGGTGCTTCAGCCTTCGGCGCTGGTGACGGCTTCGTTCCAGATGAGCTTTGCAGCGGTTGTGGGTTTGATCGTTGCCTTTAACTATGTTGACCGGCGATCCGCGACGAACCGGCGCGCGCCCCGCCGGGCGTTAAGCTACTTTCTCGGGGTTTCGGTCAGCAGTTTGGTCGCAACAGCGGCGACCGGGATCTTTGCGCTGTATCATTTCCAGCAGTTGTCCCTGCTTGGCATCGTCGCCAATCTTGTCGCCGTCCCCCTCACGGCCCTGTGGATCATGCCGCTGTTGATGCTCGCAGCCCTCCTGACCCCGCTGGGGTTGGAAGAGCCTGCGCTTTGGCTGGCTCAGTTTGGCCTGGATGGACTGCTGCTGCTTGCGAGCTTTGTCGCAACCTTTGAGAGCGGTTTGCTGACCACACGGGACTGGCCGCCCGTTTCGCTGTTTCTTGCCAGCCTCGGCCTTTGGTCAGGCGCTTTACTGGTGCGACCTTTCGTGATTCTGAGCGTCATTCCGATTGCGGCCAGCATTACCTTCGCGATGAGCGCCTCGCTTCCATCGGTGATTGTGGATCGGGGCGAAGACCTGCTTGCGCTCAATGTCCAAGCGCCCTTTCTGAGTTTTGGGGAGAGACCGGGTGTTGTTTACATTGCCCGCGGCAACGGTTTTGCGAAGGAGCAGTTGGGGCGGTACTTCAACGCCGAACCGCAAGAATGCGCGATGAATACCTGTGTTATTGATGACCGTCTTTGGATCTCTGACAGCGCCCAAATCGCAGGTCATTTGTGCCTGACCCTACCCCAGGCAATCGGCTTTACGCTGCGCGCTGCGCCGCGCGGCAGCTGCTCAAAACAGGGTGCTACAGATCTTCGGTCACTTCCTCGAAACGGGTCGCGGGCTTTCCAATCAGAATCGCCTTCGAGAGTCACGAATTTCCGCCCAATTGAGGCCGGTTCGCAGAGATTTTGGACCATCACCCCCACGCAGTGAAAGCCCACCTTACCACCTGCGAGAATGTGACGACTTTTTGGCCCGACAGGTTTGCTTTTTGTCGTCTTTGACCGTAATAGAGGCGCATCACTGACAAAATACGCCGGGAGCGGGCGCATAACCTGATCCTGAGGCCGAGCTTCGTCAGCTCCCGAGCCATTCACCGACATGGCTGAAAGAACGTGCCGGTCCGGACAAGTTACGGTGACCGCAAAATAAAGCAGTTTAGCCCGCTCAAATCCGGGGAGATTTGAGCCCTAAACGGACAAAAAGACAGGAACCTATGCCCATGACGGATGCGCCACAGAAAACTTTTACGCTGACCAATGATCAAACAGGCGAAAGCACCAAACTGCCGGTTCTCGATGGAAACGACGGTCCCTCCGTTATCGACGTGCGCAAGCTGTACGGCCAGACCGGCCATTTCACCTATGATCCGGGCTTCCGAGCGACTGGTTCCTGTGACTCCGCCCTGACTTACATCGACGGGGAGCAGGGCATCCTGCTGCATCGTGGCTACGCTATTGAAGATCTGGCGGACAAATCCGACTACATGGAAGTCTGCTACTTGCTGCTGCACGGTGAACTGCCCACGAGCGACCAGAAAGCCCTGTTTGAAAGCACCATCACGCACCACACCATGGTGCACGACCAAATCAACAACTTCTTCCGCGGTTTCCGCCGTGACGCTCACCCAATGGCGATTATGTGTGGTGTGGTTGGTGCGCTGTCCGCGTTCTACCATGACCATACGGATGTGACTTCTGCCGAAGACCGCCTGATTTCAGCGCACCGTCTGATCGCGAAGATGCCGACCATTGCGGCTATGGCGTACAAGTACTCCTGCGGTCAGCCGTTCATGTATCCGCGCAATGACCTGAGCTATGCTGCGAACTTCCTGCACATGACCTTTGGCGTGCCAGCCGAAAGCGGTGACCCGGACCCAATCCTCGCGCGCGCGATGGACAAGATCTTTATCCTTCACGCAGACCATGAGCAAAATGCTTCGACCTCTACAGTGCGGATTGCTGGTTCTTCCGGTGCGAACCCCTATGCCGTCATCGCTGCGGGTATCGCATCGTTGTGGGGACCGGCTCACGGTGGTGCGAACGAGGCTGTTTTGTCCATGCTGGATGAAATCGGGGACAAATCGCGCATCAATGAGTTTGTGAAAAAGGCGAAGGATCCGGACGACAGCTTCCGCCTCATGGGTTTTGGCCACCGGGTCTACAAGAACTTCGACCCTCGCGCGAAAATCATGCAGCAGACTGCAAACGAAGTGCTCGACCTGTTGGGTGTTTCTGACCCACGGCTGGAACTCGCACGGGAACTGGAGCGGATTGCGCTGGAAGACGACTACTTCGTCAAGCGCAAGCTCTACCCCAACGTCGATTTCTACTCTGGCATCATCCTCAAGGCGATGGGCTTCCCGACGGAGATGTTTACCGTCCTGTTCGCGCTTGCCCGGACCGTTGGCTGGATCAGCCAGTGGAAAGAGATGATGGAGAACCCAGATGGGATCTTCCGTCCACGCCAGCTCTACACCGGCGAAAAGCATCGTGCTTTTGTAGACCTGTCCTCTCGCTAATCCGCGAGAACTTGACGTGTTCAAAGGGCGCTGCGGCGCCCTTTTTTATTGTCAGGCTCATGGTGCGTGCAAACAGGTACAATTCGCGCTAAAACGCCCCTGCACCTGTCCTAAAAAACGTAAAACTGCCGATTCATGCACGCAAAAGATATCGTCTCAAAGCCTTTGAAGCGAAGGTGGAGTGGAGCCATTGCTGGTTTGCTGATGGGTTTGGCACCGTCTGCGGTAACGGCGCAAACGACGGTGTCTGCGCCAGCCGTGCAACCAAGCTTCAACATCCACTCGTCAGCCGGCGTTCAGGCTGAACCGGGGCTATCGGTCATCTTGCAGACCGACGACCAACCTCAGTTTGAAATATTCCTGCCGGAACTGTTGGTGCAAATGGCGCGTGAAGCCAATCGAGGCACAATCGCGTTGGTCCCGGCGTTGGGTCACGTTGTTGTTCTACCCATGCCAGAATTCGTGCTTTCCAACCCAGATCGCCTGCCCGTGATATCTGAAGTGGATAAGGCGAGCCATCGCGTGTTTGACCTGCTGCCCGCAGGATCAACCAGTCGGACCTTCAAGCGCGTTCACGGTCTGAGCGTGAAAAAGGGTCGCAGCGGCCTGACGGCGGAAGACGACGCCAGGGCTGGCTTGGCGGGTCTGGAGGCTGTTTGCCTGCCTGAGATGTCCGGCTATCAGTATGAAGAGCGTGCGTCGAGTGGTCGGGGTGTGCTGCTCACGGCTTGCGCCAGTTTCAACTCGACCACGGCGCGAGAGCTGGATGCCAGCATTCGCGGTACTGTCGATATCTCCATGAGCTACGTGATCGACGATACCGCTTTCCGCTTTTATTCAATCCATCGCTCTGGAAGCTGGAACCCCACGGAGAGCCCACCACCGCTTTCTGAAAGCGAGGTGCGGGCGGTCGTAGGGTTGTTGGATAAAGCTATGATCTTTGAGGGGATTGATGAAAACACCCTCGCGGCTGCTTTTTTGATGGCAGAAAACTAGACCCCGACACCAAGGCCGGGGTCTGAACTTTTCAGGACCTTAAGCTGCGACTGACGCTGCAGCTTTCTTGCGGTCCGACTTCAAGCGGTCAGCCACCAGGAAAGCGAGTTCCAGCGACTGTGAACCGTTCAAGCGAGGGTCACAGTGCGTGTGGTAACGGCTGGCAAGGTCTTCGTCGGTAATCGCGGTTGCACCGCCGATGCATTCGGTCACGTCCTTACCCGTCAATTCGAAGTGGACGCCACCGGGTACCGTGCCTTCGGCTTCGTGCACGTCGAAGAAGCGGGAAATCTCGTTTTTAACGTTGTCGAAAGACCGTGTTTTGAAGCCTGTTGACGCCTTGTGCGTATTGCCGTGCATCGGGTCACAGGACCACAGCACCGACCGACCGGCACCATGCACCTTTCGAACGATTGCAGGCATATGTTCGAGAACCTTGTCCGCGCCCATGCGCACGATCAGCGTGATGCGGCCCGCTTCGTTGGATGGGTTCAGGATCTCGGTCAGCTTTACAATCTCATCCGGGTCAGAGCTTGGGCCGACTTTGATGCCAATCGGGTTCTGCACACCCCGCAAGAATTCCACGTGAGCGTGGTCCGGCTGACGGGTGCGGTCGCCAATCCAGAGCATGTGCGCCGACAGGCAGTAGGTCTCGTCTGTCAGGCTATCCTGACGCGTCAGGGCTTCTTCGTACCAAAGCAGAAGCGCTTCGTGCGAGGTGTAGAAATCCACCTCAGAGAGTTGCGGCATGTGCGCGTCGAGGCCACAGGCCTTCATAAAGCCAAGCGCTTCGTCAATTTCGCGGGCAATGCCTGCGTAGTTGGCACCAGCCGGAGAACCGGCAACAAAGTCGAGGTTCCAGCGGTGCACCTGCTCCAACGATGCAAAACCACCCTGAGCAAAGGCGCGCAGCAGGTTCAGCGTGGCGGATGCCTGATTGTAGGCGGACATCATGCGACGCGGATCGGGAATCCGGCTTTCAGCGGTGAAGGCACCGTCGTTGATGATGTCACCGCGATAAGACGGCAGCTCGACACCATCGACGCTTTCCGTCGGTGCAGAGCGTGGCTTAGCGAACTGACCGGCCATCCGGCCCACCTTTACCACCGGCTTTTGCGCGGCAAACGTGAGCGTAACCGCCATTTGCAGAAGAACCTTGAAGGTATCCCGGATGTGGTCAGCGGAGAACTCGGCAAAGGCCTCAGCACAGTCACCGCCCTGCAGCAGAAAAGCGTCACCGCGCGACGCAGCGGCGAGGCGGTTTTTCAGGGAGCGGACTTCGCCAGCGAAAACCAGCGGCGGTTGACGGCGCAAATCGGCTTCGACACTTTCGAGCGCAGCCTGATCGTCGTAGCTCGGAACCTGCAGGATCGGCACGTTGCGCCAGGAATTCGGGGACCAAGGCTGAGCCATTGGGGGTCTCCTCAAACGGTTGGATTCATCATTGGCGAGATAGAAGCCTCGCACGGCCAAGAAAGCAACAGCCGAAGCGACGGTTTCAAGCTGATCTGATCCCAGCCGCGCAATAATTGACGGGGAAATATCACGATGAAACAGACCTTTCTGACCTAAATGCAGTGTCACTAAGTATTCAAATTAGGAAGCAACAGGGTCGCGAAGAACGGAAACAGCCCGTTAATTTCAGTCAAAAATCAAAATGTCAGATTTTTTGTGCTGAAATTTAAGGTCACGGCAGTAATCGACGCTGCTTCAGAGGGTTTTAT
>JBMZBW010000010.1:0-47059 GCA_049612785.1 Alphaproteobacteria bacterium | reverse complement strand
GGAAAAGCGTAAGGCTCTTTACGCTGAGTTCCAGACCATCGTGAACGATGAAATGCCGATCTACTACATGCACACACTGCCGTACCACACTGTCTACAATGACAAAGTGATGAACGCGCCAGTGAACGGCATTTGGTCCACGTCCTCTCCACTCGACCAGGTTTGGCTGGACGAGTAAGGACTCCAAGACGGGAGCTTTTGCTCTGGTCCCTTAGGTTTCCGGCGGGTCGCTCTCTCGACCCGCCGGGGCCTCTAACCTTGTATTTCGTTTGTGTCTTTCGACCCCTTAACGCTTGAGCCCGAACACAGGTTGTCACAGTGAATTTCCTCCGCGTCACGATCACCCGAATGATTTACGCCGCGCTTCTGCTGGTCGCGGTGCTGATCCTGAACTTCACACTCATGCACCTTGCGCCCGGCGACGTCGCTGACACCATTGCTCAGTCCGCCGGTGGCATTGACCCCGAGGCGCTGGAGCAAATCCGGCAGGAATACGGGCTCGACAAGCCCTTTATCATCCAGTTGGGCAGCTACATTGGCCGGGTGCTGCAGTTCGATCTGGGCTATTCATTCTTCTACAGCCAACCAGTGACTGATCTGATCCTTGACCGCCTGCCAGCGACCTTGCTGCTGGTGATTTCCGCGCAGTTGCTGGCGCTGGTCATCGGTGTGGTTTTTGGGGTGATCTCGGCCCGTAAGCCCAACGGCATCTTCAGCCATTTTGTAACGCTGGCCTCGCTGATCGGGTACTCAGCACCTGTGTTCTGGACCGGCTTGCTTATGCTGGTGATGTTCTCACTGATCCTGCCGTGGTTCCCAGTGGCGGGAATGCGCGATGTGACCATTGAGAACGGCAATATCTTCATCCACACGGTCGATGTCGCGCGGCATTTGGTTCTGCCCATGGTGACGCTGGCGTCGATCTTCGTTGCGCTTTATTCGCGCCTGTCCCGCGCCTCCATGATTGAGGTTCTGGGGTCTGACTACGTTCGGACCGCCAAGGCCAAGGGGCTCAAGACGCGTCAGGTGGTCTACAAGCATGCGCTGAAGAACGCGATTTCGCCGGTCATCACCCTTGCCGGTTTGCAGCTTTCCGCCATCGTTTCCGGCGCTGTGCTGGTGGAAACGGTGTTCTCCTGGCCGGGGCTGGGGACGCTGGCTTTCCAATCCATCATCGCCCGAGACACGCCGGCCATTCTCGGGATTCTGTTTTTCTCATCACTGGTCGTGATCGTGGGTAATCTGGTGACAGACCTCGCCTTGCGCCTTGTCGATCCGCGTGTGGGGAGCAAGAAATAAATGACTGACAAGCCTAACACCGAAACCCCGCCAAAAGCCGACCTACTCCTCGAAGAACCGATTGAGAAGGCGCGCCATCCGTTTATGGAGGCGTGGGACATGTTCCGCCGAAATCAGGCGGCTTTGGTTGCGCTGGTGGTGCTGGTCCTGATCATCATTGCGGCGATCATCGGCCCGGCGCTCTATGGTCGAGACCCCTTCGACATGGTCTGGGCGCCCTTTACACCGCCCTTGCAGAACAGTGACTTTATTCTTGGAACCGATTATCTGGGCCGCGATCTGCTGGCCATGGTCATCAGCGGCGCGCGGGTTTCAATCATCATCGGCCTTGCCGCGGCCTTCGTCTCGGTTTTCATCGGCGTGACCATTGGGGCGCTGGCAGGGTATTACCGGGGCTGGGTCGAAGAAGTTCTGATGCGGATCACCGAGTTCTTTCAGGTGCTGCCGACGCTCCTGTTCTCCATGGTGATCGTCGCCCTGTTCGGCGCATCTTTGCCCATGATCACCTTTGCCATCGGTATCGTCAGTTGGACAGCCGTGGCGAGGATCACCCGCGCGGAATTCCTGCGCATTCGGGAACTGGAGTACGTCACGGCTTCACGCGCATCTGGCGCGAGAGACTTCAAGCTGATCTTCAGCGTTATTCTGCCGAACGCGCTGCCGCCCATTATCGTGCAGTCCGCCCTGATGGTTGGTTCGGCAATTTTGTTTGAGGCGGGGCTTTCCTTCCTCGGCCTAACGGACCCTAACGTCGTCAGTTGGGGGCAGATCATCGGCTCCAACCGGCCTTACTTCCTCGACGCCAGCTTTACTGTAACGCTCCCCGGTGTGGCGATCTTTGTAACCATTCTGTGCATCTCGCTGGTTGGCGACGGCCTCAACGATGCGCTGAATCCCAAGTTGAGGTCGCGCTAATGACGGAGCCTTTGCTGAAAGTCGAAAATCTGCGGGTTGAACTGACCACCCGCAACGGTACAGCGCCGGTGATTGATGATTTGTCGTTCGAGCTGCATGCGGGGGAGAACATCAGCTTTGTGGGCGAGTCCGGCTGTGGGAAGTCCATGACGGCCTTGGCCATCATGGGATTGCTGCCCGAAGGGGTCGGACGGATCACGGCGGGTTCGATCATGTTCGACGGCCAAGAGCTGACCCAGCTCTCGCCCGAGCGCCTGCGGAACATCCGCGGCAACGACATTTCGATGATTTTTCAGGAGCCGATGACGTCGCTCAACCCGGTCTACACCATCGGTGAGCAGATTGTTGAAGTCCTGCTGGCCCACCAGAGCATTTCGCGTCAGGAAGCTTGGGCGACGGCGGCAGATTTGCTCGATGCCGTTCGTATTCCCAAAGCGCGGGAGCGGCTGAAGGACTACCCGTTCCAGCTTTCCGGCGGACAGCGTCAGCGGGTCATGATTGCCATCGCGCTGGCCTGTAAGCCCAAGGTTCTGATCGCTGACGAGCCGACAACCGCGCTGGATGTCACGGTTCAGGCGCAGATCTTCGACCTGTTGCGTGACCTGCGCAAAGAAACAGGCACCTCGATTATCCTCATCACGCACGACATGGGCGCTGTGGCTGAAATGGCGGAACGGATGATCGTGATGTACGCCGGTCGCATCGCCGAAGTGGGCGCGGTGGACGATATCATCAGCACGCCCAAGCACCCCTATACCAAGGGTCTGATTTCGTGCGTGCCGCATGTTCTGGCCAGTGTCTCCGAAGGGAAGGAACCGCTGACTGAAGTGCCGGGTATCGTGCCTTCGCTGCGTGAATTCGGGAAAGACCAGTGCTTGTTCGCTTCACGCTGTCAGCACCGCACCGACGAATGCCTGTCAGCCCGGCCTAAGGCGGTGAATTTTGATCGAGCCCATGCGGCGGACTGTTGGCACGCGGGGTCATTGTAATGAGCGCAGCACCTCTTCTGAATGTCGAAAACCTGACGGTGCGTTTTGCGGTTAATCGCAGCGGTTTGTTTAGCCCGCCGACCTATTTGTACGCTGTTGATGATGTCAGCTTTCACGTCAATCGCGGTGAGACGCTCGCCATTGTGGGGGAGAGTGGTTCGGGCAAGACAACCGCTGCTCTCGCCGCCGCGCGTTTGGTTTCCGCGCATGAGGGTAAAGTCGTTCTCGACGGTCAGGACGTGCTGCCGCTGGAAGGCGAAGACCTGCGCCAGATGCGGCGGAAAGTGCAGTTCATTTTCCAGGATCCCTATTCCAGTTTGAACCCGCGTCAGCGCGCAGAAGAAATCGTGCGAGAGCCCTTGCAGAGCCTTACAAGTACAGGCGCGCCGGAGCAGCAGGAGATTGCAGACAGACTGTTCGCTCAAGTGGGCTTGCGGCCCGAGCAAAAGCGTCTGTTCCCGCATCAATTCTCAGGCGGACAGCGTCAGCGGATCGGGATTGCCCGGGCTTTGGCGACACAGCCTGAACTGGTCATCTGTGATGAGCCGGTTTCAGCGTTGGACGTGGCCGTTCAAGCGCAGATCTTGAACCTGCTCTCCGCGCTGCAGGAAGAATTTGGACTGACCTACCTGTTCATCAGTCACGACCTTGGTGTTGTGCAGCACATGTGTGATTCCGTGGCGGTCATGTACATGGGTAAAATCGTAGAGCACGCGGATCGGAAGAGCCTGTTCAACAACCCGCTGCATCCTTACACCGCTGCGCTGCTGTCCGCTGTTCCGACGGTGGACAAAACCTTGCGCCAGCAGTCCAAGCGCATCCTGATCCCCGGTGACCCACCAGACCCAACGCAAAAGCAAACAGGCTGCCGCTTTGCCAGTCGATGCCCGGTTGCGCAGGATCAATGTCGTCAGGCTGAACCACCGCTTAAGGAAATCGCACCCAACCATAGGGTTGCTTGTCATCTCGTCGACGAAAGGGCGATTTCTCCACTTTAGGTGTGGAAAACAGTTTTAACGGGTGTTTACTCCGTGAGAAATAGAGGAATAAACTAAGACTTCTTTATTTCTTTTGGGGGTAATCTGATGTTCAAGCACCTAATGGCCGGCTCGGCTGCTTTACTCGCTCTTGCTTTAGCGCCTGTCGCATCGGCGCATACGGTGGCTTACACGTGGTACAACTACGGCTGGGGTTGGGGTTTCCAGCCCTACCACGTGCACCACAGCCACGGCATTACGCATCGTCATTCCCACGCCCATCATGGGGGCCACCCGCACAGCCATGCCCACGGGCATGTCATGGGGGCGCACCATAGTGTTTCCGCCAGCGCACTGAATGTCCGTTCCGGTCCGTCGGCCCATCATCATGTAACCCACGTTCTGCACCACGGTGACAGCGTTCACATTCAGAGCTGCCAAAGCAACAACTGGTGTGAGATCACGCACAGTGGACATCACCACGGCTGGGTCAATGCAAAGTATCTGGATTAGTTAATCTGGCTATATTCCGAAAAGCCTCGTCGCTTATGGGAAAGCTGAGTGAGGCGGGTTTCTGCAGCGTTTTTGAACGCAATTGAACTGAGGAAATCCGCCCATGCCTAAGCGCCTGACCGTCGAGCAGCAGGAAACCTACGCCCGCGATGGCTTTGTTGCGCCCATCGATATTTTCTCTGCCGACGAAATCGCTGAAATACGCGCTGAGATCGAAGAGGCAGAAGCCAAGTGGCCGAATGCGCTGGATGGAGCCGGGCGCAACAATGGTCATCTGGCTTTGCCTGTGCTGGACCGGATTGTCCACGACAGCCGAATATTGGACGCGGTTGAGGATGTGCTGGGCGCTAATATTCTGGCGGCAGGGTCGACGCTGTTCATCAAAGAGCCGAACACAGGCGGATTTATCAGCTGGCACCAGGACGCGCGCTATGCCGGTATGGAGCCACACGACTGGGTTACAGGCTGGCTTGCGATCAGCAATGTCACGGAAGAAAACGGCTGCATGCAAATGATCCCCGGCTCGCACATTGACCCGCTGCGGGATCACGTCGATACCTTTGGTGAAGACAATCTGCTGACCCGAGGGCAGGAAGTACAGGGGATCGATGAGAGCCAGGCTGTCCCGGTGCCGCTCAAGCCCGGTCAATTGTCGCTCCATCACCCGCGTATCGTCCACGGCTCCGGTCCGAATACGTCAAATGAGCGCCGCATTGGTTTTGCCTTGCAAAGCTATATCACGCCGTCCGTCGAGCAGGTGCTGGGCGACATGTACGTTCAGCACGCGCGCGGTGTCGATGAGCCGCAAAACCACATCGAAGCGCCGCGGGTGCAAGAAGCCATGAGTGCTGAGGCGGTTGCGCTGCGGATTGACGCAAACAAGAAGCTTGCTGACATTCTCTACGCGGGTTCGGAGAAGCTGGGGAAGTACTAGTCGGCAAAGCGGGGTTCAGTCCCGAATGCAAGGGACATAGGGGCCTTCCACGCCAGCATAAGCAGGACCAAAGGTTGCCAGCCCGCGCGGTGTCGTGAACGCTTCTGGTGCCGGGAGAACCACGACCGTAATGGCCTGACCGGAATGGTAGTGAGGGTTGGTGACAGGCTTCCCGGTGTCTCGGTCAAACAGGCAGATCAGCTCCGGTATGGTCGCAAGCACCTTTTCGTTAAGCCAGGCGACCATATTCTCGTTCTTCAGCCGGATGCGCATGGTCTGGGCGTGAAACTCTGCGTCACCGTCCAGCTGGATTTCGCCCAGCGTAAATCCGCCTGTGGTCTGCCAACTGCTGTCCCGCACGGTTCCGGAAAACACCACAAGCCCCCCGTGCGCGTTGGCAACGGCCTGTGCGGTGTCGTGACCGGCTTCGAGTGCTCTACGCCAAACCCGGCCCAGTTCAAGCGCTGTGCTCATGGTGCCCTTGATCACAGCGTCCCGTAGCTGGTGAGCGGGCAGGGCATGATCAATGGCGGCGATGTCATTTCGGCTGGCAATGGCCAGTGAGCGGACGATGGCCTCGGCGCGTTGATCGTCGATGACGTTTTCGGCGACAAAGCACTCGCCAAAGCTGTTGGACATCACAATCGGCGCGGCGGGGAGGTCATTGAGAAAGTAGGTGGAGTGGGTGATCTCCGGCACGGCGCGACCCGCGGGGTCTGCGTCGATGATCACATGCCCGTTCATGGCCGCAGCGTAAAAGGCAACCGCTGTATTCGTGCCCCCCATCTCGCAAGCCAAAGTACCGTAAAACTCCTGACCCAAGTACGTCTGGAAGCGGTCATAGGCGTTGAGGATGGCGGGTTTGGGGGATCGGGGCAGTCGCGTATAGAGCGCGGCTTCTTCGGCGGTCGGGTCCGATATCGCGCCAAGCAGATAGGGCGTGCACAAGAGCGCGCTATCCGGGACATCATCAATGCTCACCAGTCTGAATTCCTTGCCCAGGTCCAAAGCATCCTCAATGAGGGCCAATCCCTCATCCAGCTCACCACCGCCACCGGTCCCAAGGATGGCTGCGCCGTGGAGTAAGTCATTCAGATCCTGATAGGACAATACTTTCATGGAGTGCTTTCGTGTGCTGAGCCGCCGAACAGCTCGACCAAGTCAGTGAAAAAGGAAACCAGCACAAGCGCACCAACGGTGAGCGCCGCGAACCCAACGGCTGCTGCGGCCAAAAGCGGGGAGTAGCCGTAGCGCACATTGTTGAAAATCTTGATGGGCAGTGTCTCGACCGTGAAACCGGAGATAAAGCTGCTGATCAGGTATTCATTGACGCTAATAATCGCGACGATGACAAAGCTGGTGATGATGTAGGGGGCGATGATGGGGAGAATGACGCGGAAAAACGTCTGTCGCGGGGATGCTCCGCTGATGTTGCTGGCGTCTACAACGTCTCGGTTGAGCGCGCTAAAGCCGCGGGAGATGATCACCAGTGGCAGGGTGACAAACAGGATGCCGTGCGAAATCGCTGTTGCCCAGCGGGAGCCGTAGAGACCAACCTCCGCCCAGAAAATACTGGCACCCAGCGCAAGGATAATCGGCGGCACCATGTAAGGGCCAAGCCCCAAAGAAAAAACCGACCGCGACAGCCAGGTGTCTCGCCGCCACAGGGCGTAAGCGGCGAGCAAGGCGACGGCTGTTGCCAGCACCGCCGCTATGAAAGCGATGCTGAAGCTGTTCCAGATCGCAACCTGCCAGCCGCGGTCGGTGACCATCTCGACAAACCAAACACCAGAAAGGGATTTTGGTGGAAAGGCGATTTGTCGGGCTGGGTTAAGGGAAACACCAGCCACGATGGCAAAAGGAATAAGAAGAAAACCCGCAATCATCCAAAGGAAGACACTGCGGAGTAGGGCGCGGATGGTCATACTCTGTCCTCCGCTTCATCCTGTTGTCGGTTAAGCCATGCAATCCCGCCGATCAGTGCCGCTGTCACCGTCAGCATGATCATGGACAAAGCAGCACCCAGCGGCATGTTGAAACGCTCTACCGCCCGGTCCTGAATGATCACTGTCATGTTCCAGTTCTGCGGGCCGCCCAGCATGGTCGGCATCACAAACACGCCAAGGAAGTAGATGAACAGCGTCAGAAATGCAGCGACCAGCGCTGTGCGGAACATGGGGAGCGTCACCCGGACAAAGAGCATGGCCGGGGGTGTTCCCAGCCCTTGAGCGGCTTCTTCGATAGAGCGGTCTCGGCGGCTGATCTGGGGGAACAGCATCAGTGCCGCGATGGAAAATCCCAGCATGACATAGCCCGCCATCATAGCGCCAAAGCTGGGGTAGAGAGAACGTGGCGTGTCCCAAAGATTCAGCCAGCCCAGCAGCTTTGGTATCCCGGAACTCTGGGAAGACAGGATCAGCAGCGAGAACGCCAGTATCACTTCGCTCAGGCACAGCATCGAAAGCAGCAGCAGCACCCACAAGCGCCGGAGCCAGCGAGACTGGTCGGAAACAAACAGGACTGTCAGGAACCCCAGAAGCGTGACAATGCCCGCGCCCAGGCCTGCCTGAACGAAGGATCGAAGGGAGACCGTGAGGTAAAAGGGCGCAAAGAACTTTGCGTAATTGTCCAGAACAAAGGCGGGTTTGAAGAAGGCTACGGGGTCATTCTTGAAGACACTGACCATGCCCATGTAGGCCATGGGCATCACGAAAAACACCACCAATGCGATCAAAGGAATGAGCGCGATCAGCCAACTCAGGGAACGGGTTGGTGGCGCTACCTTCATGATGGCAGTACCCAAGCCTGATCGAGATCAAAGCTCACATCAACGCGCTCCCCGACCACGGGCGCGCCCTTGGCGCTGGCCAGTTGGGTTTGGATGAGCGTCGATGGCCCAGCGGTGATTTGCGTCTCGATGACCGAGCCCAGTTGACGCACAAAAGCAACCTCACCAGAAACGCTGTGCGATCCGGCGCAGAGGTGCAAGTGTTCGGGGCGTACGGCGAGGGTGGTTGTCTCTGGACAATGTGCCGGGGCCGTTCCGATGGGATGACCGAGCCAATAGGCCATTCCCTGTTCGACCTTGATATCGAGGATGTTGTTCTGTCCGACGAACTCAGCAACGAAGCGGGTCTGCGGACGGTGATAGACGTCGCCGGGGCTACCGGCTTGCTCGACGACGCCCTTGTCCATGACGACGATCTGGTCGGCAAGCGTCATGGCTTCTTGCTGGTCATGGGTAACGAAGATGGTGGTCACACCCAGACGGCGCTGAAGTTGTTTGACTTCCTTTTGCAGCCGTTCTCGCAAACCCGCGTCGAGCGCGCTGAAGGGCTCATCCATGAGGAACAGGGCGGGTTCAATCGCCAAAGCACGGGCGATGGCCACACGCTGCTTTTGTCCACCCGAGAGCGCGGATACCCGGCGCTTTTGCAAACCGTCAAGGTCCACAAGGTCTATCAGTTTTTGCGCTTTGGCATAGCGCTCCGGGCGGGCTTCGCCGCGAATTGTCAGGCCATAGGCGATGTTGTCGATAACGTTGAGATGGGGGAACAGGGCGAGGCTCTGGAACACCATCCCGATGTTGCGCTGAAAAGAGGGAACAGCCGTCAGCGACTGCCCCTCAAGCGAGACGTCCCCCGCATCCATCCCCTCAAATCCTGCAATGGTTCGCAGCAACGTTGTCTTGCCGCAGCCCGAAGGCCCGAGCAGGCAGACAAAGGAGCCGGGCTCGATGGACAGGTTGATGTCCTTGAGCACCGGAACGGTGCCAAAGCGTTTGGAGACGTTGGACAGAACGAGACGACTCATGGGCTACAAAATCCAAAGGTTCAGTCGATCACCACTGGCACTCAGGAGAGAAGCGCCGGTGGATCACAAACCTATAGGCCGAAAAAGAGCCTAGTTGGAGAGCATCATCTGGAAGCGTTCTTCCAGCCACTCGCCTTCATCGAGATGGATTTGAGTCTGGAGCGTGATGGGTGATAGCTCGCTGCCAACCGCCGCGAAATCTTCATCAGAGAGGTTCATGCTTTCGCGCGGTACGACTGGAAAGATCCCGAGATTCAGCGCCATGGCTTCCTGCACCTCAGGCTGGCTCATGTAATCAATGAATTTCTGCGCCGCATCACTGTTCTTTGAAGCCGCTGGAACCACCCAGTACGCGGTGCTTTTGATTCCGCCTTCTTTCGGGAAGGTTGAAGCGATTGGCAGACCGTCCCAGATCGAGAGCATGGCAACGTCGTGATAGTAGGTGCCGGCGGTGTACTCACCGGCCTCCAGACCCTGCTGGAATTGACCTTCGTCGCGGTACCACAGGCTAACGCTTGGCTTGAGTTCGGCAATCTTGTCGATGACCTGCTGCAGGCCTTCGCGGGTCTGCATGATTTCGTAGCCACCAAAGAACGTCACGGCTGTGATTTCCAGCAGACCGCTGTTGGCGTTCGGACGAAGTGCCAGTTTACCGTCCCAGTCGCCCGTCCACAGTTCACCCCAGCTCATCGGTGCATCGGCGCGATAGTCGGTGTTGGTGACGAAGGTATCAAAGAAAGCCAGAGCAGGAACAGCGTTGGTCTTGCCATCCATTTCAGCGTAGACGCCGTCAATCAGGCCCGCTGTATTGCCCATGGCAGCAACATCCAGGTCGGCCCAAAGGGACGAATTCTGACCACGGATCACAACGGTTTCCGTGACAAGGGACAGGTCGGCTGGCGCTTGCTTGGCCCGCGCTGCGTTGGAAATCTGCGTGAGCCAAGCTTGGTCTGCTGGCTGAGGAATGGAGTTGACCTTGATACCGGTTGCTTCGGTGAAGCCGGGATAGATCAATTCAGCGAGGGTCTCTTCAAAGAACCCACCCCACGCGCTGATGGTCAGTTCTTCAGAATAAGCCGATGGCGCGGCGGCTAGGGTAAGCGCGGCTGCGGCGGCGAGAAGTTTCATTTTCATGTTGGACGATCCACGGAATATTGAGACGAGAAACGGTTAAGGCTTCAGTCCATCCTCAGACCAACCAAGAATTGCGCTTTTGATCGCTGATATGGCTAGAAGAGTGTGAAGGTCCTGTCAATTGCAGGAAATGTCGCAAACCGTGAGCGGTTGTGCCGTGCGAAACTCTGCTTCGTCTGTTTTCAACCCGGTGGTAGGTTGCGCGGCATGAAACTGTCCAACATTGATCTTCGTTTGTTGCAGGTTTTCCGCGCGGTGGCGGAGAGCGGTGGCTTCGTGCGTGCTCAGGGCGTGTTGGGCATCAGTCAGCCCACCATCAGCTCTCACATCGCCAACCTTGAGCAGCGCTTGCAGTTAAAGCTCTGTGTTCGAGGGCCACAGGGGTTTTCGCTCACGGCTGAAGGTGAGGAAGTTCTTCGCGAAGCCATTGATCTGCTTGATTATTTAGACAGTGCCACAAGCCGGTTGAAGAACATTTCGGATGGTGGGGTGGAGCGTTTGCGGCTGGCTGTTCTTGATGCAACGGTCAACAACCCCGATAACCCGCTTCCGCAAGCGCTGGAAGCCCTACGGCGCTCCAATCCGCGCGCTCAGCCCGAGGTGACGGTAACGGATTTTCTGGCCTGTCTGTCGGATTTGCGCTCGGAAGTTATTGAGTTTGCGCTCTTTGGGATCGCGGACGAAGAAACACTGCCGGACGACGTGGAAGCCTGCTTTCTTTTCAACGAAATCAGTACCTTATACTGCAGTCCGGTGCATCCTTGTGCTCAGGCTGACGATGCGGCTGCGCTGGATAAGGCTTTGGATGAGGCGACGATTTCGGCTCATAGCTTCGCACCCCAGCTGCTCGAAGGACGGCAGGACCCGGATTTTTCGCCCACCAACACGATTTTTTCGCAAGGATCGCTGGAAGCGACGACCTACTCCGCATTAACGGGCTCGCATGTGGGTTTGTTGCCTCTGCATGTTGCTGCACCGTGGGTGGAGCAGGGGCGGTTGGTCCGCGTTGGGGATGACAGATTGCATGTCACGTCCCGGTTCTATCTGGTTCGGCTGAAGGACCGAAAGCATAGCGCCGCTGCCAAGGCGCTCTGGTCGCTCGTCGCCCAAACATAGACCCCATAGATGCAAGCATTGAAACTTCATAATGGTTCAGACTCAAAGTGCGCCTTAGCGTGATCGAGCTTTGATCATCTCAGCCTGGCCTGAGAATTGCGCTTATATTGGCCCTGTGAACGCGGGGCACGTTTGAACCCCGTTGCAGGTTGCACCGGGGTGGTCGTGTTTGTTGGCTGGTGTCAGGCTTCGGCTGTGGGGAAGGGTACGCTGTTGATGACGTCGATTTCCAGTTCTGCCAGCCGCTCAACCAGCGCCATGCGAACTTCACGATATTCGGCGTTGTCCCACAGATTGACCATCTCATCCGGATCATCGACGAGATCAAACAACTCGTTCTGCGCTTTTCCCCGGTAAAGCGTTAACCGCCAGCGGTCATGGATGATCGTGTGGGCGCGCGGTGTCTGACCAAAGGCCACCTGGGGCCTCTGCGTTTCATATTGAATAAAGGCCGCCTGTCGTCCCTGACCCCCAGCAACGGACAGCGGCTGACCCTGCATGCCGTCGGGCGCTTCGATGCGGGCATGCTCCATGATCGTCGTGCCGATGTCGTGCGTTTGTCCCAGTTCGCGGGTGTTCTGACCCTGTGCGCCCTTGGGATCTGCCCAGATGAAGGGGACGTGGGTAATCGTGTCGTACTGTTCCGTGCCTTTGAACAAAAGCCGATGGTCACCCAGATGGTCGCCATGGTCGGAGGTGAAAATCTGAACAGCCGTGCGTCCTGCGTCCGATTGGGTCGCCGCCTGTCGCACGCGCCCAATGGCGTCATCGACCATGGTGATCATGCCGCAAGTCAGGGCGCGGGCTTCTTGCGCTTCGCGCGCGCTGACGGCCAGAGAGTAGCCTGCCATTTTGCCCAAGGTCGGGTCTGCGGCCCGCTCCTTTTCGGCCTGCAGCACATAGGCTGGCGGGTCCCAACTGGTGTCGGTGAAGGCGCGAGGGACTTCCATGTCTTCGGGCTGATACATGTCCCAGTACCGGCCCGGCGGGTTGAAGGGGTGGTGCGGGTCGGGGAAGGAGACCATCAGGAAGAAGGGTGTGTCGTTTCCCTGACGCTTCTCCAGCCACTCGCAAGCCTGATTAGCGATATAAGTGGTGGAGTAATATTCCTCCGGCACCTTGGTCCGAATGGCCTGCGGAACGGTGTAATTGTGGGGGAACTGCTGCTCTCTGCCACGCAAGGGAACAACGTCCGGCGCGACGTCTCGCAGCCACAGCTCATAGCTTCCCCCCGTGTTGGTTCCATGACGCATGACGGAGATATAGTCGTCAAAGCCATAGAAAGGCGTCGGCACAACGGGGTTTTCCTGCTGCCAATAGGACTGGCGCTCGTACTGGTATTCGGGCGCGTCCAGATTGCTGCGAATGGCATCAGCCAGTTCCGGGGGCGGAGCTGTAAAACCTTCGCGATGGGTTTTGCGCGTGTATTGGGTGGGAAAGCGAGACACGTTCTGCAGATGGCTTTTGCCAATCAAGGCGGTGTCATAACCCGCCGCCCGCAAGACTTCGACAAAGGTCACGTGATCGGGTGAAAGCGGCAGGCCCAGAGAGCGCACGCCATGGCTGGTTGGCATCCGGCACGTCATCAGGCTGGCGCGGTTTGGCATGCACACGGGGGAGGCGACGTAGAACCGGTCAAAGGTCACACCGTCTTGGGCCATGGCATCGATGTTCGGCGTTTGCAGCGTCGGATGACCGGTGCAGGCGAGGTAGTCTGCGCGCTGCTGATCGGTGATGAACAGAATATAGCTCGGACGTTCAGTCATCCACGGATTCTCCCGCAATCAAGGCTGGTCAGGCGGCGGCTTTCGCGCGTCTGGCCTGATAGTAGTGGAAGACGATGACCGCCACCCAAGCGATGATCGCCGGTCCATAGACCTCAATCGGCTTGAACAGGATCAAGGCGGCGAGGGCCAGTCTAAGACCGATTTCCAGCGGGCTCAGCGCCTTGGCATCGTATCCGGCCAGCGCACTGGCGACAAAGTACAGCGAAAGGATAACCCGTCCGATCAGAAGCAAGAGCGGTAGAACCTGCAGTTCGCCAGTATAGCCCGGAAGGAATGTGCCGGGAACGCTCGGGTCCATGACGGCTTTGTCGATCATCAGCAGTTCCGGGTAAATCGCGAAGACGAACGGGATTGTGAAAATCACAATCCCCGACCGAACGGCGGACAGACCGGTTTGCATGGGGTCGGCTTTGGTGATGGTCGCGGCGGCAAAGGCTGCGAGCGCAACCGGTGGTGTGATGGCGGAGGCCACAGCAAAGTAGAAGATGAACATGTGCGAGGTCAGGGTCGACAAACCCAGACCCACGAGCATCGGACCCAGCAGCAGCGCCACGTTGATGTAGGCCGGAACCGCTGGCATGCCCATTCCCAAGACAACGGCCAGGATCATGGTCAGCAGCAGTGCCAGCAGCACGAACCAGATTGAACCGCTACCGATGTCAAAGGTTCGCAGGAAGGTCAGCACATCCACAGACAGGAACTTGGAGAAAGCGGTCAGGGTCAGGCTGACATCGATCACGGTCACCGCAAGGAACATCAGGTACAGCGTCGCAATGCTCACCCCGGCTGCGGCGAGGGCACCGAGGACCTTACCGGGATTTTGGCGGAAAGTCCGATCCACAAACATCAGGACGATCAGCAGAACCACGGCCCACCAACCCGCGGCCCCGGCGTCACCGGCTGCGTTCTGGATGGCTTGCGGCAGCCAGGGCAGTGAGATCACTCGGCATGAGCCCGCCTCGCGGATCACGTCAGCACCCATGGCGATAGAGTACCAGCTACAGCCAACGCTATCCTTGGGCGTCAGCAGTAGGACGAGGATCAGCAGCACCGGGCCGAGAACCTGTGTCAGGTGCAGCCAGTCCGAGCCGCTGAGCCGCATATCATCGGTGATTTTCCCAACCGCACCGATGTTTTGCTTACGAGACTGAAAGATCACCGACAGGAACAGGCAGAAGAAATACAGCACAGCCGGAATAATCGCTGCGATTACAATTTCGCGGTAAGCCACGCCGGTCAGCGCGGCCATGACGAACGCGGCGACGCCCAGGATCGGCGGCATGATCGATCCACCCGATGACGCTGCGGCTTCGACCCCGCCGGCAAAAACGCGCGAGAAGCCGCGCTTGAGCATCATGGGAATGGTCAGTACGCCGGTTGAGAGCACGTTGACCACGGGGCCACCGGTGATGGTGCCGAACATGGCTGAGGAGAAGACGGCTGCGTGGGCAGGGCCGCCTCGCAGGTTGCGGGTGAGCAGGAATGCCAGCTTGATCAGCGACTGTCCCCCGGCGCAGCGCCCAAAGAGGCTGCCAAGGACAATGTAGGGGAAGACCATCAGCATCAGCACGTTCATGAACCGCCCAAAGAACCCGGCGGAATGATTGACCAGCGCGTCGTGGAAGACCTCATAGCCTGCACCCAGACTGCGCGGCTCCTCGCTGCTGAGAATGGTCATCAGGTACTTGTTCTGCCCCTCAGCCCCAAAGAAGAACCAGTTGAGGATCGTTGCCAGCGTGTAGATCGACACGATGATGGAGATCAGAACCAGCGGCAGGCCCCAAACCTTGACGTTATAAAGAAGGAAGATGACCACACACAGAAACACGATCAGCGGCAACAAAGCTGCGGTGGTGTTCAGGCAGAACGGGTCCTCGACCGTCGTCGGTATGGGCAGTCCTGTCAGTTCGGCAAATTCGATTTCACCCTGCAGCGCTTCTGCGATCATGCGCTCCCGGTCGCCTGTAATCACGTCGAGAAGACAAATCGCCTCGATTTCGATCATGTAGGTCAGGGACAACGCGGCTGCAGCCGTCACCAGCGCGATATCGAGCATCAGACCCAGAATTCTCTGCCATTTCACGCGATCAACCCAGGAGCGCCAGAGCGAGTGCTTGAGCGCGACGATGAGCATCATCAGGAAGAAAACAAGCGGGTACAGCATTTCGGTTTCAAACCGCCGAACCCGGAAAAATTGGTTTCCCGTGACAGACTTCCACAGGTCATCCCAACCGGGGATACCGGGTGTCACGTTGATCAGGCCGACGAGAACCAGAATTAAGCCTAACCAGAAGACAACCTCACCGATGAAGGATTTGGTTTCGTTATCGCTCTCTGGCGCCGTTTTCTGCTCGTCCGACATAGTGGTTCACTTGGTGTTGGTTTGATTGGAAAATTTAACAAAAGAAAAGCGGTGGGCGGTCTGAATCCTGACCGCCCACTCTTTAAGCGCTAAAGCTCCTTAAGGCTTGGCGCAGTCTGGTACATCATAGCCCGCTTCTTCCCATGCGCGAACAGCGCCGCGGTGGAAGACCATTGGGTTCTTGCCGCAAAGACCAGCGACAGACGCATCGATTTTACCGAAGTTCAGCGCCGCCATGAACGGAGCCTTGGCCATCAGTGCATCGAGGTTGTCGATGTGGGCCTTGGTCAGCTGGTAAGCCACTTCTTCGTCCATATCGACGTTCACGTAGTCGCCACCCACCATGGACATGCCGCGGAAGGTGTCGTCTTCAGAAACGACAGTCCAGTTACTGCCCAGCGCGGCCTGAATTTCAGCCACAGGGGCGGTGAACGGTGCTGCGCCGACGTTGTTCAGCAGCTTCGACGCAGTCTCGCTCTCGAACATGGTCTTTGGCAGTGAGATTGCGGTAGCCGCACCTGCTGCACCGACCTGGCTTTCCCGTGGACCGGGGAAGGTGCCTGGAATAACCGCGACATCAGCGGTGCCATCAATCAGAGCGTTGGCGAGCTGGTTCATGCTCACGGTGACGGACTCGTAGTCCTCACCCGCCTTCAGGCCCGCTGCGAGTTGCACCAGTGCTTGTGAGTTCCGTGGCATGCTGCCCTTTGGCGGGCCCTGCAGTACCTTTTTACCCTTCAGGTCATCCCAGCTGGAAATGCCGGTAGAGCTGAACCCATACATGTAGAAAACACTGAAAGTGTAGGGGTATAGCAGTTGGATCTTAGCCGCCATTTCAGCGCCTTTTTCCTTGCCAACCGAACCAAATGGCCCTGCTGCACGGCCCAGCAGGAAAGGCACGTGATGCGGTGCACCAGCGATGTCGATTTTGCCTTCGCCGAGTGCTGGAATGTATTTAGCACCGGTTTGGCCGTCTTTGAGCTGAATGTTGGCAATACCTGCTTCTGCGGCGAATTCAACCAGACCTGTTGCGGCCAAGCCGCCGGCTGTACCAGCGCCAGCAGCGTGAGCGACCAGATTGACCTGTGCCATGGCAGGCGCTGCGGTCAGCGTTGCTGCGGCAGCGATTGCTGCCATCCGGAGTGTCCTGAGCATCTTTTCCTCCCTTGCTCTGCACGAGTGAACTTCCCCTCCCAGTTGGCCATATGCGGGTTGAAAACCCGTCGCCTAAGGAAATTCTCACCCACTAAGAGGGTCATTTCAGGATCCCAAAGTCAAGCCAAATCCGTGACATGTCACAAAAATCGCTGCATGACGCACTTATTGGGATCCTGTTTGTGGGGATGGCAGGCGGAAACAGGGCTACGACGCTTGCAAGGAGGTGTATAACCCCAAGGCGTTAAAGGTTGAGTCGCAGACTATTTTGGGCTGTTTGTGGGGGTATTGATCAGTCCGTTTGGCTCGGATTCCGTTTGGGTAGGATTTTGGGGTCCTTACCCTCGGCGCTGGCTTCGTCCCAGTATCCGATCAGCACGCCCAGCTTTTCTTCCATGCCGGTCATGTGCAGGTTGTGTTCTTCGCTCCACGTCTCGCGCTGACGATAGTGCAGCGCCCACAGAGCGAGTTTGTTGAACATTTCCTGCCGAACGTTCGCGTGAGCGTCACTGCGACCCAGATCAACCAGCTCCTGAGGATCATTCTTCAGGTCGAACAACACGGGCGGATAGCCGGGGGCGTGGATAAACTTCCACTCAGTCGAGGCGACCATGTAGCTCCGACAATCAAGCGGCAAACGCCCCGTTTCCGGGCGGAATACCTGACAGGAATAGTCATACTCACTCACAGCCACGTCGCGCCATTCAGGGTTTTCGCCGTGAAGTTTTGGCAGCAGGGAACGGCCATCCAGAATGTTCTTGTGGATCGTTCCACCGTGATAATCGACAAAGGTTGGCAGCAGGTCGATCAGCTCCACCAATGAGCTGTCAACCGTTCCACGCGTTGCATCCGCCCGTTTATCCGGGTCCACGATGATCAGCGGGATCTGCACCGCTGGCGCGTGGAAATAATCCTTATCACCCATCCAGTGATCGCCCAGATAGTCGCCGTGGTCAGAGGTGAACACGATCATGGTGTCGTCCAGCAGTCCCCGGTCTTCCATGAATTTGAACAGAATACCCAGCTGGTCATCAATCTGGGTGATCAGGCCCATGTAAGCGGGGATGATGGTATCTCGCGCCTCGTCCTTGCTGAAAGTCTCGCCCGCAACGCGGTCCATGAACAGCTTGGCCAAGGGGTTTGGATCATCCAATTCAGCCTCAGAACGGATCGCCGGGACAACGTCATCGGCGGAGTACATGTTGTGATAGGGGGCTGGCGCCACGTAGGGCCAGTGCGGTTTGATGTAGGAGAGGTGCAGCAGCCAGGGCGTTTCGCCGTCATCGGCCTCCAGAAACTCCATCGCCCGCCGGGTCATGTATGGGGTTTCGGATTGCTCGTCTGTGACCCGAGCAGGCAGGTCGACACGATCATTGAAAAAGCCTGAACGAACCTCGCCATCCTCGGTCTGGACTGAATTGGCCGCCCAGTGCCAGGGGTTGGCGTCTTCGTCGTATCCTTGGGACTTGAGGTACTGATTGTAGGCTACGTTTGGTTTCACCATCGTATCAGGGTGAATGCCGTCGTCGCGTTCATAGACTTCGAAGCCGCCTTGGGCGTGATGCAGGGCAACTTCGCCGTCTGGATCGATGCCCAGCCGTTCCAAGCCTTCGCGGTCTGGCACCACATGGGTCTTGCCCACCAGAACCGTTCGCACACCCAGCGGGTTCAGGTGGTGGCCGATGTTCTTTTCCCCGATACGCAGCGGGGTGAAGTTGGACGTAGCGCCATGCGAAGAAACGTAGCGCCCGGTATAGGCGCACATGCGCGACGGTCCGCAGATGGGCGACTGGCAATAGGTGTTTGCGAAAGTTACGCCTCGCTTGGCCAAGGCATCGATATTGGGGGTCTTTATGGTCGGATGTCCCGTGCAGCCAAGGTAGTCAAACCTTAGTTGGTCACACATAATATAGAGGATATTTTTCCGAGCCATTGATGTCCCTGTCCTTTCCCGCAACCGACATTCTTGTTCAGATCGTCAGAGGGTGCAACGCGCCGTATTGATGGTTCCATCGCTATCCCATAATTGGGATCCCAAAACAATCAGTTTTGATAAATTGGGCAACAAATGTCCTGAAAGCTTGAGTTCAGGATCCCAAAAAGCTAATGTTTGAGAAACAAGGGGGAAAGCAGGCGTCATGCATCCAGAGCTGAAGAAACATCCGGAGTATTTCGAGAAACAAGTCGTTCAACTGGCTGAAAACGTGTACATGGCCTTCGGTTTTGCTGCTTCCAACGTCTACATGATCGTCGGCGATAGTGGGCTTGTCATTATCGATACGACCGAAACCACGGCTGCGGCTGAAAATATCCTCAAAGCGTTTCGCGAAATCAGCGATTTGCCGGTCGAGACCATCATCTTTACCCACTCGCACCGCGACCACGTTTCCGGTGCCAGCGTCTTTGCGGCGGCTGGGGATCAGCCGGAGATACTGGCGAGCACCAAGTTTTCAGATGACTTTCTGGCCGTGGCAACGGACCACCCTTTGCCAACCAAAGCCATGCAAGCCCGGACCAAGCGACAGTTCGGCATTTCGCTCTCTTACCCTGAAGAAATCATCGGCATTGGTGTCGGGCCGGGTGATCGACCGCTCAAAGGCATGGGGGCAGGGTCTATGCCGCCAACGCGACGGATCGGTGACGAGGGCGAGAAGGTGACGCTTTGCGGGGTGGATCTGGAGCTTGTGATGGCACCGGGCGAAACCCCCGACCACATGGTCGTTTGGTATCCGGAGAAAAAAATCCTCTTTAGCGGCGATAACTTCTATCGCTCTTTCCCCAATCTCTACGCCATTCGGGGAACGGTTTACCGCGACTTCGACACGTGGGCCGACACGATGGACCTGCTTATGGCCTTTGAGCCAGAGGTTCTGGCCCCCGGACACACGAAAGCGGTTTTCGGCGGGGAAGCCATCCGGTCCGTGTTGAGTGATTACCGCGACGCCATTCGGCACATTGTCGGGCAAACCCGCGATGGGATGGATGCGGGTCTGACAATCGATCAGCTGGCGCACCGGGTGAAGCTGCCTGCGTCCATGGCCCAGAAGCCGCACTTGCGTGAGTTCTATGGCCGCGTGGATTTTGCCGTTCGCGCCTATTGCGTCGGAACCATGGGGTGGTTCGACGGCAACCCGACATCTCTGGGCGCGCTTTCGCCCGAAGACGAGGCCGAACGGTTCATCGAATTAGCCGGCGGTGTCGATGCTGTCTTCGCGGCTGCGGATGCAGCACGGGCAAAGGGCGATTTTCAGTGGGGCTTGCAGCTTGTTGATCGTTTGATCTTCGCCGATGCGGAGCGGCTGCGGGCAGAAGCGCTGAAAGCGGAGCTGTTGCTTGCCCATGCGGAAGGGCAGATCAACTGTCCCACCCGTCACTATTACATCATGTCTTCCAAAGAAATCAGCGCCGCACACTCTTCGGGGGAGTAGCGCGGCGCTGGAGGGATCGTCGACTGATCAAACGTTGATTTTGCCGCCGTCCACATTGAGGGTCTGGCCGGTCACGAAATCGCTGTCCGGTGAAGCCAGATAAATCAGGGTGCCGAGAAGATCTTCTGGCACCATTTCACGTTTAATGGACCGTGAAGCCACGGTTGGCGCTCGGGCCATGTCGAAGGCATCGTTCCCGCGCAGACCTTCACTTTCCGTCAGCCCCGGTGCAATCGCGTTGACCTGAATGTTCTTGTCACCCAACTCGCGACCGTGGCAGCGGGTCAGGGCGATGACAGCACCCTTGGAGGCGGTGTAGTGCGACAGGCCGGGAGGTCCGTAGTAGAACGTGCCCGAGGCAATATTGATGACCTTGCCGCCCCCTGCGCCAATCATGGTCGGGACAATGGCTTTCATCACCTGATGCACGCTGCGCGTGTTCACCGTCATGATGCGATCAAACTCTTCATCGCTGATTTCGAAAAACGGCTTGGGCTTGAGCGTGGCGAAGATCGAGGCGTTGTTCACCATGATATCAAGGCCACCCATGGCCTTGGCTGCCTCGACCATAGCGGCGAGGTCGTCGTTATTGGTGACGTCGACTTTCATCCCCTGAGCCGTGCCGCCTGCATCGTTGATGCGCTTGACCGCGTTTGCCGTGTCCTGAACATCGGTGACGAGAACCTTCGCGCCAGCCTCAGACAACGCCTGCGCCATGATTGCGCCAATGCCTTGAGCTGCACCGCTGACGACGGCAACCTTACCTTCTAAACGTCCCATGATTTTCCTTCCTTGTCCTTAGATCGCGATATCGAGAATTTTGGCGACTTCCGGCCAGCTTTTTGCGCCATTGTCGCGGAGGTCGTTGGTCAGGTGGTCCGGCACCCAATCAATAAAGCTTTTGGTGAAGTTCGGCATGGCCTTGATCCGGCTGAACCAGTCTTCAACACGGGGCAGGCGTCCGTTTTCCCACATGCCGCTCATGGACATCATATCGAGCCGGTTCACGTAGGGTGTTAGCGACACATCGGCGACCGAAAAGGTGTCTCCAATCAGCCAGTCACCCGGCTCGTTGAGCGCGTCTTCCATTTTGTGCAGATAGGTATCGTACAGCTTTACCTTTTCAGCCGCCCCCGGCGCTTCGAAGCCGTAGCGTACAAAGGCGTCCTTCTGCTCTTTCCAGTTCGACGTGACCGACATCGCCGGGGTGGAGGCGAGGAACTTTTTCACGCCTTCCTCACCGAGATTGCGAAGAACCGTGTGTCGGTGCGAGCAGACAAAGGTCATGGCACCGCAAGCCGGGTGAAGATCCTCATCCACGGCCTTGGTCCACATCCGCGCCTTGGTCCGCTCAAGCGCGTTTGTCGGGTGCAGACTGCTGCTTGGGTCCAGGTGATCGAGGTACTCGATGATGACCGTGCTGTCGCAAATGACGCTCTGGTCGTGCACCAGGGTCGGTACAACCGCCTTGGGGTTGAGTTTGGTGTACTCGGGATTGAACTGCTCACCGGCCAGAATGTCGATATAGACGCCTTCCCAAGGCATTTCCTTTTCGGCCATGGCAAAGCGGACTTTTGCCGCGCAGACTGATGATCCGTGGTGGTAAAGCGTAAAAGTCATAGTTGAATCGTTACCCACTTAAGTTCGGTCATGGCCAGCATATCCGCATCGGTGCCCTCGCGTCCTGATCCACTCTCCCCATTTCCGCCAAAGGGAATGTGGGGTTCGTCTTGAATCGTTGGGCCGTTGATGTGGCACATGCCTGCGCCAGAATTCTGAACGAAATGCATGGCCTTGTTGATGTCTTTTGTGAAAATTGCCGAGGCCAGCCCAAATTCCGTATCGTTGGCTTTCTCCAAGCCTTCCTCATAGCTGTCTATGGGATAGATCGACGTGACGGGGCCAAAGGTCTCTGCTTTGCAAACGGTCATATCGTCGCTCACGCCGGTCAGCAGGGTCGGCTGGCAGCGATTGCCATCCCACTCACCCCCGGCAGTGACTGTAGCACCCTTGGCGACGGCATCGGCGATGTGGTCTTTGACGCGCTGTCTTTGGCGGTCAGAGATAATCGGCGCAATCACCGTTGCCGGGTCGCGCAAATCGCCCATACCGACCTTGTTTGCCGCAACAAAGGAGAAGCGCTTGACGAATTCGTCATAGAGGGGGCGTTCGACATAAAAGCGGCTGGAACCGATACAGGCTTGGCCGGCAAACATGAAAATCGAGCGCGCCGCAATGGGAATAACCTCATCAAGGTTGGCGTCCGCGAGGATGATCGTCGGGCTCTTGCCGCCCAGCTCTAGCGTATGCGGCGTACGGTTCTTCGCGCAAATCTCTGCAATATGCTGACCCACAACTGAAGAGCCGGTGAATGTCACGAAATCCACGTCCTTATGACTGGTCAGGCTGTCGCCAATCTCAGCGCCCGGACCGGTCACGACGTTGTAGGATCCAGCCGGAAAACCGGCTTCCGCGATGATTTCAGCAAACAGAACCGTCAGGTGCGGTGCCATTTCTGAGGGCAGGTGCACAACCGTATTTCCCACCGCCAAAGCGTTGGCCACCAAGCGGGTCGTTTTGATCAGTGGAACGTTGAAGGGGGTGATGATAGCGACCACGCCAAGAGGTTCCCGGATCGACATGGAAACCTTGTTTGGCGCATCTGAGGGTATGGTCTCGCCGCGCACATAACGGCACAAACCGGCTGCGGCGCGAACCATGGTGAGACCCTTGTTGAACTCAAACATAGCCTTGGAAACGGGTGAGCCGATTTCGTCGATCAGACAATTCACCAGATCAGCCTGCCGCCGCTCCATGATTTCAGCCACACGCAGCAGCATCCGCTCGCGTTCCATCGGCAGCGTCGCTCGGTAGGCTGGAAACGCAGCTTTTGCAGCGCTCACAGCCTTGTCCATGTCACCAGCGCTGCCTTTTGCAGCCTGGGCATACAGGCTGTCATCCAGTGGATTGGTGACATCAAAAACGGCGCCGTTTTCCGCAGCGACCCATTCACCGCCGATGAAATGCTGGAATGGCTGAGAGTGTGAGGTTTTGGCCATTAAGTGAGCTCCTGCAATGCGTTAGCCATGGCTCTGTCCAAGGTAAGAGCCGTTAGTTTAGTGAGTTGGTCGGTTAAACTTTCGAGAAGTCAGGGCACCACTTGAGCACGGCTTCTCGGAAGCTCGGGCGGTCCTGAAAGGAGGCCGCCCAGCGCATGATGTTCGGGAAGTTCTCGAATGGATAGCCGCAGCCAACAAGGACGTGGTGCAAGGGGATCCATGAGATGTCTGCCAGGGTGAACTGATCGCCCAGAACCCAGGTCTTTCCTTCCAGTGCCGCTTCAAGCTTGGAAAAGCAGTCGTGCAGGATGGCTTCTGCCTTGGCGATGTCTTCATCGCTGAACATTGCACCGCCAGCGTGCTTTTTGTGGAACGTCTTCAGCTCCTGATTCTGCTGGAGCGCATCGTACTTTTGCTGCTCTTCTTCGGTCTTCTGGATCTTCTTGGCGATTTTGGTGGCGTAGACGTAGGGTTTAACCGCCGGCACGTGGATCGATCCGGCGAGCCGGAGCCATTCCAGCATTTCCGTTTCGGTTTCTGCAGAACGCAGGGGCGGTTCAACAAAGGTCTCATCGAGGTAGTCGATGATCTCATTGGACTCGATATGAACAACGCCGTCGTGAATGAGTGTCGGGACCAGTCCATTGGGGTTGATCCCAAAGTAGTCGTCCGAGATGTTTTCTTTCTTCTTCAAACTCAAGTGATGGCTGGTCCATTCCAGACCTTTTTCTTCCAACGTCATACGCACACGCATGGAACAATTGGAGATGTCACCGTGGTAGAGGTGCAGGCCGGTAAAGGCTTCGACGGATTTATTGGTTGGAATGATGATCGCCATCGGTCTTGAACTTCCCCCGCAGAACGCTGTTTTGGATCCCAAATGCCGCTTTTGCCACCACCGAATAGGCGTTTGGTGCCCTTTATTGGACAATTAATTCCACAAATAGGATCCCATGACAAGCAAATCAGGGGCGTCAAAAGGCAAAAATTGCAGGTTTCTTGACTTTGGGATCCCATCGGGTAGGTAATGGCGGTATGGAATCAATTGATACTGAATTGGCAACCCGGATCCGGAACGACATCGTACTTGGCACGTACGGTGAGGGTGAGCGACTTTCTGAAGCCCAGTTGTGCGACACTCACAAGGTATCCCGCACGCCCATTCGCCTTGCGTTGCGAATGTTGGAGCGGGAGGGGTTGATCCGGCGCAGTGAAGGGCGCGGTTACTTCGTAAACAGCCCAACAGTGAACGACATCATGCAAGCGGTTCAGGTGCGGGGGCATCTGGAAAGTCTCGCTGCGCGTCTGATGGCGCAATCGCCGAGCAAGGATAACGTCCTGATCCGGCTGGAATCAGCGATTGACGAGATTGACCGTCTGATTGGTCTGGGTCGGATGGACGACCAGACTTTGCGGGATTTGCAGAACCAAAATGCCCTGTTTCACAAGACCATTCTTGACGGTTGCGGCAATGACTTTGTGAGCTTCACCTGCAATCGGATCAGCCACCTGCCCATGCTGGAAGTGGGTTCGATGGTGTTCGACCGCACGGTGTTATCGACCTCGGACGGGGTGGAGCGCAGCCTTTTCCGTCTCAAGCTTGGCAATTCTCAGCACAAGGTGATCTTTGAGGCGATCCAGAAGGGGGATGCGGTCAGGGCCGAAGGGGTCATGCGCGAGCACTCCAATACCATGGTGGAATACATCGAGGTGTTCGAGAAGCGCAGTGATGATCTGACCATTACGGATTTGATCAGTTACACCGGCTACGACCTTCAACGCTCGATGCAGGCTGAAGACGACAGCCTCTAGGCGGCACGCGGCATTCAGCGACTTGCTAATCAGCGTTTTACGCGGAACACTAAGCGGGTAATTTTGACCGTTCAGGAGCACCCCCGCGGTGACAGACCCGTCTGCATACGACGACATCAGAGACGCCGTAGCGCGTCTGTGCGCTGACTTTCCCGGCGAATACTGGCGCGCCCTTGACCGCGAGCGCGGTTATCCAACCGAGTTTATTCAGGCGCTGACCGAAGCGGGGTGGCTGGCTGCGCTGATCCCTGAAGAGTTCGGTGGAGCCGGGTTGCCGCTGGGTGCGGCGGCGGTGATTTTGGAGGAAATCCAGCGGCAGGGCTGCAATGGCGGGGCCTGTCACGCGCAGATGTACACCATGGGCACGTTGCTTCGCCACGGGAGTGAGGCGCAACGGGAGGAGATTTTGCCCAAAATCGCTTCAGGTGAATTGCGTCTTCAGGCTTTTGGAGTGACGGAACCGACCTCAGGGACAGATACCGGCGCGCTCAAAACGACCGCGAAGCGGGAGGGTGATGATTTCGTCATCAATGGGCAGAAGATCTGGACCAGCCGTGCTGAGCATTCGGATCTGATGCTTTTGCTCGCGCGGACCACGCCTTTGACTGAAGGCATGAAAAAGACGCAGGGGCTTTCTGTCATCCTCGTTGACATGAAAGCGGCTCTTGCGTCAGGGGCCATGACCATCCGGCCCATTCAAACCATGATGAACCACGCCACCACGGAGGTCTTCTTCGACAATCTGCGGGTTCCTGCGGCTAACCTGATTGGCGAAGAGGGGAAGGGGTTTCGGTACATTCTCACGGGAATGAATGCCGAACGCATTCTGATTGCTGCTGAGTGCGTGGGGGACGCCAAATGGTTTATCGAGCGCTCGGTGAACTATGCCAAAGAACGGCAAGTCTTCGGGCGCGCTATTGGCCAGAACCAAGGCGTGCAATTCCCCATCGCCAAAGCCTATGCCAACATGCGGGCGGCGGAGTTGATGGTGAACGAGGCTGTTCGTCTGTACGAGCAGGGGGCAAACCCCGGTGCGGAAGCGAACATGGCCAAAATGCTCGCCGCCGATGCATCATTTGAGGCCGCAAACGTCGCCATTCAGACGCACGGCGGCTTTGGTTTTGCCGAGGAGTACGATATTGAGCGCAAATTCCGTGAAACCCGGCTGTATCAGGTTGCCCCGATCTCAACCAATCTGATCCTGTCCTATCTGTCTGAGCATGTGCTTGGGCTGCCGAGGTCGTTTTGATGACAGAAGCAACTGGCCCTCTGAATGGCTTGCTGGTCGTTGCAATTGAACAAGCAGTGGCCGCACCCCTTTGCACCCTTCGTCTGGTACAGGGCGGGGCGCGGGTGATTAAGGTTGAACGCGCGGTCGGCGAGACTGCGCGGCATTATGATCGAGCCGCGCGTGGGACGTCAGCTTACTTTGCCTGGCTCAATGCCGGAAAAGAGAGCGCCGTTCTTGACCTCAAAAGCGAAGAAGGGCTGGCGCTTCTGCGTCGCATGATCGCAAAGGCCGATGTGCTGGTGCAAAATCTCGTGCCGGGCGCGATGGGGCGTATGGGGCTGGACCGATCAGCGCTTGAAGCCCTGAATCCCCGGCTGATCAGTCTTTCCATTGTTGGATATGACCAACAAAGCCCTTTCGCCGACATGCGCGCCTATGATGCCTTGGTGCAGGCGGAGAGCGGTATCTGCTCAGTGACAGGTACGGCGGAGGTTCGGGCCAAAGTGGGGGTTTCGATTGCTGACATTGGAACCGGAATGAACGCTCACGCCGCGATCCTTGAAGCGTTGATCGAGCGGGGGATTACAGGCAAGGGCAAGGCGCTGGAAATCGCCATGTTTGATTCCATGGCGGACTGGATGTCGGTTCCGCTGCTGCAATACGAAGGAACCGGCAAGGCCCCGCCCAGAGAAGGACTGGCCCACGCAACGATTTATCCTTACGGAGCCTTTGCCTGCGCGGACAGCGCGTTTTTGCTTTCGATCCAGAACCAGCGGGAATGGGCTTCATTGTGTTCCGACGTTTTGCAGCGGCCCGACCTGATTGATCATCCGCTGTACCACGATAATCCAGCGCGCTCTGATCACCGCAACGAGCTCGATGAAATCATGCGGCCCATTTTTGCCGTTTTGGATTTCGCAGAGTGTGAGCGTCGCATGCGGGAAGCCGGGATCGCGTTCGGACGCCTGTCAGAGGTCGCGGATCTGGCGCAGCATCCAGCCTTGAAACGGCGCACAATTCGCTTGCCGGATGGCCAGAGCCTCAAAGCCCCTTTGCCCGCCGGTCGGGTGCCGTCGGAAGCTATTCCTGAAGTGCCGGGGTTGGGCCAGCACACGGAAGCCGTGATCGCGGAATTTGCCGAGACGGAATAAAGCGTCGCCAGAGCTTCGGGCTGATTCACGCTTGCTTGGTTTGGACTTTCTACCCATCATCGGCTTCTTGAACCATACCGGTGGCGGGGAGGTCGCCGGTTTTACGCTTTGCCAAAGGGGAGTTGGTGCCAATGCCCAAGATCAAACCTGAAGACCTGCGCTCACGTCATTGGTTTAACAATCCAGACGACCCCGAGAACTCGGCAATTTACATCGAGCGGTATCTGAACTTCGGATTGACCCCCCAAGAGCTGCAGTCTGGCAAGCCGATCATCGCCATTGCGCAGACCGGTTCCGACCTCAGCCCGTGTAACCGCCATCACCTCGAACTGGCCAAGCGGGTCAGGGATGGTGTTGTAGCGGCTGGGGGGACGGTGCTGGAAGTGCCGGTGCATCCTATCCAGGAAACCGGAAAGCGGCCCACGGCTCTGCTGGACCGAAATCTCGCTTACCTCAGTCTGGTTGAGTCGCTCTACGGCTATCCCATTGATGGCGTGGTGCTCATGATTGGTTGTGACAAGACCACACCAGCTTGTCTGATGGCTGCGGCTACAGTGAACATCCCGGCGATTGCCCTGTCGGTTGGCCCCATGCTGAACGGCTGGCACGACGGCAAGCGGGCTGGCTCTGGCACGGTCATCTGGAAAGCGCGGGAGATGCTGGCCGCCGGCGAGATCAATGACGAACAGTTCATGGAAATGGCAACCGCCTCTGCGCCGTCAGTGGGCTATTGCAACACCATGGGGACGGCGACGACCATGAACTCGTTGGCAGAAGCCTTGGGGATGCAGCTACCCGGCTCGGCGGCCATTCCCGCGCCGTATCGGGAACGGGGACAGATTGCTTACGAGACAGGCTTGCGCGCCGTGGAAATGGTTTGGGATGATGTGCGACCTGCGGACATCATGACCCGCCAAGCCTTCGAGAACGCCATTGTCGTGAACTCTGCCATCGGCGGTTCGACCAACGCGCCGATCCATCTGAACGCCATTGCGCGACACCTTGGGGTGCCATTGGACAATGACGACTGGCAGACGCTGGGCCACAAGATCCCGCTTTTGGCCAACATGCAGCCGGCGGGGGAGTATCTGGGCGAGGATTACCACCGCGCAGGGGGTGTTCCGGCGATTGTCCATCGACTGTTGGAAGCGGATTTGCTGCCGCACCCGGATGCGATGACTGCGAACGGCAAAACCATCGGAGACAACTGCCGGGACCGCGTCGCCGTTAACGACGACGTCATCCGCCCGCTGGACCGCGCGCTGAAGGCCGAAGCCGGGTTTATCAACCTGAAGGGCAATTTGTTCGACAGTGCGATTATCAAAACCAGCGTCATATCCCCGGCGTTTCAGGCGACTTATCTCAGCAATCCGGACGATCCGAATGCCTTTGAGGGGACAGCCTGTGTCTTTGATGGACCCGAAGAGTTCTATCGGCGCATCGACGACCCTGCGGAGGGGCTGGACGCCAACACGGTGCTGGTCATGCGCGGGACCGGGCCAAAGGGGTATCCGGGGGCTGCGGAAGTCGTGAACATGCGCCCGCCGGCTTATCTGTTGAAACAAGGCGTGGAGGCTCTTCCCTGTATTGGTGACGGGCGGCAGTCGGGGACCAGTGGTTCGCCTTCGATCCTGAATGCCTCGCCTGAAGCGGCGGAAAACGCGGGTCTGGCGATCCTGCAAACCGGAGACCGCATCCGGATTGATCTGAACCGCGGGACCGCTGATATCCTGATTTCCGAGGAAGAATTCGAGGCACGGCGCACGGCTTTGATCGCGGCAGGCGGGTACGCGGTCCCAGAAAGTCAGACGCCTTGGCAAGCGCTGTTCCGTGATCAGATTGAGCCCTTGGATCGCGGCATGACCTTGCGTGATGCGGATACGTACCGCGATGTCGCGCGCAAGTCGGTTCCCCGGAACAATCACTAAGGGAGGGGGAACGATGAGCGCTTTGGTGCTGTTGAACCCGGCTGATGACGTTGCAACTTTGGTGAAACCTGCGAAGGCGGGGGAAGCACTGGTCGCGGGTGGTGCGGCTCTGGCTGCTGATGTGCCGCCCGGTCATAAGATCGCGGCCAAGGCGATTTCCGCCTCTGGCGCTATTCGAAAGTTTGGTCAGATCATCGGCTACGCTTCGCGCGATATTGCGGCTGGCGAGCACGTGCACAGCCACAACTGCGCCATTGGAGACCACGATCAGAACTACCAGATCGGGGTAGACCTTGATGCTGCCAAGGCTGCGGTTCCAAAGACCGCTGTGCGGACGTTTGAAGGCTACCGGCGCAGTAACGGTCAGATCGGCACGCGGAACTATATTGCTCTGTGCTCGACCGTGAATTGTTCCGCAACAGTGGTCAGACAGGCCGCGCATGAACTCACCGTCAGTGGCATTCTGCAAGACTACCCGAACGTCGATGGCGTCTGCGTGTTTGCGCATGGAACGGGCTGCGGGATGGCGATGTCAGGCGAAGGGGCGGCAAATCTGGAGCGTGTGCTGTGGGGGCATGCGACCCATCCGAACGTGGGCGCGACCATCTTTGTTGGTTTGGGCTGCGAGGTGATGCAGGTCGAAGTCATGAAATCGCTCTATGGCGCTGAGACGGCAGATCGCTTTCATGGGCTGACCATACAGGAGACCGGCGGCACCCGAGCGACCATTGAGCGGCTTAAGGCTATGGTAACGGCGTTATTGCCCGAGGTGAATGCGGTCAGCCGCTCAACCTGTCCGGCGTCTGCGTTGGCGGTGGCCTTGCAGTGCGGGGGGTCCGATGGCTATTCGGGGATCACGGCGAACCCGGCGCTTGGGGTGGCAGCGGATTACCTCGTGGGGCTGGGCGGCACGGCCATCCTCGCCGAAACGCCGGAGATCTATGGCGCAGAGCAACTCCTGCTGCGTCGAGCGGCCAACTCAGAGGTTGCGGAGAAGCTCATCAGCCGGATTAAGTGGTGGGAGAGCTATACCGCCCTGCATGGCGCTTCCATGGATAACAACCCCTCACCGGGCAACAAGGCTGGCGGGTTGACGACCATTCTGGAAAAGTCACTGGGCGCGGCGTCCAAGGGCGGTTCAACCCCTCTGGCTGACGTGCTGGGCTATGCCGAGCCGGTTGGAACACCGGGTTTTGTCTTCATGGACTCGCCCGGCTATGACCCGGTTTCTGTCACGGGGCAGATCGCGTCGGGCGCACAGATCGTTGTCTTTACCACGGGCCGGGGGTCTGCCTTTGGCTCAAAACCTGCGCCGACGATCAAGCTAGCGACGAACGATATGCTGTTTCACGCCATGCCGGACGACATGGACGTCAACTGTGGCGATGTTCTCAGCGCTGGGGTGAGCTTGGAGACCAAAGGAGCCGAGATTCTGGATGAAATACTGGCCGTGGCTTCAGGCAAGCAATCGCGCAGTGAAGCGCTCGGTCTGGGGGACAGTGAGTTTGTGCCGTGGCAGGTCGGGGCGGTGATGTAGGGCTCAGAGCTCGGCTGAACCAACAGAGGGCTGACCGCTGACAATCTTGCTGAGCAGCGTCACCAGCGTGGCGCGCTCTTTGGCGTTCAGTGGCGCAAGAACGGCTTCCTGCTGCAGCCGAAGCCGTTCGGCGATTTCCTGGTGCAGGGCGCGTCCGGTCTCGGTGATCGAAAGTCGCGCTTGGCGTGCGTCTGACGGGTCGGGATTGCGCGCCAGATGCCCGACGGCCAGCATCCGATGCACCGCGCGTGAAATCGAATTCCGAGGCCGACCACTGAGCCGCGAAACATCCTGCGCAGTCAAAACCGGATAGTGCGACAGGCACATGAGCAACAGGTACTCAGACCGCGTTATGCCGAGATCATGCTTTACCGCGTCATAGGTGGGAACGATGACGGCACTGACAACAAAGGACATGAGAGCGGCATCCCGGAACTCGACCTTCTCCAGAAATTCGGTGGGATTGAGCATAGTTTTTCCCTTCGGACCCTTTGACGCCATTGCAAGTTTCCCGCATATATCGTCCCAAGTGGAACAATAATGGCAGGGCGATTTGTATAATGTCAGGCGCTTCCAAACTTACAATCCCTGACCTTGCCGCTAAGAAGGCGGCGGGTGAGCGCTTGGTCATGGTGGCCGTGGGCGAGGCCATGAGTGCGGCTTGGGCTGAACGGGCAGGGATCGACATCATCGGGATCGGTGACAGTTTGGGGATGACCCTGCACGGACACGAGAACACGCTGGCCATGACTGTTGACCAGATGATCGATCACTGCCGCGCGGTTCGGCGGGGTGCGCCCCATACATTCACGCTGGCCTCCATGCCCTACGGATCCTATGCCACGCCCCAACTGGCCGTCACCAACGCTGTTCGGATGATGAAGGAAGGCGGCATCGAAGCGGTAAAGCTGCAGGGCGGGCGGGAGATGTTTGACATCATCAAGGCCGTTGCGGATGCCGGTGTTCCGGTCATGAGTCATGTTGGCCTGCTACCCCATCGCGTGCACCAGCTTGGCGGGTTCAAGATGCAGGGCCGCACAGCACAGGCAGCGCTCGAAATCATCGATAACGCCCGAGCGATAGAGGAAGCCGGTGCCATTGGATTAGAGATCGAGGCCATGCCTTACGAGGTTGGCAAGGCGGTCGATGATGCCGTGGACATCTTTACCTTTTCCATCGGTGCGGGAGCCGCCGGAACCTGTCAGTTGCTCAACGGCTATGACCTGATCGGGGCCTTTGACACCTTCAAGCCAAAGTTCGCCAAGCGCTACGCTAATATGGCCGAAATCGCGACCAAGGCTTTCGCCGACTATGCCGCCGACGTGCGGAGTGGGGCTTTTCCGGATGCGGATCACAGCTACACCATGAACCCCGAAGAAGCCGCGAAACTGGCAGACGCACTCGCAAAGGAGGGGCAAGAATGAAAACCGAAATCTCAACGGACGACGTGCTGCGTGAACGCTCCGAGCGACGCTTGGGTCAGTTGGTGCCCAATGGCATGCTGGAAGACAACTACCCCCGCAACATGTGGTGGGCCGCAGCGCATGTTGACGAGGTAAGAGAAAAGCCTCTGGCGCGCTGGATTCTGGAAACGCCGGTGGTGATCTATCGTCTCGAAGACGGCTCTCCGGCGGCGCTGTATGACCGCTGTCCCCACCGCTGGGCGCCCTTGTCGGAGGGGCACGTGTGCGGGGACAAGATCGTCTGCCCCTATCACGGGATGGAGTTCGACACGACCGGACTTTGCACCAAAGCCCCAACCCAAAAGATGCAACCGAACATCGCCCGCATTCCGGCTTATCCGGTTCGCGAGGCCGGGGCTTTTCTTTGGATCTGGATGGGTGATCCGGACGCCATCGACTGTGACCCGCCAGAGGTCGGCTATCAAACCGACCCGAACTGGAGTTTCCTGCACGGCTATTACGAGGTCGCAGCAAACTGGGTGATGATCCGGGAGAACGTATTCGACCTGACCCACATCGCTTTTCTTCACAAGAATACCTTCAAGCAGAACGACTGGATCAACGCGCCAGACAGCTTCATGGAAGGCGACGTGCTTTGCTACCAGCAGGAATTTGACCTCGCGCCTCTCTCTCCGCTGTTTTGTGCCGGTATGGGCCTGCCGGAGGATAAACCGGTGCGGCGGGTGCAGAAGGGAACCATGCCGTCACTGGCGATTTCCTTCTCTGACTGGAACGTCCATGACCCGGCCCCCGAAGCAGGGCGACGCTCAGATTTCATCATGCGCGGGTGTCACATCGTAACCCCGGCACAGCGCGGGAAGACGCATTACTTTTGGGGGGCTGCCTTTGATGTTCCGTCGCTCGATCAGGACGTGATCGAAAAAACCAAGAAGAGCGTGACCGAGGCTTTTGACGAGGACAAGCACCTGTTGGAAATCATGCAGCGGCAGATTTCGCAGGATCCGCGCGGGACCCGTTATCTCGAAGTGACGCTGGGTCCGGACAAGGGCGGTATCCGCGTGCGCCAGATCCTGAACAAGAAGCTCGAAGCCGAAGGGCGTCCGCCGCTCAGTGGTGGTTTGGAATAGAGGAAGAAACACAGTCATGTCAGCCAGCAATCCACGTTCGCGCCGCAGCTTTATCTTCACCCCCGGCCTGCGCCCTGAAATGTATCCAAAGGCGCTGAAAAGCGGTGCGGATATGGTCTGTGTCGAACTCGAAGACGGCATCGCGCCCAAGGACAAGGCCGAGGCGCGCAGCAAGGCGCTTGCATTGTTTGCCGAGCCACAGGCCGATGACGGGGTTGAGCGGATTGTGCGGATCAATTCCATGCGGGAGCGCTTTGGGATTGAGGACGTGCAAGCCATCCTCGCCACCAAAACCCCGCCCCCGGCGTTGATGATGCCCAAGGTCCGGACGCCGGATGAAGTGGTGATGCTGGACCAGCTGCTCTCAGAGGCCGAGCATGAAACGCGTCTGCACGTGATTATTGAAACCAATGAAGCGCTCGAAGCGGCTTGGGACATCGCGAAGTGTTCCACGCGGATTGATGCGTTGTTCTTCGGTGGTGTCGATATGGCTGCGGAACTCCGGTGTGTGAATTCGTTTGAGACCATGATCTATGCCCGCTCAAGGGTGGTCCATGCCGCCGCCTCTCAGGGTCTGGACGCGATTGATGTGCCGTTTCTCGATCTCGAAGACCCAGAAGGCATGCGGATCGAGGCTGAGAAAGTGCGCGATCTTGGATTTTCCGGGAAAGGTTCGGTCCACCCCAAGCAGATTGCCGCTTTGAACGCAGTCTTTACGCCGTCGGACGAGAAGATTGCCCGCGCCCGTCGGATTATTGCCGAGTTTGAAGCGGCAGATACGGGGCTGGTTGTCATTGACGGCAAGCTGATTGAAAAGCCGGTTCTGCGAGACATGTACCGCATTGTTGCGGTCGCCGGGCGGACGTCTGGAAACACTTAATCTGGCCTCTGAGGAACCGACCATGGCTGAAATTGGCCCCAATACCCGTCTGCGCGTCTCTCCGTTTTATGATGCGACGGTTCGTGAAGGCGTCGCTGCCTTTTCGCCCTATAACCGGATGCTCATGCCGACCTCTTACGGTCATCCGCGCGAGGAATATGACCGTCTGACCAAGGGGGTGGCGCTCTGGGATGTTGGCGTTGAGCGGCAGGTCGCCATCGAAGGGCCGGATGCTGCGGACTTCACCCAGATGCTGTGTACGCGAGACCTCTCTGGACAGAAGATTGGTCAAGGCAAGTACGTTGCCTGCTGCGACCATCGCGGGACCATTATCAATGACCCTGTTGTTCTCAAACTGGCGGAGAACCGTTTCTGGCTGTCGATTGCCGATAAAGATATGCTCATGTGGTGCCGCGCTATCGCGGCGGAGCGAGGCATGAACGTTCACCTTCACGAACCTGACGTATCGCCACTGGCCGTGCAGGGACCACAGGCGGAGAACGTTGTCGCCGCTGTGTTCGGGGACTGGATCCGCGACATTAAGTTCTTTTGGTTCGTTGACGCCGAAATCAACGGAATCCCCCTGAAAATCCAGCGTTCGGGATACTCCTTGCAGGGTGGTTTTGAGATTTATCTGCTGGATGGCTCTCGCGGTGTTGAGCTGTGGGACATTGTGCGGGAAGCGGGTGAGCCGTGGGGCATCGGTCCCGGCAACCCAAGCCCGGTTGAGCGGATCGAAAGCGGTATGCTGTCTTTTGGCGGGGATACGGACGACGATACAAACCCGTTCGAAGTCCGGTTGGAACGCTATGTTGATCTTGACGTCGCCGACGACGTTTTGGGGATTGAGGCGCTGCGTCGGATCAAGGCGGCGGGGGTGAAACGGCATCAGCTGGGACTTTTGCTGGATGATTTCGAACCCCAACCCGGCCCGGTGCGTTGGTATGACATAGAGGTCGATGGCCAAAAGGTCGGTGATATGACCTGTGGCTGTTACTCGTTCAAGCTTGAGCGCGTGATTGGGTTTGCCCTCATCGGCGTTAATCACAAGCCCGGCGATCAGGTGACGGTGAACCGCAATGGTGTTCGTACCTCGGCTACGCTGTGCGATTTGCCGTTTACGAAGGGCTAGAGCACGGTGACAACGGATGCGGTGGTGACCCGAGGGGCTTGCTTTTGTGGGCAGACGTCCTGGCGCTTTGAAGGTGAGGAGACGTGGGGCTGTTATTGCCACTGCGACGACTGCCGCAGAAACTGTTCAGCACCTGTTGTCGCGTGGCTTGGCGTACCGCTGGAGCGGTTTGCTTGGTCAGGAAAAGCCCCAAAACCCTTGAAAGCTCAAAGGGCGTGTTCCGGCATTTTTGCGCGGATTGCGGTTCGCCTATGGGTTTTGAAGCCGCGCACTATCCCGGCGGCATGCATCTCTATGCTGCCTCAATGGAACATCCTGAAAACTTCAAGCCCACTTTTCACGTAAATTGGCAGAGCAAGCTGCCATGGCTCGACATGGTCGATGATCTACCCAAGCACGATGGTACGTTGCTGCAAAACCCCGAAGAGCACAGCGGCTATTAGGGAGCTGGCCGCAGCAGTGAGACCAGGGACAGAGCAACAACGGTTAACAGGGCGAGTGCCATGCCGATGTTGATGAGCCTTTGCCGGGATTTGGATAGGTTCAACTCGTGCACTCTTACCCCCGCCCATAGCCAGAGCAGGTGGATCGGAATCCAGATGGCGCTGGCGATGAGAACTTTTGTCACAAGCTCAAAAACCACGGCGTCTGGTGCGTAGTTGAAGCCCGTGATCAGCGAGGTGTTTACCGCGTAGGCTTTGGGGTTCACGATTTGCAGCAAGACCCCACCGATGATCCCCGGCGGGGCGGTGGCTGCGATAAAGGCAATCTTGGCTCCGGCAAAGGCGATTTTTGCGGCCAGATAGAGCAAAAAGGCGAGGGAGGCCAGAACCAGCACGGTCCGCAGCCACGGCAAAGACAGCAGCACGGCTGCAAATCCTGAAATCACGGCCAACATGACCAGATTGGTGCCGATAAAAAGCCCGAGTACGTAGGCGAGGGACCGCCGAAAGCCGTACGCTGCGCCAAAGCCTGCGGTGGTCAGAACACCGGGGCCGGGGGTGAGGATGAGAAAGACAACCGCAAGGGCAAAGCTGATCATAAAGGCCGCATTTACAGGGTTAATTTCTTAATGCTGGGGCGCAGTCGGGGATAGGCTTTTTGGGCGGTTTCGCTCAAGACAGCAAGCCTTTGCGCGCTGGTCAGGTCGGCGGTTAGACGGCCAAAGGCTTCAAACCAGTTTTCATAATCCGCTGCGAGGTTCAGAACAGGCCAGTCGCTTCCCCAGAGGCATCGCTCAGGGCCAAAACTGTTGAGCACATGGTCGACGTAGGGCTTTAGATCTGCCGCGGTTTGGTCAGCTCGCGCTTCGGTAAACAGTCCTGAAATCTTGCAGTAGGTGTTGGAACACGCTGCAACCCGCGCCATGTCATCGGCCCAGGGCTGGAACCCCTCATTCCGAATTTCCGGCTTGGCGCAGTGATCCACGACAATGCGCAAATCCGGGTAGCGCTCGATGAACTTCACCAAGGTTTGCAAATGTCTGGGCAAGACCAGCGCATCAAAAGTCAGATCTGCTTCGATCATGGCACCAAGGGCAGGACCGAGGGTTTCACGGAGCATCCAGCGGTCATCGCTGATGTCTTGGATCATGGGACGAAGCCCCAGCAGTTTCGGGTTTTGAGCCGCTGATGCAATGCGCTTGGCAGCGGTCCCGGCTTCGAGATCAATCCAGCCTACAACACCCAAAACCCACGGGTGCTGTTCGGCGAGCCAGAGCAGAAAGGCGGTTTCGGCTTCGGTTGGTGCTGCTTGCACGGCAATGGTTGCCTTGACACCGCGCGCCGCCAGAAGGGGCTTGAGGTCTTCGGGGCTAAAGTCGCGAAAGATGGGTTCCAGATCGCGGGTCAACCAACCGTAATCACCGCGTTCCAAGCGCCAGAAGTGCTGATGACTGTCGATGATCATGTCGGTGAACTCACATAGGGGGAAGCGGTCGGTGTCGGTGCTTCCGGATGCAGCAAACCGCGCTGTTTGAGGGCGGCCCAAAGGTCTTCGGGAATGTCTTGCCGCGCCCAATTCAGCGTTGCCTGCAGCTCTTCTCGCGTTCGTAAACCGGGAATGACCGAGGTTACCACACGATGAGCCAGCGGAAACTGCAGCGCGGCTGCCGCCAAGGGGACGTCAAAGGAAGTACAAACCTCGGCAAGCTGCTGAACCCTTGAGCGGACGTGCTCGGGGGCTGCGGCGTAGTTCCATGTGTCTCCGCCCACCAAAACACCAGAGTTGAATGGTCCGCCAATAATCAAGGAAACATCGCGCTGGTCGCATTCGGGAATGAGGTGATCCAAGGGGTCTTGTTCCAGCAGCGTGTAACGACCTGCGAGCAGGAACACATCCCAATCGCCAACGCCCAAGGCGTCGCGACAGACTTGCGCCTCGTTGACGCCCAGCCCGATGGCCTTCACCTGACCAGAGCTTCTGAGCTCTTCCAGCGCCCGATAACCGCTATCTGCCAGATCCCTGAAGTGTTGCTTATGCTGTTCACCGTGGGTCATCTCGCCGATGTCGTGGGCGAGAAGCATATCGATCCGATCCAGACCCAGCCGCTGCAAGGAGTCTTCGAAAGACCGCATGATGGCGTCATAGCCGTAGTTGAATTCCGGGCTGAAGGGCAGCGGATCCGGCCACCCCATCGAAGCCGCCAGCGCCGTTGAGCCGGGAACCAGCAACCGTCCGACTTTTGTTGAGAGCTGGTAGGGCTTGCCGCGAATGGCATCGCCAACGCGTCGTTCAGACAGGCCGAAGCCGTAGAATGGTGCCGTATCAACGTAAGTCATGCCACAGGCCAGGGCTTCGTCGAGCGCACGCATCCCTTCCGGGCCATCCACGGCTTTGAACATGCCGCCCAGAGGCGCTGTTCCAAATCCAAGAACAGGCACTTGCAGGGGTGTTTTACCAACGTGACGGGTTGGAAAAACCATGTGTTAAACCTCACTACACTGGGGCATCAAATCCGATTGTTATCTGAGCATGGTAAATTGATCAGGCCAACCCGCCAAAATGCACCTATCGACCTCGGATTTCTTAGAGGCCATAGTTAGCCTCCATCCTTGTTCGAACACTGCTCCCTGAGTTTTGCCATGATCCAGAATTCTCCCGATCTGATTGCCGCGATCCGAGACCGATTTGCGCACGTGGATCATTGCCCGTTTCAGGGCGAGCGCATTTTCTTTGAGAACGCTGGCGGCGCGCTGACGTTGAAGTCTGTGGTCGAGACTTCCACGCTTTACGCAGCGATCCCCGACAATCAGGGTCGAGACAATCCAGCGGCGCATGCCTTGGTCAAAACCATCAACAAGGCCAAGGCTGATCTTGCTGTTTTCATGAACGCCAGCTCCGGGCAGTTTTTTGTGGGGGAGAGTGGTACGGAATTGCTGTTTCGGATGATCCGAACGGCCTGCGTGAATGCGCCGAAAGGCGCGAAGGTCCTTGGTTCATCGATTGAACATCCAGCCAGCCGCAGTGCAGCCCGGCGCTGGGCTGAGGTTGCTGGGTTGGACTACGTTAATGTTCAGCACCGGAACGACAGCGGATTGGTGCAGCCTGAAGACTATGCCGCACAGATGACCCCAGACGTCGCGGTTGCGACCATCCTGCACGCCTCACCGGTGACGGGAATGGGCATGGATGTCGCAGGGATATCGAAAGCCATTCGCGCGGTTGCGCCGGATTGTACGATCATCGTCGACGGCATCCAGCACGCGGCACATGGGCAGTTGGACCTGGATGCCTATAACGTCGATGGCTACGCGATTTCTCCGTACAAGGTGTTTTCACGACATGGCTTTGGTGTCGCGTGGATTTCCGACCGACTGACCCTGCAACCCCATGACAAACTGATTGATGCGCCCGCAGAGGGTTGGGAGTTTGGCACGCGAGACACAGGGGCCTACGCCACCATGTCCGATGTCGTCGGTTACTTTGACTGGCTGGGGGGCGAAGTTTCCAACGAAAGCGACCCTCGTCAGCGTATCGAAGCAGCAGGGCGGGCGATCCATGCCTATGAAACGCACCTGACCGACACGATGATTAACGGGACCGGCAATCTGCCCGGTTTACGAGATATGACGCACGTTCGGATCATCGGCGGCGCAGACAATGCGGCTCGGGAAGGGTTGGTTTCAATCGTGGTCGACGGCATGGCCTCACCCGATGTGGTGACCTTGCTGAATGAGCAGGGCATCCGCACCCACACGAGAAAAGCCGATCACTACAGTGGAAACGTTCTGGATCCCCTTGGGCTTCCGGACTGCATCCGGATTTCCATGTGCCATTACAACACAGAGCAAGAAGTCAGCGCGCTACTCGGCGTCATCAAGTCGCTGGGCGGTGATTCAGCCTGAGACAAAACATCTCCCCTTCGACGGATAAACAGTCCATTGTTGCGCGTACTTTTGGGGGAGAGAACGATGAATGCACCGACTCTGGAGTTTGTCTGTACGCTGCACGTGCAGTTGGACCCGATCATCGAAATGGGTCCTGGCAGAGCCGGCCAACGGCGGATCATCCCCATTATTGGCGGTGACGTGGTGGGTGAAGATATCCGGGGAAGCATTCTGAACCTTGGCGCTGATTGGCAGACGATCTTTTCCAATGGGACGGCTGAGATTGATACGCGCTATGCGCTTGAAACCCACGACGGAGCCATTATCGAAGTCGTCAACTATGGCTTCCGTCACGGACCACCCGACGTTCTGGCTGCTATTGCTGCTGGTGAAAGCGTATCACCGGAAGACTATTACATGCGCACGCATGCCCGTCTGGAAACCAGCGATCCGCGCTATGAATGGGTCAACAACACCTTGTTCGTTGGGAAGGGGCATCGCATGGCAAGCGCGGTTCAAATTGATCTTTTTGCGCTTCGCTGAGGTTTGCGGCATGCTCAGGCTCTGACCGGGGGGAGGAGTGCATGAAGGAAATTCCAGTAGATCACGACTTATCGATTGCAGAGCTGACTGCAGATCCCTATCCGACCTATGCCCGGCTGAGGCGAGAATGCCCGCTGCTGGAGGTGCCTGCCATCGGGCGTATCATGGTCACCAAGGCGGCCCATACCAAGCACATCAAAGACCGACCCCAGCTGTTCAGCTCTGACGATCCCAGCACCCCCATGGAACGCGCGTTTCTGGCCAAAACGTTGATGCGCCGGGATGGTGAGGACCATATGCGTCTGCGCAAGGCCATGTTGCCGTCATTCACAGCGAAAAATATTCGCGAGGTCTGGACCCCGATCTTCCGTGAGGTGGTGGAAGCTTACGTGGAACGGCTGGATACGACGCGGTCTGTCGACCTGTTCCCTGAACTGGCTGCACCGGTGGCGGCGCGGTGTCTTGCGCACTTGCTGGGTTTGACCAATGCCAGTGATGAAGATCTGATTTTCTGGTCGCAGGCGTTGATTGACGGTGCGGGGAATTTCGGATGGCAACCGGGACCGTTTGAGATTTCAGACCGGGCAAACGATCAGATGCACGCCTGTTTCGAAGAAGCGCGCGCTGCAAAACTGGCGCAGCCGGATCAGTCCGTGATGTCGGTGCAGCTGCATGCCGCGGATCCAATAGAGTGGGAAGACGCTGTCGCGAACATCAAGATTGCCATTGGCGGCGGGATCAATGAACCAAGGGACGCCACGCTCACGGCGGTCTTTGGCGTTCTGACAAACCCCGATCAGCGGCGCGCGCTGCAAACCGGTGAAGTCAGCTGGAATGTTGCCATGGAGGAGGCGATCCGCTGGGTCGCTCCGATCCAGGCGACGTCGCGACTGGTCAAGGAAGATACGAGCATCGGCGGTTATCACGTACCCGCTGGCAAGGTGCTGCTGGTATCCAAAGCTTCAGCCAACCGGGACGAAGACGTGTTCGTCGATGGCGAGCGGTTTGATATTTTTCGTGAAAAGAAGCCGCATCAGGCGTTCGGAAACGGGCCGCACTTCTGTATGGGAACGCACATTGCCCGCATGCTTATCGGTGACCTTCTGCTGCCATACCTGTTCGAAAGGTTTCCCCATATGGAACTTGATTCCAGCCAGGAGGTGATTTGGCGCGGGTTTGGTTTCCGGGGGCCCATTTGTTTGCACGTTCGGCTTCAGCCTTGAGTTGATCCTTTCCGCTTGCTGTTGCAGGGTGGCGGAGGACTGAGGAGGAACGGGAAACTATGCTGCTGGACCGCATTGAAGCGCGATGGATTGAGGCCTTTAAGACCGTATTCGAGCGCTGCGGCGTGGCGGCGGGTGAAGATGCTGTCATTCTGTCTGAAAGCCAGTCTCGTCCCGTAAACGTCCAACTTGCGGAAATCGCCCTCGACCTGCTGGGCGCGAAAATCTGTCACGTTGTGCTGCCGACCCAAAGGCAGACTGCGCCGGTTTCGCTGCGTTCCACAGGGGCTTGCACGGTCCTGAGGGGGAATACGGTCGCGGTAGACGCGCTCAAGGCTGCAAGCTTTGTTGCTGATCTGACGCTGGAGGGGCTGATGCATGCCCGTGAATTGGGCGAAATTCTTCAGTCAGGCACGCGGGTTCAAGTCGTCTCCAACGAACATCCTGACTGCCTGGAAAGGCTGGTTCCTGAACCGGGCATGAAAGATCAGGTCAAGAGCGCGGTTAAGCGCTGTCGCGAAGCCACCACGATGACTGTGACGTCTGAAGCGGGAAGTGATTTGTCGGTTGCGATGGCTGGGGCGGTTACCGCCGGTGTCTGGGGCTGGACCGACCGCCCCGGTACCTTGGCGCATTGGCCGGGCGGCGTTGTTGTCAGCTTTCCAGCGGAAAAATCGACCAATGGCGTTTTGGTATTGGCACCGGGTGATGTGAACCTGACCTTCAAAACCTATGTCCAATCACCCGTCCGATTGACCATAGAGAATGATTTCGTCACGGACATTGACGGTGAAGGCCGGGATTTTGAGCAGCTGACGCGTTATCTCGAAGCTTGGAACGACCGGAATGCTTATGCTGTTTCTCACGTGGGGTGGGGCGTAAACCCGGCGGCGCGCTATGAGGCGTTGAGCATGTACGACAAAAGCCAAACCAACGGCACCGAACTGCGCTGCTTCGCGGGCAATTTCCTGTTCTCCACCGGCGCAAACGAGTTCGCAGGCCGATTTACCGAGGGTCACTTTGACTTACCCATGCTGAATTGCACCATCGCGCTGGATGGTGATGTCGTGGTGGAGAAAGGACGGGTCCTGTGAGCGGATGTGTTGCGGCCCTGCACGGCATTGGTGCTGATTCCCGAACCTTTGGCCCTTTGAAAGAAGCCATGGCGCTTCCGAACCTGCTCGCCTTGGATATGCCCGGCTTTGCCGACGAGCCCGGTCTGCCAGAGAGCTTCGAGAGCCTGAAAGACTGGTTGGCAACCCGCTTGCCCGAAGAGCCGAGCCTGCTTGTCGGGCATTCAATCGGCGGCATGCTGGCGCTGGATTTTGCTTTAGATCACCCTGATCGAGTGGCGGGTCTGGTCCTGATCTGCACCACGCCGGCCTTTGGCGGACCGGACCCAAGTTTCAAGGAAGCTTTCCTCAAAGCGCGTCTGTCAGGGCTTAACGCCGGAAAGACGATGCCCGAAATTGCACCCGAGTTGGCACGGGGCTACCTGGGCGAAGGGGCTGATAAGGCGGTTCTTGCTCTTGCTGAAGACATGGCCGCTGCAATCCCGGAGATGACGTTCCGGCGCGTTCTGGAAACGCTCGTGACGTTTAATCGGCGCAACGATCTGGGTGAGGTTTCCTGCCCCTGTCTGATTGTCGCAGGGACGCACGATCAGAGTGCACCGCCCAAAACCATGGCTAAGATGGCGGAAAGGTTGCCTTCTGCCCGGTACGTCGAGCTTGATGCCGGTCATGGGTTGCCCTTGGAATGTCCCGAAACCCTTGCGCGTGTCATCCAAGACTTTCGCGCTGAATTTAACCTGTAGAGTGCCTGTAGAATGAGTTCGCTTCAGTCAAAACCAATGTTTGAGCCAAAAGCCTGGCGGCTCACGGCGCAGGAAGGTGAGCTGACAACGCTGGCCCGTGGCTTCGGTGAGGAAACGCTCGCTGGACGGGCGCACCGCTGGGATACGGAAGCGACTTTTCCGCTTGAGAATTATCACGACATGCACCGAAACGGGCTGCTGGGTATTGGTGTTCCCAAGCAGCATGGCGGGCTGGGTGCCGACTATCGCGCTTATATGCTGACGGCGGCTGAGATGGGACGGTTCTGCGGCGCTACGGCGCTGACGTGGAACATGCACGTATGCTCGACGTTGTGGACGGGACCGCTGTCAGACGACCTCGATCTGGAACCCGAAGCGCAGGAGGAGCACCACAGTCGCAGAGCCGAGCATTTCCGCCGGATTGTCGAAGATGGTGCGATTTACTCGCAGCCGTTTTCCGAAGGCGGCGCCGCTGCTGCTGGTGCTGCGCCTTGGTCAACCACGGCGACACCGACCGACGGGGGCTGGATCATCAACGGCAAGAAGATTTTCGCGTCGCTGTCCGGGTTCGCCGACTACTACGGAATCTTGTGTGGTGAGGTGCAGGAGAGCGGAAAATATTCCCGGCGGGATACCATCTACATCGCTGTCCCCGCCAAAGCCGAAGGCGTGAAGGTTGTCGGTGAGTGGGATCCTCTGGGCATGCGCGGAACGGTTTCGCGAACGCTGATCTTTGAGGATGTCTTCGTGCCTTCTACAGCGGCGCTCATGCCCCATGGTTTGTATTTTCAGGCGGCTTCGCGCTGGCCGCACATGTTCATGACACTGTCACCCACGTACATGGGTATTTGTCAGGCGGCCTATGATTTCACAATCGCCTATCTGCGCGGTGAGGTCGAAGGCTTGCCACCGGTTAAGCGGCGGCAGTTCCCGACCAAGCAACTCGCCGTTGCCGAGATGAACGTCAAGCTCGAGAGTGCAAAGGCGCTGTGGTTTCAGGCGATTTCCGAAGCTTGCCCTGATCCCTCCAAAGAACAACTCATGCGCGCCTACACCGCACAGCATGTCGTGATGGAAACCGCCGCCGCGCTGTGCGCCTTGGCCATTCGCACTTGTGGTGGTCAGTCTATGCTGAAATCGCTGCCTCTGGAGCGGCTGTACCGTGACAGCCGGTGTGGTTCGCTGATGCTGCCATGGACCGCAGAAATCTGCCTGGATCGCTTGGGCAAACTGGCGCTCTACGAACATGGCGAGAGCGATGACGCGTGACACTTCCTCGTTGCTGCAGGCGCTGGACCGGGCAGTAACAGCTCAATTGGACGAACAACCCCGCCTGATCGGGGACGATGGTCAGTTTACGCTGCGGGAGATTGCCGAGAAATCGCGCCAGCTCGCCGGGGTTTTGGCGGCTCAAGGCGTAAAACCCGGCGACCGGATTGCGCATTTGGGTAAGAATTCAGCGGCGATGATGGTTCTGCTGTTTGCCTGCGCGAGGGTCGGATGCCTGCTTATGCCCTTGAACTGGCGGTTAAGCGGCAAAGAATGGGCATGGATGATCGAAGATGCCGCACCGCGCCTTCTGCTCACCATGCATGGTTTTGAGGAGAAAGCGTCGGGGTTGCCCGTCGCGGCTCAGAAACTGAGTGACTTGATGGCGGAAACTTCCGTTGGTTTTGACGGTGATGAAGGGACCGATGCCGACGATCTCTTACTGGTCTACACATCGGGATCAACAGGCCGGCCCAAAGGCGCGGTTCACAGCCAGAAGGCAGTTTTCGCCAACGTGCTGCTGTCCGACGCCATGCACGGCTACAACCCGCAAGGGCAGCAAGATCGCGTGCTGACCATTCTGCCCATGTTCCATGTGGGTGGTCTGGCGATACAGAGCCTTTCCGCGCTGCTCCACGGCGCGCAGGTACAGGTGATGACGGCCTTTGACCCTGTGCTGATGGCGCAGTTGCATCGAACGTACCGCCCGACCCTGACTGTGCATGTGCCCGCCACGTTACAGGCGATGCTGGGTTTGCCTGAGTGGGGTGAACTGGACCTGAGTGACATGCGGGCTGTCGCCATTGGTTCGACTGACGTTCCCATCGCGTTGATCTCGGCGTTGCAGGAACGAAATATCCCTGCGCTGCAGATCTACGGAGCCACAGAGTCCGGTCCGATTTCCATATTTCAGAACACAGAGATGGCGTTTGCAGCGCCGGGTTCTATCGGGAAAGTTCCGGAAGGGGTCGAAATCCGCTTGCGGGGCGCAGATGGCGCTGCTGTGGGTTTGGATGAGCCGGGCGAAATTCTGATTAAAGCGGACAATCTGGCAACCCGGTACTGGCCCGATAAAGCCCTGACCGATGCAGAAGGCTTTTGGCCCTCTGGCGACGTCGCGTCAGTGGATGCGCAGGGCGTGTACTGGTTCCGAGACCGATTGAAGAACGTCATCATCTCAGGGGGCGAGAATATTTATCCCGCTGAAATTGAACGGGTCCTTCGATCCATCACTGAAGTCGGTGATTGCTGTGTTGTAGGGATCGAAAGTCCAAAGTGGGGGCAAACGCCCGTTGCCGTGATTGAAGGGCCCGCCTTTCCTCTGGATGGTGTGAAGGAACGTCTTTCTGATGAGCTCGCGCGGTTCAAACACCCCAGCCGGATTGAGTTTGTCCCGGCTTTGCCGCGAAATGCGATGGGCAAAATAGTCCGCGAAGAGGTTGTCCACCTGCTTAAGTAATCCGGTTTTTCCATCCCTGAGCGTAAAAACTTAGCGCGTTAAGTTTGACAAGCGGCTGCGACCTCCTGTTAGGTGTCTTATGCCTCGGGCTTTTCCAGGGCTGATGCGGTTGGGTAGGCGTGAGAGGAGCCTTTCCCGCTAACCGTTTTCAGCCGTGAAGATCGTGGGCTGATCGAAGAGAGGGGCTTGCCCCAATTATCGACAAAACTCAGGGAGGAAACGATGAAATTTACGAGTAAAATTCTGGCAGGTCTCGCCGCGGGCGCCGTAGCACTGACCGCTGGTGTCGCGTCGGCACAGGAAACTGTGACGCTGCGCATGGGTACGTGGCTTCCACCACAGCACCACATGATTGCAACCACACTGAAAGACTGGATCGCGTCTGTTGATGAAGCATCAGATGGCCGGATTCAGATCAAGGTTGATCCTGCGCCGATTGGTGGCCCTCCAGCTCAGTACGACCTCGTGCGCGCTGGTGCGTCCGATCTGGTTTACCACGTGGCAGCTTACACCCCAGGGCCGTTTGAGATCCTGCGGGCGATTGAGCTTCCATTCTTGTCCACGTCAGCTGAGGCTGGTTCTCAGGCTGCTTGGGACTGGTACACACGCAACATCGGCTTCGGTGAAGAACTCGAAGACGTGAAGGTGATTACCCTGTTCGTACACGGTCCGGGTGCCATTCACACCAAGAAGCCAATCGCAACACTTGAAGACCTTG
>JBMZBW010000009.1:0-47701 GCA_049612785.1 Alphaproteobacteria bacterium | reverse complement strand
AGCAGGCTCTGAATGGGTGATATTGAGTCCACCAAGCCCCGCCATGAGCAACTTTCGCCCCGGTGAAGGCATCTGCTCAAAAACAACGACCGGCAGGCCCGAGGCCGCAACAACTTCTGCTGCGGCCAGACCTGCCGGTCCTGCACCGATTACGGCAATCGGGTTCATCTATGCCGCGATGGAGAAGGCGTCTTCGTCCATTGCCATGATGGTTTCCTTACCCGCGCCGATCATCTTGAACATGGCCTGCGCTTCGGGAAGCATGCGCTTGTAGAAGAAGCGGGCCGTGTTGATCTTGGCTTCATAGAAGGCTGCGTCGCCGCGTCCTTCTTTAAGCGCCGCCTTAGCCTTCAGCGCCATTTCGCACCAAAGGTAGGCCAGAGCCGTCAAAGCGAAGAGCCGCAAGTAATCAGAGGATGCCGCGCCCACTTCTTCGGGGTCTTTCAAGCCACTCTGAGCGATTTGCCCAGTTGCTTGCTGCAGCCAGCCGAAAGACTTGGCAAGATCACCGATGAACTCGCCCGCATCTGCATTCATGGCGTTTTCTTCGATGAAGGCGGAAACCGGGTGGAAGAAGGAACGGAGGTAGCGTCCAAAATGCGCACCGAGCTTGCGCCCGGCGAGGTCCAGCGCCTGAATACCATTGGTGCCTTCGTAGATCTGAGCAATCCGTGCATCGCGCACCAGCTGCTCCATACCCCATTCCTCGATGTACCCGTGACCACCCATGGTCTGAACGCCTAGGTTAGCGGCTTCTGAGCCTGCGTCGGTCATGTAGGACTTGATGATCGGGGTCATGAGCTGGACGAAATCGTCGGCCTGCTCGCGCACTTCCGGATCAGCATGCTTGAGCGACTTGTCGATGTTCAGTGCAATCCAGGCCGCCATCGCGCGCCCGCCCTCATTGTTCGCCTTCATCCGCAGCAGCATGCGGCGGACATCCGGGTGCACCAAAATCGAGTCAGCAGGCTGATCGGGGGACTTCGTACCACTGAGCGAGCGGCCCTGACCGCGATCCTTGGCGTAGTCAAAAGCGGACTGGAAAGCGACTTCGCCGATGCCCAAACCCTGCATGCCCACGCCGAGACGAGCGGCATTCATCATGGTGAACATGGCCATCAGACCTTTGTTCGGCTGGCCAACCATCCAACCAACAGCGCCGTCGAAGAACAACTGGCACGTTGCGTTGCCGTGGATCCCCATTTTTTCCTCAATGGCGTTACAGCGGACGCCGTTGCGCTGGCCGGGCTCGTTGTTTTCGTTCGGGATGAACTTCGGCACGAGGAACAGGGAGATGCCTTTCACGCCTTCGGGCGCATCGGGCAGTTTTGCCAGCACCAGATGGACGATGTTCTCCGTCAGATCGTGCTCACCGGCGGAGATGAAGATCTTCTGACCGGAAATCGAGAAAGAACCATCGCCCTTGGGCTCTGCCTTGGTCTTGATCAGGCCGAGGTCGGTGCCACAGTGCGGCTCGGTCAAGCACATGGTGCCAGACCACTCGCCGGAGTTCAGCTTGGGCAGGTACTGGTCTTTCTGCTCCTCAGAGCCATGCAGATAAATGGCGTTGTAACACCCGTGAGACAGGCCCGGATACATGCCAAAGGCCATGTTGGTCGAAACCACCATCTCCTGAATCATGAACTCCAACGTATGCGGCAGACCCGTGCCGCCGTATTTTGGATCCGTGGAAAGCGACGTGAAGCCGTTCTCGCAATACTTGTCGTAGGCTTCCTTGAAACCAGTCGGCGTGCGAACCACGCCATTTTCCAGCGTGCACCCTTCGCGGTCGCCCGTCTGGTTCAGCGGCAGCAGCTCGTTCTTCATGAACTTCGCCGCTTCTTCGAGCATGGCATCGAGCAGGTCCGGCGAGGCGTCCTCGTAGCCTTCGTAAGTGCTCAGCTCTGATGCGTCCCACAACTCATGCAGGACGAACTTCATGTCTTTTACGGGCGCGTTGTAAGCGTCTGTGATTGGCATTTGAGCCTCCTAATTTATCAGTTGCGCAACGGCTTGTTGGTATTGAGCATGTGCTCAAGGCGCGCGAGCGTCTTGGGCTGCTTGGCCAGCGCGACAAAGTGTTTTTGCTCCAACTTGAGCAAGTCACGTTCAGTTAATTCTTCGGTTACGTCCGTGTCACCACCCGTCAGCACCATTGCGACTTCACGTCCCACGTGCACGTCGTAGTCAGACGCCAACCCCTTCATGTGGAACTCATGCAGCGCCATATCGACGGCAGCACGGCCCGTGGCACCGGGCAGGCGGAAGGTTTCTTCCTCTGGCGGCTCGTAGCCCTCAACCATCCCCAGAGCACGCTGCTTGGCATCAAACAGAACGCGTTCCTTGTTGAACGTGATGGTGTCTTTTTCGTTGATGATCAGGAAGTCGCGCTGCGCTTCCATGGCGGACTTGGCCACCTGCCCCGTTCCGATCAGCTCGAATGCCTTGACCAGGGCCGGCATTGGGCCACGAGCAGAACGCTTGTTGCCCAGGTGACGACGGATCATTTCCTTACAGCCACCCCAGCCCGGCAGTACGCCAACGCCAACCTCGACCAGACCGGTGTAGGTTTCGGCATGGGCTTGCACCGCGTCAGAGTGCATCAGGATCTCACAGCCGCCACCGACAGCAATACCAGACGGCGCAGATACCACGGGGAAGTTGCCCAGACGCAGCTTCATGTAGACATCTTGACCGCTCTTGATCCCCGACTGGACCTGCGGCCAAGCGGCGATATTCGCGGCGAACAGCATCAGCCCGATATTCGCGCCAACCGAGAAGTTTTTGCCCTCGTTGTGGATCACCAGAGCCTTGTAGTCGTCGCTCTTTTCGATGGCCGTGATGGTCTTGCCGAGCATCGCCATTGTGCCGTCGTCCAGAGAATTCGCCATGCTGGTGAACTCAAAACACAGAACCCCGTCGCCAATATCCCAAACCGACGCAGAGCCATTCTTCATAACGGGCTCGGAGCGCAGCTTGATATCGGACAGCAGCAGAACGCCTTCGGGACGAACGACCTTGGCGTAGGATCCATCGGCCAGCATGTAGAACCGCTCACCGTCTTCGATCTTGTAGAAGGTGCCCTCACCCACTGCTTCGAGCAGCGGCGGCACGACGCGGCCTTCTTCCCGCAGTTTATCGGCAATCCACTTGGGTCCGACTTCGTCCATGAGCTCAAACGGACCCCACTTGAAGCCGTATCCCGTCTTCATGGCTTCATCGACGTCGAAGATCGAGTTGGCGATGTCGAGGGCGTGGTCTGCGGCGTAGATGAAGTACTTGGACATGTACTCCCACCCTGCGGTCGCGAGCTTGTCACCGGCCTCAAAGACAGCGCGCGCGCCTTTCTTGGAGACAGCCAAAGCAGCCCCTGTTGCCTTTTGCACGGGGCGGTATTCGCCCGTTGTCAGGTCCTTGACTTCTTTGACCTTTTTGCCGTCGACCTTGTTCAGACGGTACCAGCCGCCCTTGCCTTTGCGACCCGTGTAGCCCTCAGCAATCATGTCACCGAGCAGCTTGGATTCTCGGTATTCCTCGCGGAACATGTCGCCCTGATTGACATTGTCGTAGAGCGACTTGGACACGTAAGGCCCCAGATCCAGCCCAACCAGATCCATCAGCTTGAAGATCCCCGTGGACGGAATACCAAAGTGGCGACCGGCCAAGGCGTCGGACTCTTCAATCGTCAGTCCATGGTCTTCCGCCGCGTTGGTCGCAACCTGAATCCAGAGCGTTCCCAGACGGTTACCGATGAAGCCCGGCGTATCTTTACAGTCGATAACCTTCTTACCCAGCGCAATATCGCAAACCTGCCGCAGGGACTCCCGCACGTCCGCATTGGTTGCGTCGGTCGTCACCAGCTCCAGCAGAGGCATGTACCGAGGCGGGTTGAAGAAATGCGTGATCGCAAACCGTTCTGCCCGTGCCTTGTCCATGCCATCGGTCAGGATCGACAGCGGAATTGTTGAGGTGTTGGAGGTAATGATCGCATCCGCTTTCACAACGCCAGCCAGCTTGCGATACAGATCCTGCTTGATGTCAGCCCGCTCGATAATGACCTCGATGATCCAGTCCACGTCGGCCAGACGGTCCATGTGGTCTTCGAGATTGCCCGGCGTAACGTACTTGGCGCGGGATTTGTGCATGAAGGGCGCAGGATCGGTCTTCAGCGCCTTTTTGATCGCGTCCTTGGCGACGATGTCACGGTCTTTTGCGCCCTCTGGAACGATGTCCAGCAGGTCGACTTTGAACCCGGCGTTGGCGCACTGCGCAGCAATGCCCATGCCCATGACGCCCGACCCGATGACGGCGATTTTCTTGATTTCAGTCATGGTATTTTCCTGTGCGTCCGGGGGTTAAGCCGCTTCCATGATGGTGGTGATGCCCTGACCGCCACCGATACACTGGGTGGAAAGTGCATACTTCTTGCCCTCACGCTTCAGCAGCGCAGCCGCCTTGCCGGTAATCCGCGCACCCGTTGCACCCAGCGGGTGACCCAGCGCAATTGCGCCGCCATCGAGGTTTACGCGGGCAACGTCCATGCCCAAGTCGTTGATGCAGGCCATGGACTGCGAAGCAAAGGCTTCATTGATTTCGATGATATCGATATCGCCGATTTCCAGACCCGCACGCTTTAGTGCTTTGCGCGTTGCACCGATTGGCCCCAGGCCCATGACATCCGGGTCACAGCCGTTGATCGCCATGGACTTGATGACGGCCAGCGGGGTCAAGTTGTGCTCACGCGCGTATTCAGCCGAACAAACCAAAGTAGCCGCTGCCCCATCGGTGAGCGGCGAAGATGTGCCCGCCGTCACCGTACCCGTGGCGGAAAATGCCGGCTTCAATCCAGCGAGACCTTCAAGGTTGGTGTCGGGACGGATGCAACCGTCAGTATCAACGCCATCGATGGCGACAATCTCATCTTTAAACTTACCCGCCGCATGCGCTGCTGCTGCCTTTTTGTGGGATTCCACGGCAAAGGCTTCCTGGCTTTCGCGGGTCATCTGATAGCGTTCAGCGACGTTTTCCGCCGTCTCGCCCATGCCCATGTAAACGCCATAGACGTCCTGCATCAGCTGGGGGTTCGGCATGGGGTTAAACCCGCCCATGGGAACACGCGTCATGGACTCAACACCCGCAGCGACAAACGCGTCACCAGCGCCCATGGCAATCTGCCCGGCAGCGTAGTGAATTGCCGACATGGAAGAGCCACACCAGCGGTTGATGGTTGCACCACCCACTTCCTTGGGCAGGCCAGCGCGCAAGGCCACCAGTCGGCCCATGAGCAAACCCTGCTCACCCTCTGGCGTCGCATTGCCGAGGATGACATCTTCGATGGTGGAAGGGTCAACGTCGGCGCGCTCAATCACGGCTTTAACCACGGCAGCGGCCATATCGTCCGGACGCGTCTTGGTCAGCGCACCTTTGTGCGCAGGCTGAAAGGCAGAGCGCGAGTACTGCGCAATTACGATCTGGGTCATTTCTGAGGTCCTTTGTCAGAATCAGCGGTGTTCGTCTGTAGGGTATTAAAGCGCGAAGGCGGGGCCGGATCAGGCCCCGTAAATATCGCGAATTTCTCGTTTCAGGATCTTACCAACCTGGCTCTTGGGCAGTTCGTCCATGAATTCAATGCGTTCTGGAAGCATGTAGTCCACGATCTTGCCACGCAGAAATTCCATCACATCGTCAGCGCTGATCGAGCCAGCCTCGTGTAACACAACGGCGGCGAGGATCACTTCGCCGCGCTTGCTGTCCGGCACGCCACAAATGGCACATTCCGCAACGGCTTCATGGCTGAACAGGATTTCTTCGATGTCACGCGGGTAGACGTTGAAGCCATTATTCGTGACGATCATATCCTTCTTCCGGTCCACGATGTAGGTGTAGCCATCGTCGTCCATCACACCGATGTCGCCCGTCAGGAACCGGCCATTCTGCAGGCATTCCGCCGTAGCGTCCGGACGCGCCCAGTAGCCTTGCATGACCTGCGGGCCAGAAATGGCGATCTCACCGCGCTCACCGATTGGCATAAGCTTGGAACTGTCATTCTCATCCACAATCTCGATGACCGTGTTAGGGACCGGCAGGCCGATAGAATTGATTTTACCATCCAGCAGCCGAGGCTCCTCGCCGACCGGATTGGCCGTTGCGATTGGTGAGGTTTCGGACAGTCCGTACCCTTCGGTGACAGAGCAAGGCGCGTACTTTTCAAAGCTCTTCTTGATCTCGTAAGGCATGGCCGCGCCGCCCGATACGCAATATTTCAGCGCATCCAGTTTGATCTTGCCCGACTTTATATCCGGGTGGTTCGCAAGGGCGTTAAACATCGCCGGAACACCCGCAAAGATGGTCGCACCAGCGCCGATTGCTTTGGCTGCATTATCTTTGTCAAAGTTTGGCTGCATCACCATCTCGCCACCACGCATGGCCATGTAATTCATGCAAATGGTCATGGCGAAGACGTGGAACAGTGGCAGGACCGTCAGGATCTTTTCCTGACCATCCTGAATGCCAGGGAACCAGCGACCAGCCTGCTGACAGTTGATGTAAATGTTTTCGTGAGTGAGCGTGGCGGCCTTTGGAAGCCCCGTCGTGCCACCGGTAAACTGCAGCGCAGCTACGTCCGTCGGCTCCAGATCAGCCAGCTTGTAGGCTGAGCCGTGGCTCATCACGTCTTTGTACGTGGAAATGCCCGGGCCACTAATTCCTTTGACCAGATCCTTACCGCGCAGCAGTGGGAAAAGGATGGATTTCAGGCCAGACAGTGAGCCCGCAAAGGGACAGATGATGAGGTTTTGCAGGCTACCACCATTGGCGCGTGATTTCTCGCACACCGGCCCAACATTCGGGTAGACAGCCTTCAGATCGGTCGTGATCACGACTTTCACTTCAGCCTGCTCAACCAGCTTTTCAACCTGATCAGAAGGGTAAGTCGGGTTGAAGTTGACGACGATGCCGCCCAGCTTGCAAATGGCGTAGTAGAACACCGGGAAGTAGATGCAGTTCGGCAGGAACAGACCGACGCGATCCCCCTTCACGACCCCCATTTTCTGCAAACCCGCTGCAGCCTTGTCCACCAATGCATCTGTTTCGGCATAGGTCAGCTTATTGCCCAGAAAATCCATCAGGGGGCGGTCACCGAACCGAGACACCGCCTCGTCCCACAACTGGGGTAGCGTTCCGGTCTGAATATCCATATTCCAGTCCAGGTAACTTGGATATTTTTCGAGCCACGGATGCTGAGTGCTTGCTTTGGCCACGTGCTTTCTCCCACAAAACATTGGTACCAATTTCTATGGTGAAATGTACGTTTTACCTAAGGGCGGGTCAAGTGGTCTGACCCCTCTTTTACCCCCAAGGCGCAGAACCTTTGTTGTTTGACAGTCTTTGAGGGAATGGCGATAGCAGTGTTGGTAAGTTCAGTTGTTGCAATTCCAGTGGAATGGGGTGCCTCGTGGCTAAAAAACTGCCCAAGAAACCAAAGCGGCTGCGCGCTCATTTGGAGCAGCATCTGCACATCCTCGACACCCTTCCCTTTGCCATTCTGCAGGTAAACAAGAAGTACAAAGTGGTGTGGGCAAATCTGGCTGCAAACGAGTTGCTACAGATGGACCCGATCAATCAGCGGGTAGAAGACATTTTCGGCAACGACATCCTTTATGATGCTGTTGAAGCGGCTGATGAAGACAACGAAGAAGTTCGGTTTGAATTCGAATGGGGCGAAAGGCCGACGCTGTCTATTCTCGCAACCGTAACGCCCATGCAGCAAACCTCGACGCAAGGCGGCAAAATGATCATGACGCTGCAGGACCTGACCACCCAGCGCCAGACAGAAGCGGTTCGAGCTGACTTTGTTGCCAATGTCAGCCACGAGCTGCGCACGCCACTTTCAACCCTTGTGGGCTTCATCGAAACGCTGCAGGGACCGGCTCGTGAAGATCAGGAAGCAGCGCAGCGGTTTCTCGCGATCATGCGCGATCAGGCGGCGCGCATGTCCCGGCTGGTCGAAGACCTGCTTTCGCTTTCCAAGATTGAAATGAACGCTTCCGTCTTGCCCAGCGGTGCGCTGGAAGTGAGCGATTTACTGCATACAGTGGTGGAATCGCTCTCCCTTCAAGCCGAAAACCAGCAGCAAACAATCGCTTATGAACCCGCGCTCGACCTGCTCGTGCGCGGCGATGCGGATGAGCTGACGCAGGTGTTTTGGAACCTGATCGAGAATGCTTTGAAATACGGACGCGAGGGCGGCACCGTCAATGTCGTCATGGCATCGGTGAACAATGGCGACAGTGTCCGTATTGATGTCATCGACGAAGGCGAAGGCATCGAGGAAGAGCACATCGACCGATTGACCGAACGCTTCTATCGGGTCGACAAAGGCCGCTCCCGCGCAATGGGTGGCACGGGCCTTGGTCTCGCAATCGTAAAACACATTGTCGCTCGTCACCGCGGTATGCTGAATATCACATCGACCCTCGGTCAGGGTTCGACGTTCAGCGTTACTCTTCCAGCGCATAAAGGCTAACGCACAAAAGCAGGTCATTTCCCGACACTTTCTGGGGCGTCGTAACACAATCGTAACATTGGCGTAACAAAGCAGAGCCACTGAACCGCACCAGCGGGCTCAGGGGTTCGGCATGAAGGCGCGACGCTTTCGCCGGATCATTTGCTGTAGCGTCGATGATGGGAAATGACCGTCCATGAACAGAACATCAAGCGTGTCTCTGCAAATCGCTTTCTTCATTTTCATGATCATCGGCCTGTCCCTCTTTTTCGGCGCCTACGCGCTGATTGTGCCGATTATCGTTGCGTACATCTGGGGGGCCATCAGCTTTGGCCAGTGGCGCATTCGGCAGAACCGACTATCGCTTGAGCAAGCGAGGGCGCAGGGCCTGAACCGCTTTGGCCTACCTGATCTTCCTCGTTTTTATGGTTTCCAAACCGTGCTTTGGTGGCTTGTGCCCCCTGTTTTGCTCCTGTTGCTTTATCGTTCGATAGGCACGCCGATCCTGACGGGTATGATAGAAGGTGAGGCGCTTGCTCTGATGGGTAAAACCATCAACGCGGATCAACTCCACGACTTTGCCCGCAGCACGCTTGCGAGTTTAGGACTCTCGGGAACAGGATCGACGCAAGGGTTTACGGAGGCCCAACGATCCGCCCTGCCCGGCTTGGCAGACTACTTTGGTCAACAGCACGCCTTACGCCGCTTGTTCTGGTTGGCCCTGCTCATGGGCGCGCTTGCTCTGTGGCTCGCCGGTCCAAAGAAATTCGTTGGCAATCAGGGTCGCACCTTGCTGCTCATGATGGCCGCTGTGGCCATTCTGATTTCTATTCTATCGGGCTACGGCGCGGCCTCGATTGTCGTTCTGCTGATTTTGGCTCTCACGCTGTTTTCTGTCGACGTCAGCACGCGCTTCGCCCGTATCCTCTTTATGGCGACCGGTACCGGCGTTCTGATCTATCTGCGCGATCAACTCGCTTGGGGCAGCGGCGGCTGGATTGTTTCGATGGCGATCATTGCCATTTCGAGCCTCATCCTCTGGCGAAGTGGTGTCCGTCCGAGATTCAGCGACCAGACCTTTTTCCTGATTTTTATCGGCTTTGCCTTGTTCATTCTGCTCACCATTCTCACGTGGGTCGGTGCTTATTCCTGGCTGTTTGATTTCGGTTCTGTGGCCTTGTTCGACATCTCGCCGGGAACCTTGGGCCTTGAGTCGCAGAAGTTGCTGAATGCAATCCGCGACGTGCGCGCCGGCTTGGTGATTTCAGATGCTGATATGTCTGCTGCAGCTTCGCGCATGTTGGCCGCGCAAAACGCCTACCGCTTTGGCTACATCGCTGTGGTGATCCTTGGCGTCGTCGTCGGTGTCGTCGGATCACTGGTCTTTGTTCGCCCCGTTCACCGCGCTCAGGTGCGACACGAAAAGTCTGCGAGCCTGGGAATGATGCTCGCTTCAGCCGCGGCCATTTTGGTAACCATTGGCATCGTTCTCGCTCTGCTTTCCAATGCGGAGCTGTTCTTCAGCAAATACCCTATTCAGGACTTCTTGTTCGGTCTGCACTGGTCCAAGGATGCGCCCATCCGTGATGATCAGGCGGGTGGTTTCAATCTGGGCGCGGTCCCGGTTTTCTACGGAACACTGGTGGTTTCACTTGTGGCTTTGACGGTCGCGCTGCCCATTGGCCTGATGTCTGCCATCTACATGGCCGAGTACGCCAGCCCGCGCACGCGCGGCATCTTCAAGCCCATCCTTGAAGTGCTCGCGGGCATTCCAACAATCGTCTACGGCGTTTTTGCACTCCGGTCGGGTATTCCCTTCGCCAAGGACTTGTTCAACGGCATCGAATGGATCCTCGAGCTGCGCTTCCTCCCCACTCCGCTGCAGTTGGAATACCTCGACCTCGCCATTGGTGCGAAGTCAGGTGTGGTTGCCGGTGCGGTAATGGGGATCATGCTCATCCCCTTCATCTCGTCACTGTCTGATGACGCTCTGAAAGCGGTTCCGAGGTCACTGCGCGACGGCTCGCTAGCGCTGGGCGGTCACAAGTCAGAAACCATCCTCAAAGTGCTGATCCCCGCGGCCTTACCCGGCATCATGGGTGGTTTCCTGTTGGCCACGTCTCGCGCCATCGGTGAAACCATGATCGTGGTTCTCGCCGCAGGGGGACAGGCGAATTTGACCCTCAACGTGCTGGATCAGATGACGACCGTAACGGTGCAAATCACCGAGTTGCTGATTGGCGATGCTGAATTTGATCGAGCCAACACGCTGTCAGTCTTTGGTCTGGGCCTCGTCCTGTTCATTTCTACGCTACTGCTCAACCTCGCCGCGATCCAGATCGTGCGTCGTTACCGTCAGAGGTACAGCTAATGTCCACTCACACCTCCCCCCACTTGAGCGTTCAAGCGTCGCGCCGCAGGGCTGCACGACGTCGTGGTGAGCTGATTTTTCGGATGCTGGGCCTGCTGGCACTGGGTCTCGCCGCAGCCTTTCTGGTCGCCCTCATGTATTCGGTCATCAAGAAGTCTTACAACGGCTTCGTTCAATCCTTTATCCAGATTGAAGTCTACCTTGACCCAGAGGTTCTGAAACCGACTGATCTGGCTCAACATCAGGCGGCCATCGGTATCGCGCCGGCGTTCTGGGCCGCGGATATTGAACCGGATGCCAAACGCGCCAAGCGTGCTGCGCGATCGGTTCAGCGCGGTGCAGCCTATAAAAAAATGCTGCAAAACATGTTTGCCACCGACTTCGCAGACACCTTTGTTGGCTACGAAACTGATCGTGAGCGCGACAAAGCCGTTGCTCAGGTCGTTGAGATGATCAGCCTCGAGGCACAATTCCAGATCCGCGACAGGCTCATCAGTGGCGAATATCGACTGGGCGAAACCGTCACGCTTTGGGCTTTGGCCGCCGGTGATTCGGACGTGCTGTTCAAGGACATGAAACGCCGGACCCAAAAGAACCTGGATTCCGAAAACTGGATCCTGCTCAAGCGGTCGGTGGACGAAAACGGTCTGGCCGTTCTGACCGAGCTCCGCGATACAGGCAGAACCCGCATTCGACCTTATCTGGGCGTTCCGAAGCTGAACCTTTTTGGTTGGACAATTCTGGAGCAACAACCGGGTTTCTTTGCCTCCGCTTCCTCGACCTCGCCAGAACGAGCCGGTATCGCTGCAGCGGCGCAGGGAACCTTCCTGATGCTGATTGTCGTGATGGTTCTGGCTGTGCCCGTCGGCATTCTGGCGGCTGTTTACCTCGAAAAGTTTGCACCGAGGAACCAGTTCACAGATTTCATGGAAATCAACATCAACAACCTGGCGGCGGTTCCATCGATCATTTTCGGCATCCTCGGCGCTGCCGTCATCATCCAGTGGCTGTTCCCCGGTTCTCGCGGCTTTCCGATTGTCGGGGGAACGGTGCTGGCGTTTATGACGCTACCGACCGTCATCATCGCGTCCCGCGCCGCGATTGGCGCTGTACCGCCCAGCTATGAACAAGCAGCCTTGGGCATGGGCGCGTCTCATCAGCAATCGGTCTTTCAGCACGTCTTGCCTGCTGCCCTGCCCGGCATTGCTTCAGGGGTGATCATCGGTCTCGCTCAGGCAGCCGGGGAAACCGCCCCGCTGCTGATGGTAGGCATGAACGCCTTTATCAACGATGTCTGCGACGCCGGAGCAGCCTGTCTGATGTCCAAAGGCGTGGGAATGCCATCCCAGATCTACCAGTGGGCCGCGGACGATGACCCTTTGTTCCAAAACAAGACAGCCGCCGGCATTGTCTGTCTGCTTGTCCTCGTCATTGCCATGAATGGCCTCGCCACCTACATCCGCGCCCGCTTCGAGCGCGCTAATTGAGGAAGAACCCATGTCTGAAATTCGAATGAAGGCTGAGGACGTCCACGTCTTTTACGGGGACAACCACGCGCTCAAAGGCGTGAACATGGATATCCTGAACCGGCACGTAACCGCGCTGATCGGACCTTCAGGCTGCGGCAAGTCCACTTTTCTGCGGTGCCTGAACCGCATGAACGACAGCATCAGCATCGCACGGGTTGAGGGACTGATCGCGCTCGATGGCGAAGACATTCACGATCAGTCGTTGGACGTTACTTTGCTGCGTCAGCGGGTAGGCATGGTGTTCCAGAAGCCCAACCCTTTCCCGAAATCAATCTACGACAATGTTGCCTATGGCCCCCGGCTTCACGGTATGGCCAAGGACAGGGAAGAGCTGGACGAAATCGTTGAAGAAGCCCTGACCTCAGCGGGCCTTTGGGAGGAAGTATACGACCGACTGGATGCGGAAGCCTTGGGTCTCTCAGGCGGTCAGCAACAGCGTCTGTGCATTGCCCGAGCGGTTGCGGTTTCGCCAGAAGTCATCCTGATGGACGAACCCTGTTCCGCCCTTGATCCCATCGCAACCGGCACTGTCGAGCGGCTCATTCTGGATTTGGCCAAAGACTACGCCATCGTGATCGTGACCCACAACATGCAGCAGGCTCAGCGCGTGGCCGGGACGACTGCATTTTTCCATCTCGGTGACATGGTTGAAATGGCACCGACCAAAGACATTTTTGAAAACCCGCAAGATCCTCGTACAAAGGATTATGTATCGGGTGCTTTCGGCTAATAGGAGCATCGGGACCATGATGATGCCATACGCTGGCCCAACCACAGGCATGGAGCTATCCATGAGCCGCGACAAACGCCCCCAAAATAGTGCGGGCGCTAAACCGCTTGTGCTGATTGTCGAAGACGAGGAAGCGATTGTCACGCTGCTCGACTACAATCTGCGGAGCGCTGGGTACGATACTGTCGTCGCGCGTGACGGAGAGGAAGCTGTAGACCTCGCCCTGACAACTGAACCCAATGCGATCTTGCTCGATTGGATGTTACCCTTGCGCTCTGGGCTGGAAGTTTGCCGCCACCTGCGTCGGCATCAGGAAACGAGCGATGTGCCGATTATCATGCTCACGGCGCGTGGTGAGGAACAGGACAAATTGCGCGGTCTGGACATGGGTGCAGACGACTACCTGACCAAGCCTTTCAGCCCTCAGGAGTTGCTGGCTCGTCTGCGCGCGGTCCTGCGACGGTCACAGCCTGCCCGCCTGAAAGAAATTCTGGTTTTCGCAGATATTCAGATGGATCAGGGCACTCACAAGGTCATGCGCGGCAATATGGCCCTTGAACTTGCGCCGACCGAATTTCGCCTTTTAAGACACTTCATGCAGTTCCCTGGAAGGGTCTTTTCTCGGGAACAGTTATTAGACTCGGTATGGGGTCGTGAGAAGGACGTTGAACCCAGAACCGTGGATGTGCATATCCGCAGACTCCGCAAAGCACTCAATGCTAACGGGGATTCGGACGTGATTCGGACGGTGCGAGAGGTTGGATATTCGCTTGATCTGCCTTAATGGGCGACACTAAGGCCAAAAGCATTATCCGCCTACATTAAGCCACAAAGCTAAGTGACTTGAAAACAACAGTTCTTCCATTCACCCATATTGCTCCAATTTGTAACCATTCTATTGATTGACTCCATAGCGATCTGGCGGGTTTAAAAGTTGTGGGATTACGGAATCGACGTTGCGCATCAATAGCCCCTAAGTGAGTTTATCGCGTTAAAGGAGCAGTGCGTTACCGTCGGTTCGTAGGGATCAGACAATTATAAAAGGTTCGGTGTTATGAATTCGTACACCAAGAACGTCTTGCTCGCCGGCGTAGCTGCGCTCCTCCTCACGGGGTGTACGGCCATTTCGACTGACGGCACAGGCACGACTCTTACTACTACTAGTTCCGGCGGGACCGTCGGTTCGTCGACAACGACCACGACCACCACAACCGGATTTTCATCAAGCGGCGGAGGGTTCTCTACCTCATCCAGCGGTTTCGGTCAGTCTGGCGGCGTGCAGAATGCATCCTTTGAGCAGAGCTTTGCGGGACAGGGTGGTTTCGCAGGTCAGGGCGCTGATGCAAGTGCCTTCCCGCCAAATCCGCTCCCCGGTGAGTGTTATGCTCGGATCGCTCTGGCTGCCGTAACGCAGACAGTGGAAGAGCAAATCATGATCGAGCCTGCACGTCAGGAGGTTCGCATCATTCCAGCACAATTCGGTGACGTTACCGAAGAAGTGGTGGTTCGCGAAGCAACGACGGAGCTGATCACGGTTCCCGCTACCTACACGACCGTTCAGGAAGAAGTTGTCGTGCGTCCTGCTGCTCGCCGCCTGATCCCGGTTGAGCCGATTTACGACACTGTTATCGAAGAAATCGTTGTTGTTCCTGAGCGCACCGTCTGGAAGCCGGGTACGGGCCCAATCCAGCGGATTGACGAGGCAACAGGCGAGATCCTGTGTCTGGTAACCGAGCCTGCAGTAACAAAGCAGGTTGAGCGTCGCGTTATGATCCAGCCGGCTTCGACGCGCGAAGAAATCATTCCAGCGGTCACCGAGATTGTTGAGCGTGAAGTCGTTAACACGCCGGCTCGTGTTGAAGAGCGCGTGATCCCAGCGGAAACCCGTACGGTTACCCGCCGGGTGGAAGTTGTTCCGGCACGCGAGGAGATCATCGAGATCCCACCGGTCTTTGATACCATTGCCCGCGAAGTCGTGGTCGAGCCTGCTCGGACCCAGTGGCAGTCAATCCTGTGTGAAACCAACACGACGCCAGACATCATTCGCCGTATTCAGGTCGCGCTGCAGCAGCGTGGCTACTACAACGGCCCGATTGATGGCATCTTTGGTCCGCTGTCCCAGCGCGCCATTGACGGGTTCCAGCGTGACAATGGTCAGGTTGGTACCGGTGTGACCATGGACACGCTGGCGCTTTTGGGTGTGTCCCAGTTCTAGGCGTCAATCAAATGATCAAAAAAGGGGGCTCCAGCGTGATTGCTGGAGCCCCTTTTTTCATTTTCAGGTCCTGAAAAACCCAACGGACAGCAAAGCTGCTCTGGTCTTTAGAAGTCAGATGCCGGGGAAAGCGTGATTTCCACCCGGCGGTTCTGGGCTTTGCCGTACTCTGTATCGTTGGAAGCGATGGGGAAGCGCTCGCCAAAACCAACGGCGGACATCCGGTTGAACTCAACGCCCTGCGCTGACAGGAAGTTGCGAACGGCGCTCGCACGTTGCACGGAAAGATCCTGGTTGTAGCTGTCTGAGCCGTCGCTGTCGGTGTGTCCGGCAATTTGAACGGTGGTCTCAGGATAGTTGATCATCACGTCAGCGACATTATCGAGAACGGCATAGAACGACGGCTTGATTTCGAAGCTGGCGACGTCAAAGGTCACCTCAGACGGCATGATCAAGCGAAGGTCGTCGCCCTGACGCTCGATACCCACGCCCGTCCCTTCCAGCGACTGACGCAGCTCACGTTCCTGGTAATCCATGTACGCACCGACACCGGCACCAACGACACCACCGGCAAGCGCACCCCGAAGCGCACCGCGGCCACGGTCGCCTTCTTCAGCCGTTACCGCGCCGACAAAACCACCCAAAGCCGCACCAATGGCGGAACCGCCTCCGGTATTCGTAAGGGTTGTCTGACCGGTGTAGGGGTCTGTCGCCACACAGCCGCTCAAGACGAAGGTCAGTGCAGCGGTACTCAGCAAAATCTTTTTCATGTCCTAGACTCCAGCTTGTAAAGAGCATCCCGTTCCACCGGCTGGTTCAGCAGCCCCCTGCAGTTCTGGGATCTCGTTAAGACTATTCCACTAAAATGGACCAAAGGTGGGCCGATGTCTTTACGACTTTGAAGACAAAACGTTAAACGACGTAAAACAGTATTTCAGACTGTAACAATGGCCGTGATTCCGGCTATGAGGGGGCAAGATTAAGTCCAAGCGCCCCGATTGAAAGGCCCCCTGTCCTTTATGTCCGCCCAAACACCCCTGATTCGCCTCTCAGACCTGTTTCTGCGGCACTCCGACAAAGACCTGTTTACCGGCGTGACCCTGAGCATATTTGCCAAGGACAGGACCTGCCTTGTCGGGCGAAATGGAACCGGGAAATCCACGCTGTTGAAAATACTGGGTGGTGAGGCGGACTTTGATAAAGGCGAGCGCTTTGTCCAACCGGGGACCCGCGTTGGGATCCTGCCACAGGAACCGGATTTGTCGTCCTTCGCCACGGTGCTGGACTATGCCACCAGCGCAAGCGCCGAACCGCACCGGGCAAAAATGTTTCTCGATAGCCTTGGACTAGAGCCGGATCAGGGCACCGACGGGCTTTCCGGCGGTGAGCAGCGACGGGCTGCCTTGGCCAAGGCGCTGGCGGAAGAACCAGACGTGCTTCTCCTCGACGAGCCAACGAACCATCTGGATGTTGATACAATCGAGTGGCTGGAAAGCGAAATCCGGCGCTTTGACGGTGCTGTCCTGACCATCAGTCACGACCGGCGTTTTCTGGAAACGGTTACCGAGCAAGTGGCGTGGCTTGATCGAGGACGGGTTCAGCACCTGAACAAGAATTATCGGCACTTCGACGCGTGGGCAGAAAAGCTGCTGGAAGATGAAGCCCGCGATCTTGCCAAGCTCAACAAACTGATTGCCGAAGAAACCCAGTGGTCCCGCGAGGGCATTTCTGCGCGCAGAACCCGCAACATGGGCCGAATGCGACGGCTGGAAACGCTGCGGCAGGAACGGCGCAATATGGTTGCTCGCCCCGGCCAAGTGCAACTGGACAGCGCCAGCAGTGGTCAATCCGGTCGTCGGGTGATCGAAGCGACGGATATATCCAAGAGCTACGATGGCCGCACGATCATCGCGCCGTTTTCAACGAAGATCATGCGCGGAGACCGGATCGGCATCATTGGCCCCAATGGTGCAGGCAAATCCACGCTGATCAAAATGCTGTTGGGCACCCTGGAACCAGACGGCGGTAGCGTATTTCGCGGCACCAACCTTGAGCCGCTTGTGTTGGATCAAATGCGCACCACGCTGAAGCCCGGAACGACAGTCTGGGAGTATCTGGCCGACGTGGGGGGAGATCAGATCATGGTGCGCGGACAGCCGCGGCATGTGGTTTCCTATATGCGGGACTTTCTGTTTAGTGAAAGAGCTGCGCGAGCGCCCGTTGAGTCGCTTTCGGGCGGAGAGCGGAACCGCCTGACCCTTGCCAAAGGACTGGCCAACCCCAGCAATCTGTTGGTTCTGGACGAGCCAACCAACGACCTTGATCTGGAAACGCTCGATCTGCTGCAGGAAATCATCGCAGATTATGAAGGAACGGTTCTACTGGTGAGCCACGACCGTGATTTCATCGATCGTCTGGTGACATCGACCATCCTGTTTGACGGCAAGGGCGGGGTTTTTGAGTATCCCGGCGGCTATTCAGATGCTCGCAAGCAGCACCAGACCCGCCTCAAGAACCAATTCAGCGCTTCCAAGCCAAAACCCTCCAAGAAAGAGCCGGAAAAGAAGGCTGCGACACCGACAAAGAACAAGCTGACCTATGCCGAGAAAATTCGCCTTGAGAAGCTGCCGGGCGAGATGGAAGCCCTGGAGGGCAACATCGCAAAGGGAGAAAGCCTACTCTCTGACCCGGATCTTTACGCCCGCGACCCGGAAAAGTTCAACCGGATCACGAGCAAGCTCGGCGAACTCCGTGACAAGCTGGAAGAAGCCGAAATGGAGTGGCTGGAACTGGAAGAAAAAGCTGAAAGCTAAGATCCGGGACTTACCACATGGATTCTTCAGCCCGCTTGGGCCATTCGCGGTCGTAATCCGGACCCCCGACGGTGCCATCGGTCATGTTGGCAAGAATTTGCCCTGCTGTCGGTAAATCTGCCGCCTCTTTCGCATCCTGCCACAGCGCCGAGCGCATCAGCGCGCGAGAGCATTGGAAATAGACCGCGTCAGTCTTCACAACGATCACGGATCGCGGCGGCTTTCCGGCTTCTGCGAGGCTGTCCAACACGTCTCGGTCTGCCGTCAAATGGGCCTTGCCATTGACGCGAATAATGGTCGATGAGCCCGGAATCATGAACATCAGCGAAACACGCGGGTCGCGGAGAATATTGCGCAGGCTGTCGATCCGGTTATTGCCTCGACGATCAGGGATCAGCAAAGTTTTGGCATCATGGATATGGGCAACGGGCCCTTTGTCACCGCGCGGGCTGCAATCCGTCCCTTCGGGGCCGACGGTGCTGAGCGCCATGAAACGTGATGCGCGGATGAAAGCGGCATAGTCTTCGGTGATGAAATCCGCTTCTTTCTTGATCGCCGCAGGGCTAGGTTCGCCGTAGAGGGCGGTAAGCTCCTCCATCGTCTCAATAGGCTTCATGCTTAACGGGGCCTCCTGCCCTCCCGATGGTGGGTCTTGGGTTCTGTGACCATTCTGGCCTAAACACTGTTTCTAAACCATAGCATTCAGAGCGGTACCCCATGGCATTGCTTCAAGAAGAAGTCGCCAATCGGCGAACCTTCGCCATTATTTCTCACCCGGATGCGGGTAAGACGACACTGACAGAAAAGCTGCTGCTCTTCGGTGGCGCTATCCAACTTGCGGGTGCTGTGAAGGCCAAAGGCGATGCCCGGCGTGGCGCGACGTCCGACTGGATGAAGGTGGAACGCGAGCGCGGGATTTCCGTTACGTCCTCCGTCATGACCTATGGCTACAAGGACTGTATCTTCAACCTGCTGGATACGCCGGGCCACGGGGACTTCTCGGAAGACACCTATCGGACCCTGACCGCCGTGGACTCGGCTGTCATGGTGATCGACGCTGCTAAAGGTATCGAGGCGCAAACGCTGAAGCTGTTTGAGGTTTGCCGCTTGCGCGATGTGCCGATCATGACCTTTGTGAACAAGCTCGACCGGGAAGCGCGGGAGACTTTTGAGATCCTTGATGAAATCGAACAGACGCTGGCGCTGGATGTCTCGCCCGCGTCCTGGCCCATTGGCATGGGACGGCAGTTCAAGGGCTGTTACGACCTGTTGAACGATCAGTTCATCCCTGTCCACAATGACGCCAAAGGCGAAATGCCCCGTGACGGGATGAAGGTTTCGGGCGTTGATGATCCGGCTCTGGCAGATGTCCTGGATGGTGCGGAAATCGAAGCGCTGCAGGAAGGCGCTGACATGGCCAAGGAGCTGTGCCCACCCTTTGACCTGGAAGCCTATCGTCAAGGCACGCTGACCCCCGTCTACTTCGGCTCTGCCCTCAACAACTTCGGCGTTCGCGAATTGCTGGATGGCTTAGCCAAATCAGCGCCTTCGCCCCGCCCGCAAGCGGCGGTTGTCAAAGGCAACAAAACCGAAATCGAACCATCGGAAAAAAAGGTCAGTGGGTTCGTTTTCAAGATTCAGGCAAACATGGACCCCAAGCACCGCGACCGGATTGCCTTCATGCGATTAGCCAGCGGACACTTCAAAAAAGGAATGAAGCTCTCGCATCTGCGCTCCGGCAAGCAGCTGACCATGCATAATCCGCAGCTGTTCCTGGCGCAGGACCGTGCAACTGCTGAAGAAGCCTATGCCGGCGACATCATCGGTATTCCGAACCATGGAAACCTGCGTATCGGCGACGCGCTGACGGAAGGTCAGGATCTGGCCTTTACCGGGATTCCTTCATTCGCGCCGGAATTGCTTCAGTCTGTGCGGCCTGTTGATCCCATGAAGGCGAAGCACCTCGGCAAGGCCCTGTTCCAGCTGGCCGAAGAAGGCGCGGCGCGGGTGTTCAAGCGGGTCATTGGGTCAGACTGGATTGTTGGGGTTGTGGGCGCTCTGCAGTTCGACGTGCTGGCCGACCGTATCCGCACGGAATACGAAATTCCCGTAACATTTGAGCAGGTCAACCTAATGACAGCGCGCTGGTTACGCTCTGACGATCCGGCCATGCTCAAGAAAATTGTTGAGGAAAATCGCGGCGATATGGCGGAAGATCACAACGAGATCCCTGTTTTCCTCGCACGAAACGCCTGGCATCTCGACCGCGCGCAAGAGGACTACAAGGCCGTCAACTTCCTCAAAACCATCGAGCAGGAAGCCTAAGCCCATGTCTGGCGGCGCTGATTTTGGTGATTTGCCCATTGGCATGGCGATCAACGCCGCGCAGCGCCTGCATTCTGCCGAAAGCCTGGGCTTTTACGTCAGGCAAAAAGGCGATCCTGATCGAGGTTTGGTCATCCTCTATTTCGAAGACGCCGAAACGCTCCTGACTCAGGAACGGGACTTTGAGACGGACAAACTGGTGTGGCGGGAATCAACACTGCTCAGACAAGATGCATTTGATCAACTTACGCGCATTGCAGAGCGCGATCCGGATGCTTGGATCGTGGAATTAGACGGAAGTCTCGAAAAAAACCCATTTGCACGCTTGGGATAAATGGCTCAGAGCGTTAAACCTGAGCTGTCGCTAGGTTTATTGCCAAAGGAATACTCTACCTATGAGCCGTCCAATCCTCGCCTTGCTCGCATTTCTTGTCTTTATTGTTGGTGGCATTCTTGGTTGGGTCACGCGTGACAGTGACTTCGGCGCCAATCTCGTGTCCGGCAATGGCGGCGAGGACAGTGGGTTTGTTCAGGTCTCAGCGCCGGAACAGGCACAGCTCGTCAGTGTGATGGCCGCACTCGACGTGCCGGCAACACCGCAATCCGGTTTGTCTGGCGACAACCTGGTCAACATCAGCGCTGCTCTTTCCGCTTTGCAAGAACGGTCCAATCAGGTCGCTGAGGCCTTTGCCGAGCGCGATAAAGCCGTTGAGGAAGCACGACAGGAGGCGCAGGCCACTTTTGAGCAAAAGGAAGCAGACCTGACCGCTTTGCTGGCCGTAGAGCGGAAAGACTTACTCGATTTGGTAGGCGCGCTCGAAGGCGATGTTGAAGCGCGTGAAGCAGAGATTGCAGCCGAACAGCAAGCGGCTGCGGAAACCCAGCAGAAATATGACGAGATCCTTGGCGAGGTTACCGCACTGCAGCTGGAGCGCGACGCGCTGGCTGCAGAAAAATCGCGCCTCTCCGACCTCGTTTCGGTCGCAGAAGAACGATTGGCGGCGATTGGCGATCTGGATAGCGTCGCACTGATTATCAACCAGCGTGAGCTGGCAACCGCTCTTGAGGACGCCAAGGCTGAAAAAGCTGTCCTGCAGCAGCAGCTCTCCGATTTGCTGGCGCAGATTGATGCAGCCAAGGGCGAACTTGATGATCTGGCCAGTGAACAACAAAGCGGCCAGCGGCTTCTGGAGGCTGTACGCCTAGAAGGACAGCGCTTGCTCGCGCGTCAGGAAGAAGCTGAACTCGCGCTGGAACCGGCAGAAAATGCCGTATTTGCAGCCCAGACTGAGGCCGAAAGCCTGCGGATCGAAGCCGCAGCCTTACGCTCGGAAATTGCCGCCAAGATCGAAGAACGCGAGATTATCATTGCCGCAATCGGCACCTTTGGCGCGACTGTCGCGGATAGCGGCCAGGTCCTCATAAACGGCGATCCGATTACACCTGAAAGCGCCGTTGCTACGTTGCAGCGCACGCTGGTGCGCGAGCAAGAAGCACGAGAAAAGCTTGTTGAAACGCAGACCCAGCTCGAAAATCTTGCTCAAGAGCGAGCCTCGCTTGACTCAACGGTTGAAGATCAGGCGGAGCAGCGCGCGGCTGTTTTGGCAGCGGAAGCGAAAGCGCGCATCGCTGAAGCCGAAGCGGAAGTAGCGGCGATGCAGGCCGAGTTACTGACTGAAGCCTCAGATCGTGAGCGGGCGCTGGAGCAGGAGTTGGCTCAGCTTGAAGCTGACATGAATGCGCAAATCGCCGAGGAAGTTGCCCTGCGGGTAAGCGAAGCTCTGGCCGTGTCGCTCAACACCACTGAAGCGGCATTGAACACGCAAGCTGAAGCCCGAGCTCAGGCGCAGTTTGAAGCCGAAAAAGCACGGCTTATTGCTGACATCCAGGCAGAAGCCAACGACCGGATCGAAGCCCAAAGAGCAACGTTGATCAACCGCTTTAATGAGCAAGTTGAGAGCCGCGCAGCAGAGCTGGCAAGGGAACTTGCTGAACGCCTGATCGGTGACAATCAGCTACAAGTGGCCTTGAACAATGCTTCAACCGGTGGCGAGTTGGTTGTTGACCAAAGCGCTGCCATGGCGGAAATCCGCGAACGCCTCTACACGCGCCTTGTAACAGCCACGTCCACTGAGTTTGGCTATGTACCGCGGGTGGTGGGTGAGCGGTTGTTGCTCGCATCGAACGGGTTATTCCCTGTTGGCTCGCCTAACCTGTCTCGTGAAGGTCAGGACGAGCTTCAGATTTTTGGACAGCAGCTTGAGCGGATCCTTAGCGATCTGGATAACGATGAATTCATGATCCGCGTCGATGGTCATGCTGACATCAAGCCTTACCTGTTCTCTCCTTACGGCAACTGGGAGCTGTCTTCTGAACGGGCGGTTAGTGTGGTTGAGTACCTGATCGAGAACACCTCCATCCCGGCAAACCGCCTGATGGTTGCTGCATTCGGCGAGCATCAGCCGCTGGTCGAAGGGGATGACGAGGCGGCTCAGCAACAGAACCGACGCATCGAGTTCAAACTGGTTCGGCGCTAGGCGGAAAAGAACGTGAGAGCGTGGGAGCCGTCGTCGGCGGTTTCCGGCTCGAACGCGTATGCCGTTCGCATGTCTTCCGTCTCCGCGAGTTTTTTCTCAAACTCGGACCAATCATCGCGGTCCGCAATGGGTGTCCACAAGGCTTCGATCTCGTCATAGACCAGCGAACAGGCGCTGCTTCTCTGAAAATACGAATGGGTGAGGCGGTTGGCATCAACCGGCTCAAAATCTTTGGCTTGATCGCGCAGGTCGGACCAATCCTCCCCCCCAGGCCACTCCCGTCCCCCAAAAGCCCGATGAAGCGTATCGTCCAGCGGCACCGAAGAGGTTCGCAGAACGGCCAACAGGTTCTTAAGAAACGGCTGATCCACCTCAGAATGCCCTGTAGCCGCTAAACCAAGACGGCGGAACAGGCGGTCCTCCACAGCCGCGGACAGGCAATCGCTATACCCCTTAAGGGCCTCGATGATCGCATCCTGATCGCCCATTGTAACCAGCACGGTCGCGAGTTGCTGCAGGTTCCAATAAACAGCTTCTGGCTGTCGTCCAAAAGCGTACAGACCGCTGTGATCGAAGTAAGCCGCCACTCGATTTGGATCCATTTTTTCCAAAAACCGGTAGGGTCCGTAGTCGAAGCTCTCGCCCGTGATGTTGATGTTGTCGGTGTTCAGGACGCCATGGACAAAGCCGGCGGCAAACCAGTCAGCGACGGTATGGGCACAGTTGCGACCAACCCAGCGAAGAAACAAGGGCGCGGCATCCGCAGCTCCTCTTCCGCCTTCGTTTTCGTAGGCCGCCCGGTGTATGGCGGGAGCGTAGGTTTGGCAGGCATATTCGAGCAAGGCTTCGAGGTTTTCCTGTTCTTGCAGGAAATAGGGACGTTGGAACGAGCCAATGCGAATGTGTCCGTGTGAGAGGCGCGTCATCACGGAACTGCGTGTTGGCGAAGGTTCATCGCCGCGATGCAGGGCCTCGCCGGTCTCCACAAGCGCGAAGGTTTTTGATGTGTTGACCCCCAAAGCCTCAAGCCTCGTCGTCGCCAGCACTTCACGGACACCGCCTTTGAGCGTCAATCGCCCGTCGCCCGCTCGACTGTAGGGTGTCTGGCCTGATCCCTTGGTGCCAAAATCCAGCAACCTTCCGCCTTCAGGATCTCGCATTTGGGCAAACAGAAAGCCGCGGCCATCCCCCAAATCGGGGTTATAGTGTCGGAACTGATGCCCGTGATATTTCAGAGCAATTGGCTTGGGCAGAGAGCCTTTGAGGGACTCAAATCGGCCAAAGTGGCGGATCCATCCTTCATCGCCCAACCCGTGCAGCCCCAAGCGATCCGCCCAGCGCGTATTGCTGTAGCGTAGGATCGTTTCCGGGAACGGCGCAGGCTCAACTGGCGTGAAAAAGGCTTCACCAAGCGACAGATGATCCGTGGCGGGCTGGAACGTCGGGGATTGAGACAAAGGGCTTCCAGTTTCATTCCGTGTGACGCAGCAGAGGGCTTAATTCAAAGTCGCCGTTGCGATCACCACGTCAAATTCAGCATTCCAAATGACCAACGATTTGAAGCGCGTCGGCTTGTCGTCAGGCTGAACGATTGTTTCGGGGTTAATGATGATGTTGCGGCTCCCCTGGAAGCGCGTCAAGGGGGAGAGAAAGCGATAATCGGCGGATCGGATATCCACACCCTCGCGGGGGGCACGAGCGCTGGAAAGCCCAATCTGATATCCAGGCCCGACCGGTATGTCGAAGTTTTCGAGGCGGAAAAAGAAATAGCCGGGGCCAGGGATAAAATACAATTTCACGGTGCCAGTCACATCGTTCGGAACCGTCGGCGCAACCAAATCACCCTGTCTGAGTTTGAAGAATTCGCTGGGATCAATACCGTCAAAAACTGAGAGTTTCTGCAGAATGGGTTCATCGTCGTAACTGGACATGAAACCAGCGACGGCTTCTTCCCAAGTGATCGATGCCAATGATGGGATCTGAACGTCAGCAGCAACAGCCGAGCGGAGTTCGGTCGCTTCACGCTCAGCCTGCATCTGCGCACTGGTGGACCAGACCGGTCGCACAGCAAACACAAAGCCCAGCCCCGCTGCAATCAATGCCATACAAGCAGCGATACTCAGCGAAATAAAAGTGCGGCGCACCTGTCGTTTTTTGGTCGTTGCGTCCATTGCGAGAGTAGGGCCATTACCAGACGGGACCAGACTATTGCGTCGCGATGTTTGAAATATGGCGACACTGCAAACCTGAGTACTACTCTCCGTTACCCATTGCCACCCCAAGCGGCAGGAAACTTCATTTTCTTCATCAGCCGGGCATCATGGTTGTAAACGTCATCTTCCCAGTGCAGCACGTTCGATCCATCGACCCAAACCGTAAGGTATGCAATGGAAACAGGGACCGGATTGGCCAGCTGAACCGTTTTGGGGGAGCTGAGATCCATGTTCTTTTTAACCTGCGCAAGGCTCATCGGCGTTTTTTCCGCCTCCATGATCCAGTGCGCCAGCCACGCTGCATCCTCCACCCTCACACAGCCGGAGGAATAGAGCCGCTCGACTTTTTTGAACAGGCTGTGCGCGTTTGTATCGTGCAGATAGATGGCCTGGTTGTTCGTCAGTGAAAACCGCACACCGCCGAGGGCGTTACTGGCCCCTGAGGGCTGTCTCACCGTCACGGCATCGAGATCTACGGTATTCCAATCCAGGCTCGCGGACTCAACACGCTCTCCCTCGACGTAAATCTGCCAGCCTTTCTGATCAAAGTAAGCAGGGTCAGCCTGCGCCTGATCGAGGTAGTCTTCTTCGACAATCGTCCGTGGCGCAGTCCAGTCCGGGCTGAATTTCAGCGATACGACGCGGTCTTGCAGGCTCGGTGTTTTACGGCTCTTGCGACCAACGACGACGACCATCTCGTGAACCTTGCGGCCCTTTTCGAACATTTCCATGGTCTGACTGGCAATATTCACCCTGATGTCTCTGAGCGCGCCAGCGGCTTCGTGGTCCCACCGCAACCGCTCCATATTCAGCGCAACCTGTCGGCGTTGCGCGTTGGACAGCGGCCCTCTCCGGCCATTGAGAACGCTTTTCAGGGCAGAATAGGAGCGACCCTTTGGTGCCAAACCTGCCAGAAATACGTTGAAATCAGACCGCTCAATGCCTTCCCGTAGCAACTTCGGCCCAATGTTTTTACGGCTGGGGTTGTGCACGCCCTGATGAAGGTCGGCCATGTAAGCCATGATTCCAGACGTCAGCAGGACATCTGCGGTTCGAGGGTCCACTGTGCTCAGGCTTCTGCTTTGCAGCATGGAAATCGGCAGATAGGACTCAGGTCGCAAACCTTCGCTGGCAGCATTCTTGAGCGCCGCAAAAGCCTGGTTCCCCGCCCATGTCCAGCGCCCATTTCTGTAAAACGTCGTGAAGTAGTCTTGATCTTTGTAGAACTTCTTCAGATCGCTGGTCCGCGTTTGTGCGGGCGAGTTAACCTCTGACACAAACGCAGCCGTAAGCTCTGACCCTGTCGACGAAAACTCTGTCGCTGTATGCGCCACTTGGCTGGGGTTCCCCGGTGCAGCTGGCATAGAGCCCGGAGAGCCGCAGGAAATGAGCGTCAAACCTGCCAATACTGCAAAAACCGAGCGCGTGAGAAAGACAGGAAGCGAGTTCATTAATGGCCTCAAAAGGTCTTTTCGTTCGAGTGCCTTAAGAACACTCAGGATCGTTGGAGGACTTTTAAGCCCAAGCCGAGACCAAAGTCATCAAAGACCTGCAACATTCCTCTACTTTTTTTCAGATTATGCGCAAAATCAGCGTCCGTGGAAAAGGTCAGGCGTCAGTTCCAGATCTGGCACAGCCCAATGGATGGTGCAGCGACTTTCGTAAAGCTCCGCCCCGCCGATTTCAATTTGTCCACCGGATCCAGTCTTCTTGTACGTCTTGGTCGAAGGGCGACCACAGACCGTGCAAACACCGCGCAGCTTGTGCACCTCGTCCGCTTTTGCCGCCATGTGAGCAATGATTGAGAACGGTTTACCCTGCCAATCCATATCCAGACCCGAGCACACGACATCAACGCCAGCAGACAGCAATTCTTCGACGATATTAAGGATGTCGTCATTGAAGTTTGGCGCTTCAAAGAACTGGACTTCATCAAAAAAGACAACGGCCACACCTGCAGCGATCAGTTCTGCTGTTCGGTTACTCCAGTCGTGTACGGCCTCTGCATCGGCTGCCAAACCCTCATGGCTCACGATCTGCAGCTTGGCGTAACGCTGATCGAAGGCAGGCTTGTAAACACGAATGTCCTGCCCCCTGCCATTCTTGGCCCACAGAATGCGCTTCAGCGTTTCTGTCGTTTTGCCTGCAAACATGGGTCCGCAAACCACAGATAGGTGGCCATAAGGCGGTTTAGGCTGTTGCCGTGTATTTTCAGCACCCGACACAGTCTCTTTAGCGTCAGCCATGGTTTCCCTATCTCTCGTGTTTGTCACGGTCATGTTTTCAGGCCTTCAGCAGCGCTAAGGCTTCCCTGTGTAGTTCCGGCGTAGCAGCGGCCAGAACGGTTCCATCACTATCCAAAGCCAGCGGCTGCCCCGACCAATCTGTAACCTTGCCCCCTGCCCCTTCGATGACGGGTATCAGCGCCATGAAATCCCAAGGTTTCATGGAGGCTTCGGCCACCACACCAACGCTGCCCAAAGCAACCAGGCCATAGGCGTAGGCATCCGCACCATAGCGCAAGTCCATGCAACCATCGCGAAGGACGGAGAACCGCTCGAATTGCTCAGTCGAAAACATGTCCGGAGCCGTCGCGGACAAAATGCTTTGAGCCAGTGGGCGTGCAGGACGCTCGCTGAGTATTTCACCGTTAAAGGTCGCCCGCCCACCATTGGCGACCGTCCCTAACCAGCATTCCTGGGTCACCGGTACATTGATCCCGGAAAACACAGGTCGCCCTTGGTGCAAGAGCGCAAACAAATTGGTGAACATGGGAAATCCACCAATAAAAGCGCGGGTGCCATCGATGGGGTCAAGAACCCAGACGAAGTCCCGATCTGCGCCTACTGACTCTTCTTCCTCGCCAATAATTCCGTGGTCCGGGTAGGTCTCAGCGATAAGCTCCCGCCAGAGCCGCTCAATCGCTTGATCCGCGAGCGTTACAGGGGATACATCCGCTTTTTGTTCGACTTGCAGATCAACTGCACGGAAATATTGCTGAACGACAGGTAAAGCAGTTTCACACAGCGCGTCTGCGAAGTGCCAAATATTGTCAGGGAGCGCGACCACAGGAGCGTCAAACCCTCATCTAGCGAGTTTTCGGGAGTCCCTAAGTGGACTCGCTCGGTTCCCTGAGTCCAGTGAAAATATACGCATAATGACGAACAAAAGTGTGCATTGCCTTTTTGTCGCAAAAATTCATCTATGTGTAGGAACACCAGAGAAACAGGGCCGCCCCATGTTAGCTGTCATATCCCCCGCAAAGTCGATGGACCTGTCGCCAATTCCCGACTTCGTCCCCCCTGCGAGTGAACCTCAGTTTGAAGCCAAAGCGAAGAAACTAGCAGTGCAGGCCCGCAAGCTGAAGGCCGATGGTCTGGCTTCGCTGATGAACCTGTCTGATGATCTGGCCAACCTGAACCATGACCGCTTCAAGTCCTTCGGCAAGCAGGACAAGAAGCCCGCTTTGCTGCTGTTTTCAGGCGATGTCTACCGCGGTTTCGATGCACAGAGTCTGGCGGCTGAAGACCTTCTCGCGACCAATGATCGCCTGCGGGTGCTATCGGGTTTGTACGGGCTGTTAAAGCCCTTGGACGCGATAGAACCTTACCGATTAGAAATGGGAACCCGGCTGGAAAACCCAAAAGGCAAGAACCTATACTCTTTCTGGGGTGACACGCTCGCCAAACAGATCATGCAGGATTTGGAAACCAGCGAAGGCCCCAGTGTCATCATCAATCTGGCATCCAATGAGTACTGGAAAGCCTTGGACACAAAAGCGCTCAAAGCACCCGTCATCACCATGGGTTTCCGCGAATACCGGGGCGGGAAGCCAACCATGATCAGCTTCTCCGCCAAAGTCGCACGCGGAATGATGGCGCGGTTTATGATCGACGGCCGCGTGGACCACCCCGAGGGGCTGAAGGATTTTGCCCTCGACGGTTATCGCTTCGACCCTGACCTTTCGAGCCCTGAGCCCCTCGATCTGGGCGACCCGGCCGGTCGCTGGACCTGGATTTTTTCTCGCCCCGATCCGCGCGCGAGCCTCTAGGCCCAAAACCACCCTCGCGGCGATCTGGCCTTGAATCACCATCCCTGCGGGGTCCACGGTCACTGCGAGGCCCACGATCATTGCGAGGCCCACCATCACTGCGAGGCCCACGATCATTGCGTCCCTCGCCTCGGCTATCCCGCTGTTTGCGGTCGCCGCCGGGTCCGGGTGCGCCCCTGTCACGCCCTTTCGGACCCCGATCAGCGCCTCTCGGTCCCCCACGGCCACTCGGTCGCAGGTCAGAACCCGCACCGCGACCCGACCGGGCACGCACAAGGTCGTCTTCGGACCGTTCGCGGTGTTCTTCGGCAATCAGGGACGGGATTGGGCGGGAGGCCAATGTCTTTCCCAGCAGCTTTTCAATCTTGGACAAGCGGCGCTTGTCGGCATCGCTGACCAAAGCCCACGACCACCCCGGCGCACCTGCGCGGCCCACACGACCGATGCGGTGAACGTAGTCTTCGGCATGAATGGGCAAATTCATCATGATAACGTCGCGCAGACCGGGAATATCCATTCCTCGTGCAGCCACGTCGGTCGCCACCAGCAATTGCACCTTTTTCCGACGAAAGGCATTCACAGAAGCGGAGCGCTCTGCCGTGGTCATGCCACCATGGGCCGGTGCCGCGGCATGGCCCTGAACCGAAACATGTTCGATCAGTTCCTCAACCGCTTTCTGGGTCGTAACGAACACCAGCGCCTGCCGGACGTTCCCTTTGGAGAGCATCAGGTCTAGCACCTCGAGCTTGTGCTCATGGCTGTCACAGAAAACCAGATTGTGCATGATCGTTTCAGGGATCGTATCAGGCTCAGCCAGACCGATGTGCGCGGCTTCCTTCGTAATCGATGCCGCCAGTTCCCGAACGCCCTTCGTCAGGGTCGCCGTGTATAATCCGGTCTGACGCTTAGCCCCGCATGCGCGTGCAATCCGCTGGATCTGCTGACGGAAGCCGACGTCCAGCATCCGGTCCGCTTCGTCGATGATCAGCGTTTCCAGCCGGAACATGGCCATGCGGTCAGAGTCGAGATGGTCAATCAACCGGCCAGGCGTCGCAATGACCAGATCCAGTGGACCTTGAAGCGCCTTGTTCTGTGCGGCATAGGGCTCACCGCCCAGCATGCGAACAGCTTTCATCTTTTTGCCGGCAAAGACATCCCGCGCGACATTCCACAGTTGTTCACCCAGCTCCCGCGTCGGTGACAAAATGATCGCGCGCGGTCCCGGACCGGACCCTTTGGCGGGCAGGGATAAACGCGATAGCAGGGGCAGCAGGAAGGCAAGCGTCTTCCCTGTCCCCGTCGGGGCCGTTGCCACGACGTCTCGACCGCGCATGAACGGCGGAATCGCCTCACGCTGCACGTCAGTGGGCTTGTCCAACTCCAGTCGGGCAACCGCATTAAGGGCACGCATATCCAGCCCCAGCGCTTCAAACTGGGAGAGGACATCGTTGTCTTCGAGGGCAATATCGGCAGGTTCTGTGCTCATGAAACCACCATAGCGCCAGTAAACGAGTTTAAGCGCCGGAAAAAGAACGCATTTGCCGTGCATTCCGCGCGCAGGTGCGACATTGTGTTTCGACTTCAATGGGGCGGGGGAAATGCTTCAAGGGAGATAGCAAAATCATGCATCAACTGATTTCTCGACGCCGCATTTTTCAGCTGGGCGCTGGTGCGACGCTGACCGTCTCGCTGGTTGGATGCGATACCGCCAGTGACCTTCTGAACCTTGCACAGCCGACCATGCGGGTGAACGATGTCGCCCTGAAAAGCATTGGATTGAACCGGCAGACAGTTGGGATCGATACGGCGATCAACAATCCAAACCCGCTTTCCTTGCTCGTCAATCAGTTGGCCATGAACTTCAATCTGGCCGGTAAGGATCTGGGAACGGCGACTTTGGGCAACCCGATTGAACTCGCGGCCAATCGTGAAACAAGCGTTGGTCTGGATTACAGCACCAATCTGGTCGAATTGCTGGGGTCGGGCCTGAGCGACTTACAGGTGTCAGGCAACGGCGGGATTCCTTACGAGCTGGCTGGAAACGCAAATATCTCGCGGTTTAATCTGCCGGTTCCTCTGCGGCATCAGGGTTCAGTCAACCTGAACGACTTGGCGCCCATGCTGGGGATCTTTGGTTAGTCGGCAGTCTCGCCGCAAAAGGCCTCAGCCGTTGGCATGGGGCCATCGCCCCCCATATCGGTCAGCGCGGCAAAGGGCGCCATACCATCAATCGTGAAGGCAGAAACAACCGCCTGCCCCGGCCCCGTGAGCCATTGGGCGAACAAAGCGCCATCGCTGTCAACGGCTTCCCCGTCAAAGCCAATCAGCACGCCGTAAACGTTGGTGAGCGCCTCGCCAAAACAGCCTTTTGGCACCAAATCGGCCTTGTTCTCAAATGCCAGCCACGTTGCCCCGTCAGCCAGCACGAAAGCATCCAAACTGGCTGCAATATTGAGCGTAGCGCCCTGTCCTGTGCCAGACTTACGATACCAACGACGCGCAGATTTAGCCTCTACATCTATCCCTGCGGCCTCCCACAGGCGAAGCTCGGCCTTGTGAGTGCCGCTGTTATCGCCGCGCGAGACGAAAGTCAGGCGATCTGCGGAAATCTTTTGTAACAGAGCAATGACATCCGCTGGCACATCCGCGGTTTTGGGACCCAGAATGATGTAGTCGTTGCGCATGACCTCCAGCCGCTGCGCTGCACCGCCGCTGTCAACCAACGCGATTTCACTCCGCCGATCATGCACCAAAGCACCGCTGACATCCTGCGCTTCGAGCAGTTTGAGAACGCGCCCCGTCCCACCAACGATGAACTGCATTTCCCGGCCCGTATCGGCTGCAAAAGCCGTTTGCAGGGCATCGAGCAGACCGCTGTCGCGGACCGACGTTGTGCCCCCAATCCGAATGGGATCGGCAGAAGCCGTGAGTGGAACTGCGAGGAATAGGGCCATCAGCGCAATGCTGAATCGACAGATCACTTTCTTTCCAAGTCCTGTTCGGGCAGCAGCGTCGCTACAAGACGCGCCGTCAAATTCACAACAAGAGCCAGCATCAGCAGCACCATGCCAAAAGCCAGCGCCTCGGCCAGCTTGCCTTGCTCAACCTCCAGCTTAATCGCGGTGGTCAGAACCCGAGTGGCATACTCCAGGTTTCCGCCCACGATTATCGCCGCACCGACTTCCGATATTGCTCGACCGAAAACAGTCAAACCAACCACGATAATCGGGCCCGGTGCCATGACGAACAATGCACGCATTCGAGTGCCAAAGCTTGCACCATCAAGACGATAAAGATCACCAAATCGACGCCATAAATCACGCATCCGGCCCGTGACCAGCGCAATCGCCATGGGCAAAACCAACAGGAACTGGGCAATCAGGATGGCCCAAGACGTAAACAAGAGCCGCAAGTCACCCAAAGGCCCCTGTTTGGTCAGCAGCAGGTACACCAACAACCCAACCACAACCGCTGGAATGGCCTGAAAACTGCCGATGACCGTGTTGCACACCCATCGGCCCGGAAACGGGAAAGTACCCAGCAACACTGCCAAAGGGATCGCAGCGATCATCGCCAGAAAAGCGGCTGCCGTCGAAACCCAAAGCGAGCGGAGGATAACATCCCACAAAGCGGCATCACCGCTCACCAGCAGTCCCAACGCTTCAGAAAATGCGCTGATCATGCCATCGAACCCATGATCTCAACCAATTGGCGCACATCCTCTGGGGTTGTGTTCCAACCCGTCGAAAACCGCAGTGCGGACAGGGCTTCGGTCTCACCATACCCCATGGCGGTCATGACGTGACTGGCGCCCACTTTTCCCGAAGAGCATGCTGAGCCGGAGGATAGGGCAACGCCTTTCAGGTCAAACTTCATCAACATGCGTTCCGCCGTTTTTCCCGGCCAAATGGCGCAGGTGATGGTCGAGACTCGCTGGCCGTCGGCACTGACCAGACGGGCACCGGCAGGTAGTGCTGTCTCAATCTGTGTTTGAAACCCGGCATTCTTGATGGGGGCATCAAGGGCTATGTCTGCGGCAAGGCCCATACCGGCAATCCCGGCAACGTTTTCGGTCCCTGCGCGACGCCGCCTCTCCTGCCCGCCGCCCTGCAGCAGGGGGCTGGGGTCCATGCCCGGCCGCAACACCAGAGCGCCTACGCCCTGTGGACCGCCGAACTTGTGGGCCGACAGCGAAAGGTAATCGACCCCCAGAACCCCCATCGCCAGCGGGATCTTCCCAGCGGCTTGCACGGCGTCGGTGTGAACAATCCAACCTTTGGCCTTGGCGAGCTTTGCAACCTCAGCCACCGGCTGAATAACGCCGGTTTCGTTATTGACCAGCATCAGCGAAAGAAGGCCCGGTTCACCCTGCCCCAGGCGTTTTTCCAAGGCCGCAAGGTCAATCACGCCTGAGCTCAAAACTGGAATGGTTTCCAGTTCCGGTCGGCCATTGAGAATAGAGTCATGCTCGATTGCAGAAACAAGGATTGGTCGGCCCGCATGTGCGGCCAAAACCTGATTGTTTGCTTCAGTGCCGCAACCCGTGAAAATCACCTCTTGCGCCCGTGCGCCAACCAACAGGCCAACCTGTTCGCGCGCTCGTTCCAAAACAGACCGCGCGTCTCGTCCGGCCCGATGCACCGAGGAGGCATTGCCGACGCTTCCCATGACCTCCGCCATCAACGCAATGACGTCAGGCCGAATGGGAGATGTTGCAGCGTGGTCGAAGTAAAGGGTCACTTGCCCGGGAGTTTTTCGGCCAGACTGTCGGCATCACCGCTCAAAGGTGGGGTGGAAGGTGCGGACAGAGCTTCGTTATTGACGGCGTGCTCCAAAGCATTCAAACGCGCTTTGAGCAAAGCCACTTGATCCCGCAGAGCATCACTGTCGGCTGAACCGGGGTCAGAACAATCCAGCGGTGTACCGTAGGCAACAAATCGCTCAATCGCGCCCTGCTCCGCTCTTGAAAGTTGCACCGGCTTCGCTGGAATACCGACCATAGTTGTGCGGGCTTCCACATCGCGCGTCACGACGGCATTGGCGCCAATTCGGGCATGGTCACCCACGACAATTGGCCCAAGGATCTGCGCGCCAGAACCGACAATAACGCCATTTCCAAGCGTTGGATGCCGTTTCACATCCCGCTGCTGGTCCGAGTCAACGGACGGAGAAACGCCCCCAAGGGTCACGCCATGGTAAAGCGTCACATCATCACCAATCTCGGCCATTTCTCCAATGACGACGCCCATGCCATGGTCAATGAAGAACCGTTGTCCAATCGTTGCACCGGGATGGATTTCAATCCCCGTACCCCAGCGCGCCATTTGCATGATCCAACGCGCCAAAACGCGAAACTTGCGCTTCCATAACCAATTTGAGACCCGGTAGTAGCGCATCACCCAAAACGATGGGTAAGCAACCACGACCTCAAACCACCCTCTTACGGCTGGATCACGCTCGATAATCCCCTGAATTTCTTCACGAATTGATTTGAACATGGGCATGGCCTTTATCGGAACAACCTCTTGAGACAATAATGTAAGTCCGTGCAAGCTTCGGTCCAACCCTTAGCATTGTGGGATCAGCTGCTCGTGAAACGATGAAATCGCGAATCGAGGCTACCACGACTTGCACGATTGGACTAAAACCCTTTTGCAAGGCCTTATATCGGCGGCAAGCGAGCAGGCTTGAGACCTGCATGAGGATCGTGGGAAGTGATCAAGATATGACGGCAACTGTCCGTTGGTTTGATAAGGATGGTCAGGCGCTATCCTGTAAAGACAAGCTAGCAACGCTCGAGGACAACCTTGAGGAGTTGCTCGAAGTTGCGCTTGAGGCTTTGGAAGATGCTGCGGTGATGGGCGTTGATACCGAAGCTGCGCGAAAAATCTTTGTCGATGAAATTGCGTCCTTGAAGCCACGTTTTACCAATCAAAACAGCGACTCTGCGGGGACTGTCGCTCCTTCGAACCGTTCGGAGAGCTGAAACATGCCGAAGCTGTTTCGTTCACTTGCCATGGCAAGTTTCGCCGCATTGTTTCTTGTGACAGAGGCTTCTGCGCAATTTGAACTTCCGCCCATTCCAGAACTGCGCCCGAAAAACACCTCGCGTTCGCCGCAGATTGACAGCGCATTGGGAGACCTCGTTCGCCCTTCAGCAAAAGAAGGCGACCCGCTGTTTGGCTCCTTCATCGGTGTGGTTCAAATCCTCAACACGCAAGACGGCCCTCAGATCGCTGGTGACGTCGGTGGCAATGTCGGTGTCGAGGACGTTACGACCATTCAGGCAGACGATCCCATGGTCTACGACATCGCCGTTCTGCGTACGCTGGATAAAATCACCGCGCGCATGTCGACTGAAGAAGTGTTCATCGATGATATGATGGAATTGGGAAATTTGCGCGTAACGCCGCGCCGATGCCTGAAGAACCCTCCGACCGAAACACCGGAGAGTTCTGCATTTCTGGAAATTTACGAGTTGCCCAAGAACCTTGAGCCTTCGCCTGTCTTCCAAGGCTGGATGTTCGCTTCTTCACCAGCACTCAACGCCATGGAACACCCCGTCTTCGACGTTTGGTTGCTCGACTGTAAGAACTGACGCAATTCACGGTCGGACAGTTCTTCAGGGAAAGCGGCTGTGACCTGAGTTGCTTTATCCAGAACCTTACGGAACGCGACCCGGTGAAGAGGCAAGGCTCCGAACTGCTCGAGATGACGGTTCATGAACTGGCAATCCAGCAGCTCAAAACCACCGATCCGCAGCCGTGCCGCGAGTGAAACCAGTGCAATCTTGGACGCATCACGTTCCAGGCTGAACATGGATTCGCCAAAGAATGCGCCTTCGATGGCAACACCATAGAGGCCGCCAACCAGACGATCACCCAACCAACACTCGACCGTATGCAGATGGCCCATGTCAAACAGGTTGAGATACATTTCAATGATGGGTTCGTTGATCCACGTATCTTCACGACCAACCGCAGATGCCGCGCAGAGGCGAATAACCTCCTCCACCGCAGTGTTGGCGCGCACTTCGTAAGGCGGGTTGAGGACCGTGCGCTTGAGCCGTTTGGGAACGTGAAAAGCGTTCAACGGCAACACGCCTCGCTCGATGGGATCCACCCAATGAACATTTCTGTCGTCTCGATCGTCCGCCATCGGAAACAGGCCAATCGTATAGGCCTGGATCGCCAATTCAGGATGAATGACTGGCGCCCCAAAAACGTCCTCAGGTAGGTGCTCTGAACTTAACATAGTATTCCAGACACTTCTTCTCTTTGTGTTCGTGTCCTCTTGCTGGGACACTTACCCTGTGTATCCAATGAGACCACCGCCGCCTTTGCACCCCAATTCAGCAAAGCAGCGGGTCCCCGGACATGTTAACTGGATGCGCGCACCTCTAGGGCGTGCTCCAACCAGTGGATCGTTATGTCTCCACCCTGAAATTCATCATGGCGAAGAATGAAGTCGTGCAGCTCCAGATTGGTTTTAATCCCGTCGATGTGGGTCTCGGCGAGTGCCCGGAGGCAGCGTTGAATCGCTGCTGGCCGGTCCTTTGCGTGCACGATGATTTTTCCAGCTAAGCTGTCGTAGTGCGGTGGCATGCGGTAGTCGGCAAACAAGTGACTATCCACACGGATCCCCATGCCGCCCGGCGGGTGGTAAGCCGTCACCAAACCGGGACTTGGCATGAAGTTGAAGGGGTCTTCGGCGTTGATCCGAAGCTCGAAAGAGTGTCCTTCGAAAACGACATCTTCCTGTTTGATATCCAGCACTTCGCCAGAAGCGACGCGGATCTGCTGCTCTACCAGATCGAGGCCGGTGATCATTTCTGTAACCGGGTGTTCAACCTGCAGGCGGGTGTTCATCTCGATGAAGTAGAACTCGCCATCCTGGAACAGGTATTCCACCGTTCCGACGGAGCGATAGCCCAAAAACTTAACAGCCTCCGCGGTGCGGCGACCGATATCAGCGCGCAATTCCGGGGTCAGTGCCGGGGATGGAGCCTCTTCGACGACCTTTTGGTGTCGACGCTGCACAGAACAATCACGCTCACCGAGGTGAATGACGTTTCCGTGGGCATCAGCGAGGATCTGAATCTCGATGTGACGAGGGTTATCGAGGTATTTCTCGATGTAGACGACCGGATCGCCAAAGGCTGCTTTGGCTTCGCGGGAAGCGGTTGATAGCGCGCTGTCCAGCTCTTCGTCAGAACGGGCCACCTTCATCCCACGACCACCGCCACCGGAAGCCGCCTTGATCAAAACGGGGTAGCCGATGTCCTTGGCCAGCTTTCGCGCTTCATCAACGTCGGAAATAGCGCCATCCGAGCCCGGAACGACCGGTAATCCGGCATCAATCGCAGCTTTTTTAGCTGCAATCTTATCTCCCATCAGGCCGATGTGACGGGGCGTTGGGCCAACGAAAATGAGGTCGTGCGCCTCAACCATCTCAGCGAATTCCTGGTTTTCTGCCAGAAAACCCACGCCAGGATGGATGGCATCAGCACCCGTTAGCTCCGCAACGGTCAGAATCGCTCGTTTGTCCAAATACGAGTCCTTGGACGGCGGTGGACCGATGCAAACAGCCTCGTCTGCCAGACGAGCGTGCATGGAATCAGCGTCAGCCGTTGAGTGAACAGCAACCGTCGCAATACCCATTTCACGCGCAGCCCGGATGAGCCGCAAAGCGATTTCTCCCCGGTTGGCAATAACGATTTTGTTGATTTTTCTCATGTCCCCGAACCGCCCTACGCGAGCTCAATGAGGGGCTGGCCAAACTCGACCGGCTGCCCATCCGAGACCAGAACCCGACGCACAACGCCGGAAGCAGGACTAGGGAGATGGTTCATCACTTTCATGGCCTCGATGATCATCAGCGTATCGCCTTCCTTGATCTCGTCGCCAATGTTGATGAAATCGGACGCGCCAGGCTCTGGCGCGAGGTACACGGTACCGACCATCGGTGAATCAATCGTCTTAACGTCGCTGACAGGTTCAGGCGTCGGCGCTGCGGTTGCCGGCGCAGCTGGTGCAGTTGGCGCAGCGACCGGGGCTGCTGCCATGACGGGTTCCGCCATCATCACGGGTGCAGCAGCCTGCGTCGCGCGCGAGAGCCTCAAGCTACGATCACCATCGACATATTCGATTTCAGATAAGCCAGCGTTGCCCATGGTGTCTGCAAGCTTCCTGAGCAAGTTTGCCGATACGTCGAATGAGCCGTTGGTTTTGTCTGTTTTCTGCGCCATCTTTTTTCTACCCTGCCTGGCTTAGGCGTTTTTCGTTTTTGTGAGCCGAGCATTCAGCGCTTGAAGCGCAAGAACGTAGCTGTTGGATCCGAAGCCCGCGATAACCCCTATTGCGGCTTTGGCGAGATAAGACGTGTGTCGGAAGCTTTCTCGCTGATAAACGTTCGATAGGTGCACTTCTACCGCAGGTATGGACACCGCTAATAAGGCATCGAGAATTGCGATCGACGTATGGGTGTAGGCGCCCGCATTAAGCGCTATTCCGTCATAGACTCCACGTGCTGCATGGATCCGCTCAACGATTTCGCCTTCGCCGTTGGCTTGAAAGCAGTCGACTTTCATGCCCATGGACTCGCCTGTCGCCATGCACAGCGCTTCAACATCAGCCAAAGTCTCATGGCCATACAACTCAGGCTCTCGCCAGCCGAGTGTATTTAGATTTGGACCGTTAATTACAAGAACGCGAAGCACGCTGAAGGCCACCCCAACACCATGACTTTTGTCGTTTATCGTTCACCGGTTTTCCGGCCACCAAGCGGTCGCAAAAGTCACTCGAACCCCTGGATTTCTAGCAGCACGGGGCCGCGTCATCGAAATCAATGCGCGCGCCTTCTCTTCTGCAGCTTGGAAGCTACACAGAAAAAGCAGAGCAGTCGCTGGGGAACATTTGGCAAATCTGTGGATAGAGGGCGGACTATCCACGTCAAAAAGAAAAGGGTTTTCCGGTCGCATAATAATCCGGAAAACCCCTTTTATCACAGAAGAGCAGTCAGATTAGTTTTAGGCAATTAAGGCAAGTTCGCGATTTTAACCCAAAAAAAATCACACCTAGGCTGCTATAATTAGGAGCCTACACGGATCATCTCGATGGTTGCGCGCAATTCTTCCACAGGAACGGCACCCGGCATCAAGTTAATATCTGTCAGGTTATCGGGCTGCGTACTGCCGGCAACGATGAAAGCGGGGGTGCCGCTGATATCAAGCGCCTGCATGGCCGCGTAGTTGCGGGAAATGGTTTCCATCACGCTGCTGCCGTTCATCACAGCATTCAACGCGTCTTTGTTCAGACCCAGATCTTCCGCCAAGCTTATCACGCTGTCACTGGAGGCACGACCGCTTGAGATCATCGCATCAAAATGCACTTTGCTGTAATCACCGCCCAGCATGTGAACGGCCAGAGACGCCTGCGCTGCGCCCAATGATTCTTCGCTCAGGATTGGTGTTTCAATCATCACGACGCGAACGTTATCGTCTTGAGCGAGCAGCTCCTGCAGCGGTTCCGCCATTCGGCGACAGTAACCGCAGTTGTAGTCAAAGAATTCGATCAGGGTTACTGGCGCATCTGGGTTACCAAGGATTGGCGTGTTTGGATCACGAAGCACTGATGCCAGAGCCGCGTTGGAGCGGCGTTGCTCCAGAATTTCCAGAGCTTCCTCGATAATTTCCGGATACTGCAGAATGGCAGCCAGAGCTTCCGCTCGAATTCGATCACGCTCTTGATCGCTGAAAATCTGTTCGGTGGTGGCTGTGTTTGCGTCTTGCGCCAAAGCCACCTGAGCCGTCGCGGCCATTGCGAAAATACCCAGGGCAACGGAAATAAGTCGGATCATGTGGATGCTCTCCAATTGTATTATGCGAATATACACCAGCTTTCTCTCGCAGACTGCGAGGATGTCCAGTGGCGTTTTGTTTAAAGTCGAACTACCAATGGCTACAGCCGAGTTATGACGAACAATATAGCAAAGAGAGTGCCGCGCTATGGGGCTTAAAGTAGCAAAACGAAGCACAGTTGATGCCTTTCGCGTGATGGACGTGATGAGAGCGGCTCAAGATGCTGAACAAGCCGGTCGCGCGGTCTATCATCTGGAGGTGGGTCAGCCGGGAACGCCAGCGCCCCTGGCGGCGCGGGAAGCGGTCAAAACGGCTTTAGACTCGCAAACCCTCGGGTACACCATGGCCCTGGGCATCGACGAGCTCAGGCAAGGTATCAGCGCCCTCTACAAGGAGTGGTATGATGCAGAAGTTCCGGCGTCACAAATTGCGGTGACGCAGGGTGCCAGTGGCGCCTTTGCTTTGGCCTTTCTGACCGCCTTTGATGAAGGGGACTCGGTCGCCTTGGCGACCCCCGGTTATCCTTGCTACCGAAACATCCTCAATGCTTTGGGCCTGAACGCTGTAGAGATTATGACGGGGCCGGAAACCCACTATCAACCCACCGTCGAAGCCCTCAGCGCTCTCTCGGGGTCAATCGACGGCCTGATCATTGCCTCACCCTCAAATCCTACGGGTTCCATGCTGTCTCCTGAAGATTTTACGGAAATCAGCAACTGGTGTCGGGACAACGACGTCCGCTTGATTTCTGACGAGATCTATCACGGACTGACTTATGGCACCCCGGAAACCACGGCCGTCGCTGTGAACCCCGATGCCATCGTCATCAACTCGTTTTCCAAATACTTCTCGATGACAGGTTGGCGGGTTGGCTGGCTGGTCATGCCCGAAGACATGATGCGACCGCTGGAAAGACTGCAGGGAAACATGACGATTTGTACGCCCGCCGTCAGCCAGATTGCAGCGCTTGGCGCTTTGCAGGCCAGTGAGGAGTTGGATGCGCTGAAAGAAGGCTACCGGCGCAATCGAACGGTCTTGCAGCAAGCCCTCATCGACGGAGGTGTCAGCGAGATTTCATCCCCTGACGGCGCATTCTATCTTTATGCCAACGTCAGCCATTTGACCGATGATGCCGTTCAGCTGTGTTCTCGCATCCTTGAGGAAACAGGTATCGCGATTACGCCGGGCGCTGATTTCGACACCAAGCGCGGCCAGAATTTCATCCGTCTGAGCTACTGCACCGATGAACAGTCGGTTCTGACTGCCGCAGCCTTACTGACCCGGTGGCTCCGCGATCAGCATTAGTTGATCGAGAACGGCATCCGGATCTGGATTGAGGAGCCCCTCCTCCCCCATTCGCAGCAAATCCGCCTCGACAGCCAGCACAGCGAAGCCATGCACGGCCGACCATGCCAGTGAAATCTGCGCCAGATTTTCTTTGCGCCAGCCTTGGTTGGTCGCAGACCAATGGGCCGCGAGCGCTTTGGTCAGAACTTCAAACACCTGTCGTCCACGATCAAGCAGCCGCTGGTTTTCATTATCCAGCAATTCAGATCGGAACATGACCTTGAATTGAGCCTGATGCGCCAAGGCAAAGGCAACGTAACCCTTGCCCACAGCCTTCAACCGACCCTTCGTATCTTCAAGGCTCACCTTGTCGAACTCCAAGGCAATCGAGCTGAGGAGTTTTTCGAAGCCGTCGGTCGCGTACTCCGTCAGCATACCCCGCTTGTCGCCGAAGTGGTGGGCAGGTGCACCATGAGAGACCCCAGCCCGGCGCGCGCATTCGCGCAAACTCAGCCCTTCAACGCCCAGTTCCTTCACGATCTCATCCACAGCCGCCAACAGCGCGCGCCGCAAATCACCGTGGTGGTAACGATTGGGTGCCTTTTGCTCTACCGCCATAGGGATCTAATCTCTCAAATTCGTACTGGTCTTGGCATTGTAAAGAAATAAACAAGGATGCCTACCAAAATCTTGACACTGTCATCTCACGAGGCGCTTTAATTAAAGCTCAATGCCTTCGTACCAGTCTGCCAGAGGTTCATAGTATTCCGGTCGCATCCCCGCTTCTGACCGCGCTGGCTTATTGAAGGGACGCTTTACCTGCCCATGAAAATGAGTCCGGACCAATTCATGCCACGTGGTTTCGTGGTCCAATCCCCGCTCATCAGCCACGTGTTCAAACCAACGTCGTCCGACCGCAACGTGACCGATTTCGTCCTCATAGATGACCTTTAGCGCTTCGACCGTTTCCAGATCGCCAACCTGAGTAAACTTCTCGATCATCATGGGCGTGACATCCAGCCCTCTGGCTTCCAACACCATCGGGACAACAGCCAACCGCGCGAGAATATCGCCTTTGGTCGCAATCGCGCTCTCCCACAAGCCATTGTGTGCGGGCAAGTCGCCATAGGAACCATCCAAGGCCTGCAAACGGTCGTTGAGCAAAAGGAAATGCTTGGCCTCGTCATCCGCCACACCAATCCATTCGCGAAAGAAGGCATCCGGCATGGGGACGTTCCAGTACCGAACGGCAACATCCAAAGCCAAATTTACTGCGTTCAACTCAATATGTGCGATGGCGTGTAACAACGCACGACGGCCCTCAGGCGCGCCAGTGATCTTGCGCTTCGGTACGTCGTTGGGCGAGACGAGTTCCGGGCGATCCAAGCGCCCGGGTCGATCAGACAAGCCAGGGTCTTGACGATCACCCATCAAAGTGACCGGCGCGCCCTCCGCCCGCCACGACGCGATCCATTTCCGGGTTTCCCGACATTTTTCTACGGGATCAGCGAGCGCGAGTGATCGTGCGGCAGCTTCAAAAAGGGTCATGAAGGCTTAGCTCAGCGCCTGTGCTTCGGCTAGGACCGCTTCGACATGCCCCGGCACTTTGACCTTTCGCCACGCCGTCGCAATCTTGCCTTCACGGTCAATCAGGAACGTAGACCGCTCTATCCCCATGTACTTCTTGCCGTACATGGACTTCTCTTTCCATACGTCATAAGCCTCGCATGTCGTCTGCTCAAAATCAGACGCCAAGGCATAGGTAAGCTCTTCTTTTTCAACGAATTTATCGAGCTTCTTCACTTCGTCCTTGGACATGCCAATGATAACGGTATCGGCTGACGTGAAATCGCCAAGGGAATCACGAAACCCGCAAGCTTCCTTGGTACAGCCCGAAGTCATGGCTTTTGGGTAGAAAAACAGCACGACCTTTTTACCGCGCAAATCACTCAGCTTCACGCTGCTTCCACCATTGGCCGGCAAATCAAAATCCGGGGCAAGATCACCTGCTTCTACAGTCATCGGACGCCTCTCCATCTGTTACGAAAATTGTGTGTCGTCACAGGATTTGGTTCGGCCTGCAACGCAGGTCAACCAAGGACACATAAAATCACGGAAATGAAACAGACTTCTGACTAAGTCCATGCGAATCGGGACTACTATTTTAGCGCGGAATCAGTTACTTACTGTGCAATGAACTGGCTTGTGCGATTGCTGACATTTGTCCTGTTCCTGGTTATTGCCGGGGCGGTTGGCGTTGCAATGGTGCTGGAAAGAGCGTCTCGATACCCGGTCGAAGCAAACTTTCTCACGCCGTGGCTCGAACGAAATGCCTCCGAGCAGATCCACGGTGGTATCGTCGCCATCGAAAAAACCCGGATTGCGCTCGAGCCCGGCCAAGGGGGTGCGCGGCTCCTGCTCTCGGGTGTGAATGCCAGCGGCGGTCTGGCCTCAACGCCGCTCGATATTGGCGAAATGACCGTTGCCCTGTCCCTGCCGGACCTCCTGCTAGGCAAACCGCGCCTGACCAAAATCAACATTCAGGAGCTCAGCTTTGGGGCCCGCCGCCAGAACGATGGCGCCTTTGATTTCTCTGTCAAACCGCGCCCTGATGACGCGGCGCTCTTGGACATCACCGGTGTCCCAGGCTTGGGTGGCGTGGCCGAAGCCTCAACGACCCCAAGCCCAGCAAGCGACGGCCCGGCGCAGCGTGCCCCTCTGGATCAGCTGAGGGAAAATCTGCTCCAGCGCGATGGTCTTCTAAGCCGATTTGAGGAATTAAGACTGACCGGCGGCTCTGTTGTATTTGATGACGCTGTGGTCGATGAGCGCATCGTTATCCACGACGCGGTTGTGACGTTCAGGACGGATCGACAAGAGGCCAGATTAGAGGTCGACGGCCTGTTTGAGGTTGGACAAAGCTATGCCGACGGACAAGTCAGGCTGACCACGCCCTTGAACGGGCAAGGCCTGGAGCTGAGCACCACCATGTCTGATATCGCCCTGTCAGACATCGCCGCCTATCTCCCAAAAGAGCTCTACGCGGAGGAGCGCACGGACCCCGTTGACCTGAATTTCTCGGCCAATCTCAACGATCAAGGCCAAATTCAAGCCTTTAGCATCCAGCGCTATCAGCTTGATGCGCTGCGCCACACCAGCCCGACATTTACAGACATTGCACCGACTTTAGTCGCCAGCGGCGCGATCCGGACCGGCGGTGCGGGTGGCTGGTCGCTCACCATGCAGGCACCATCCGAAACCTTTGCCAGCGAGCCCGCGCTCAAAGCTGCTTTACGCGACGTGATGGACTTCGACGGCGAGGTTTCAGGGGGCGTGCAGATGGACATTGCTGAAGATGGACGCCTTCTTAATCTGACTTTCGACACAGCGATCGGCCCCGGAATGGCCACCCTGCCAGCCCTGTATCAAAGCCCTTTAGAACTCCGCGGCGGTCGATTTAAAGGGCAATTCAGTCCAGCCGGGCTGCGCTTCGATCAACTGGAGATAAGTCCCACCGTTAATGGGCGAGAGTTGGCCCCGGCACAGTTGGATCTGAGCATCGAAACGCTGGCTCCTAAGATCCAGCGGATCAGGATGAGCGTGGATACACCGTGGCAGCTGACCCGAGACGAAGTCCTCGCCCTCTGGCCCGACGCCAACCAAGATGCTGGTCGCCTGTGGTTCAAACAGAATATTGCCCGAGGGACAACCCAAGGGCAGTCGTTGACACTGGACATGAAAACCGGTGGTGCAGCACCGGTTGTAAACGACCTGAAAGCCGACATCCGCTTCGCAGGCGGTGCTTTCAAGATCAGCGATGGGCTGGGTTATTCCAGTGGCGCGACCGGGCGTGTTCAAATCGATAATGATCTTTATGCCATTGCCCTTGATCGCGCGACGATCGGGCCTCTGTCTGCACAAGACAGCACCATTCGAATTGATCTTCGCAACGATAACGATCCGCGCTTGACCCTGCAGGGCAAGCTCAATGGCCCCGTCCGCGAAAGCCTGACCTACCTCTCCTCGGCTGACATCGGGCTCGACGATATCGGTAACACTGTACCGATTGCCAAAACTTCGGGCCTTTTAGAAGCACAGTCCGAGATGACGTTGTCGTTGGCTGAACCGGCCGCTTTCAAGCCAGATTACGATATCCGGCTGGACCTGCAGAATTTGACCGTTGCCGATTATCTCGGCGGTCTTCCTCTCACCGCTGCTCGACTTCCCGTTCGCATCAAGCCCGAACGCATCGCCACAACGGGCTCCATCAACCTCGGTCTGATCCGTGCGAACGCAACACTTGATCTCGATCTTGATGGCGGGAAGCTCGAGAACCTCGACCTCACCGCCTCTTTTGGTGGGAACACACAGGATTCCGGTTCCCTTCTTGGTTTTCTGCCTGATTACGTGAAAGGCGAAATCAGCGGTGACTTGAATTTCAAACAGGACATCAACGGACGACAGTCAATGGCGGTGGAGGCCAATTTAGGCCGCGCCAGCATCGACCTTTCCCCCCTTCCGTACTTCAAACCAATCGGCCAACCGAGCATGGCCACGGCACAAATGACATTCACCAGCAACGGTCTCGCCAGCATAGACTCGTTCAAGATCGATGGCCCCGCCCTTCATCTTCTGGGTCAGATCGAAATGAACGCGCGCGGCGACGAACTCAGCCGGGCGGACTTACGAAATCTGATCGTAGGCGACAATAACCTCGGCTCGCTTTCCGTGATCAATCAGCCGCAATACATGCAGATCCAGATCAATGATGGCAGGCTCGATGGCCGCCCCATCATCGAATCCATCCTGGAAAATCAGGGTAAGCGCGACGCCAGTATCATGATGGGTGATGCAGAAACGTCTGAAGCGAAAATCACGCAGAAACCCTGGTTGATCAACGTTTCAAACATCCGGCAATTCGTCGTGCCGGGCGGTAAATCCTTCACCGACATCAACCTCACCGCAACAATTGATGACGGCGCTGTTATTCAGTTTGGCCTCGATGCACAATCGCCGGCAAACGTAAGGGGCCGGCCACCAGAGATGGGCAAGTTGCGGGCTTCCCTGACCCCGCAAGCCAATGGTTTTTACCGACTATCCTTTGAATCCGACGACGCTGGATCCCTGCTTTCAACCCTCAATCTGACCAATGAAATCAGAGGGGGTACAATCAGAGTGACTGCCGATAGTGCACTTCCCTTACCCAAAGGGGGCTGGCTGGGCTCAATGGAAATGCTCGACTTCCTGGTCGTTGACGCACCGATCATGGTCCAACTGTTATCTCTGGCATCCTTGACCGGTATTCTGGAACTGGCTGCGGGTGGCGGACTGCAGTTCACCAACCTCACCAGCAACTTCACCTACGGCAACAGTGCGCTGTACCTCGATGACCTGCGTATGGCAGGACCTTCTGTCGGCCTGACCACTGAGGGCTCCATCGACTTTGAAGGAAAGCGCTTCGCGCTGCAGGGTAACGTCACACCCTTCAATCTCGTCAGCGAAATCGCAGCGTCCATTCCCATTATCGGTCAGGTCCTGACGGGTACCGACGGCGGCGGCCTGTTCTCTGCGGGTTACAAAGTCGATGGCTCTTTCTCCAGCCCGGCCGTGAGCGTGAACCCGTTCCAAATCCTGACCCCCGGCATCTACCGCCAATGGTTCCAGGATATCGTCGGAAACAACTAGGTCTCTCGCTACTTTCGCGTCCATCTTGCCAGCCTTCCCGCGACAACAACGCAAAACAAGGCGCGTTTGAAGCCCCAGTCCATCAGCTGCAAAAGGCACAAGTCAGCGTGCTGCCTAATCGACCGCACAAACCCGGACCGAGGACGGGGCTGGCGGCGACTTTCGGGCCAGAGGCGCGAAAGTCGGGGTCAGGCGCGGGAGCCCCGTCCTCGGGAAAAGAGCCACGCCGCAAGGCGGCGTGTCCGGTCGTACCCACCGCAAGTCACCCGACACGCCATGCCATAAATAGAACTGACACAACAAAAAAAGGGCACGCCAACGGAAGGCATGCCCTTTCAAGAAATCTTATAGCATCTGACCGTATTTTGGCCCCTGCCTGGTCGAAGACCTCTAGTCTTCGTACACCACTTCAAAGCGCTTCGACTTTGAAACTGGTGGGCATTCTCGGATCGATACTGTCTGACCAACCTCGCACTTGTTCTGAGGGTCGTGAGCAGCGTACTTCTTCGACTTCTTCAGGAACTTTTTGTAGATCGGGTGCATGACGCGGCGCTCGACAAGAACGGTCGCAGTCTGATCAGCTT
>JBMZBW010000008.1:0-51334 GCA_049612785.1 Alphaproteobacteria bacterium | reverse complement strand
TTTCCTCTGACCGGCTCGGGCAAAATCCAGAAATTCGTTCTCCGCGACCGTTTCGTCGCCGGGGAGTTCACTCAACTCTGACTGACAGGAACCGCCATGCAGGACGCAACCAGACATTATATCAACGGCGGGTGGGTCGCCTCGATCGACGGGCGCGAAATGGCGGTTGAGAACCCTTCAACCGAAGAGAAGATCGCCACGATCACTTTGGGTGGCGCCGCTGATGCCGACGCGGCCGTCGCCGCAGCCAAGGCAGCCTTCCCGGCTTGGGCGGCAACAGACCCTTTGGATCGGATCGCCGCACTGGAGCGGTTGATGGAGGTCTACAAGGGCCAAGCCGAAGACATGGCGCAGGCCATCAGCTCTGAGATGGGTGCACCTATCGCATTGGCAAAGACGGCACAGGTCGGTGCCGGGGCGGGGCATCTGAAAAACACCATCCGCACGGCAAAGGGTTTCGCCTTTGAACGCCCCTTGGGAGACCACGCGCCGGGCGACATGATCGTATACGAACCGGTTGGTGTCTGCGCCCTGATTACGCCCTGGAACTGGCCGATGAACCAGATCACGCTCAAGGTTATTCCGGCGCTGGCCACGGGCTGCACAATGATCCTAAAGCCCTCTGAGCAGTCTCCCATGTCCGGTATTCTGTTCTCCGAAATCATGCATGAAGCGGGCGTCCCGGCTGGTGTTTACAACATGGTCAACGGCGACGGCCCCGGCGTGGGCAGCCAGCTTTCCGCGCACAAAGACGTAGACATGGTCAGCTTCACCGGCTCCACACGCGCAGGCCGCGCCATTACCATCGCCGGTGCGGAGACCATCAAGCGGGTTTCTCTGGAACTGGGCGGCAAAGGCGCCAACCTGATTTTTGCCGATGCTGACCCGAAAGCCGTAAAGCAGGGCATCATCCGCTGCTTCAACAACACCGGTCAGTCCTGTAACGCCCCGACCCGTATGCTGGTCGAGCGTTCCCGCTACGATCAGGCGGTTGAGGAAGCCATCGCCGCTGCGAACGCGACCACCGTAAACGCTGCCTCCGAAGAAGGTCGCCATATCGGTCCCTTGGTCTCAGAGCTGCAGTTCAACAAGGTTCAGGATCTGATCCAGAAAGGCATCGACGAAGGTGCGCGTCTGGTCGCTGGCGGCGTTGGTCGTCCCGAAGGCCTGAACCGCGGTTACTACGTCCGCCCAACCGTCTTTGCCGATTGTACCAACGACATGCAAATCATGCGGGAAGAGATCTTCGGCCCGGTCCTGTCCATGATGCCCTTCGATACGGAAGAAGAAGCCATTGAAATCGCCAACGACACCGATTACGGCCTGACCAACTACGTGCAAACCTCTGATCCTGAGCGTGCCCGCCGTGTGGCTCGCGCCGTTCGGACCGGGATGGTGGACATGAACGGCAAGGCCCGCGCAGCCGGTTCCCCGTTTGGCGGCATGAAGCAGTCTGGCAATGGTCGTGAAGGCGGTCCTTGGGGGCTGGATGAGTTTGTTGAAGTCAAAGCCGTTGGAGGCTGGCCGGTTTAAACGCCGCTCACAGACACCTGAAAACGCAAAGGGCGCTCGTTTCGAGCGCCCTTTTCATTTTGGTCAAAACTAGAGCGCGCCGGCTTTAGCGGCGCGCAACCAACCCAGTGAGTCCCCGGTTGGCCCGTCGGGAAGATATTCCGCACCCAAAGGCTGCGTCCAACCCAACTGATCGATGTGACGAAAGACGTGACCAAAGTTGACCTCGCCACGGTCTGGGGTCCCTCGAAACGGTACACCCGCAAACTGGATATGCCCAATATGGGGCAACAGCGCTGCCAGACGGTTACTCAGGTCGCCTTCGGTCAGTTGGACGTGGAAGCAATCGAACATGAGCTTCAGCTCTGGTCTCTGTACGGCTTCAATCACGCGCACAGCATGATCCGTTCGATGGAAGAAGTATCCCGGCGCGCTGTACGCATTCAGCGGCTCAATGAGCACCTTTTTGCCGCCCTGCTCCGCCCGCTCGCACGCGTAGTGCAGATTTTCGATAAAGACAGCCTCCGCCGCCTCACCCTGCGCCTTGCCCGCCATGACGTGAACGGCCTGTGCGTCGATCTGCTGGGCGTAATCAAAGGCCTGATCGATGGCATCCCGCGCCTCCTTCTGTCGCCCAGGCACGGCACTCAGCCCCATCTCACCCGCACCGACATGCCCCCGCACGGTGTTCAGTCCCAGCATGGGCAGCCCCGTCTCCTCCAGCGCTTCCCGGACTTCGGCGGGGTCCACGTCATAGGGCCAGTGACATTCTACCGCCGCAAAGCCTGCCTGATGCGCCGAACGAATGGCCTGCGGCAGGGTCTGGTCGCCAAAGAGAAACCCCAGATTGGCCGAAAAGGTTGGCATACGGCTCAAACTCCTTCTTAAGTCCGTTTCAGTCCTGCGCAATTGTGGGCTGAACTCAAGCTTTTTGACCATCAAACACTTTTCACGCCCCCTTGCTGGTGTCGTGAGCCCCGGAGGACATCCACCTTGGTCGACGTGAACATCCCGCTGATTCTGGCTGCTGGACTGATTGCTTCCGTCAGTCCCGGCCCTGCGACGCTCGCCATCGCTGGCACGTCCATGGAACGCGGACGGGTGCAGGGCGTTGTCATTGCACTGGGCATCTTTTCCGGGTCGATTACGTGGTCCGTGTCGGCAGCAGCCGGGATTGGCGCACTCATGCTGGTCAATCTCTGGGTGTTTGAGGTGATCCGGTATTTCGGCGCAGGCTATTTGCTGTTTCTTGCGTTTCAAGCGGCACGCGGCGCGCTCTCTGATCAGCAGTTGAATACCAGAGCAGTGCAGGGTCGATTACGCCGGGTTTATCTGCAAGGACTGCTGCTGCATCTGACCAACCCCAAGGCCGTGCTGTTCTTTGGCTCCATCTATACAATCGGAATACCCCCCGGCGCTCAATTGAGCCAGCTGCTGACCGTCATGGTGTCGCTCGCCCTCATCAGTTTCAGCGTCTTCGTCGGCTACGCCCTGCTATTCTCAACCCCCATGGCGACCAAGCTCTATCTGCGGGCTCGCAGGTGGTTTCAGGCGGTGTTTGCCGTTGGGTTTGCAGCGGCTGGTTTGAAGATTCTGACCGCGCGCCTGACGGACTAGGGGCGGCTGCGCATGATAAAAAGCCTGATCGACTGGTTTGCCAAATTACTGGGCCTGAAACCCCGCCCGACCCGTCGGCTTCGGGTTGCAACCTTCAACGCTTCTCTGTTCGGCAAAAGCCCCGGACAGACCGTAACCCGCATTCGCAAGGCGTCAAACAGCCAAGTCCAGCATATCCTCGCGACGCTTGCGGACACCAACCCTGACGTTGTTCTGATCAACGAGATTGATTTTGATGAAGCTGGATTGGCGGCTGCGGCGCTTGCTGATCGGCTTAATGCGAGCCTGCCAGACCATCCGCCCTTTACCGCCCACGCCTTCCCCAGCAATACCGGCGTGCCCACGGGTCTCGATGTTCTGGGTACGGGAAAAACAGATGGCCCTGAGAATGCCTTTGGCTTTGGTCAGTTCCCCGGCCAGTACGGTTTCGCGCTCCTGACGCGGTTTCCGCTCACCAGCACTCGGAGCTTTCAGCGGTTTCTTTGGCGGGATTTACCCGGTGCGCGTCTTCCGGATCGGGAGCGGGGGTCAGATGAGGGCGACTTCTTCAGCGCAGCCGTTCTGGACGTGCTCAGGCTCAGTTCAAAAAACCACGTGGATGCCGTAATCGATGTACCCGAATTCGGTCCCCTTCACCTTCTGCTCAGCCATCCCACACCACCAGCCTTCGACGGGCCAGAGCAGCGAAACCGGCGTCGCAATCATGACGAAATCCGGCTCTGGGTCGAGTACCTGAACGGCGCAGATTTTCTTGTTGATGATCAGGGGGAGCGCGGTGGTCTGTCACCGCAAAACGCTGCTTTCGTTATTTTGGGAGACCTCAACGCCGATCCGACCAAGGGCCATTCGGAGGACGGGGCCATCCTGCAGCTGCTCAATCATCCGCGCGTCTCCGACCCCCTGCCAACCGGCGCGAAAGGCACGGCGACGGCGGATTTTGGCCGGCGCATCATGCGGGTCGATTACGTGCTCCCGAGCCATAACTTGACGGTAACGGCAAGCGGCGTTGCCTGGTTTGCCCGGAACGATCCAAGACGCTCGTGGCACAGTGCCTCAGATCACCGATTGGTATGGGTCGATCTTGCGATCTAGTTTAGGGTAACGGGCTGCGAACCGTTTTTGAGTGAGTCAGGATTTCATGTTCCGCGATTTGTCGATTTCAGCCGTCTACATGGGCTTGCTGGCTGCTTTTGTCGGGTATTCCGCGTCCTTTGCCATCGTTCTGGCGGGCCTGACATCCGTCGGTGCATCCGAGCAGCAGGCCGCAACAGGGCTGTTCTTTGCGTCTCTGGCGATGGGCGTGTGCAGTATCATTCTGCCCCTGTTGACCCGTGCACCATCGGCGGTGGCATGGTCGACGCCAGGCGCGGCCCTGCTCGCTTCCACGGCGGTTCTGCCCGGCGGTTTTGCAGAGGCTGTGGGGGCCTTTATTGTCTGTGCCGCCATGATCATCGCTACGGGTCTGATCCCCCCTTTGGGGCGGGTTGTCGCGAACATCCCCCGGCCCATCGCCAATGCACTGTTGGCCGGCGTGATCCTCAAGCTCTGTTTCGCCCCTGCGCTCGCGCTTGGGGCTGTGCCTCTGCTCGTCCTGCCGGTTCTGGTCGCTTGGTTGGTCGGTTTGAGCTGGAACAAGCTTGCGGCCATGCCGCTGGCTGTGGTTGCGCTGGTTCTGGTGCTGATTTTCGGCGTCGATCTCTCAGCAGCGTTCGCCCCCGGCGAGGGTGCTAATCTCCTGCCAACAGTTGACGTGATTTCCCCGGTGTTCAGCGTCTCTGCCGTCGTCTCGGTGGCCTTGCCCCTCTATCTCGTCACCATGGCAGGACAGAATATCCCCGGTTTTGCCGTGCTGGAGCTTAATAACTACGAGACCAAACGCCAGCCGCTGCTGCGCCAAACCGGGTTTGCCAGTCTGCTGATCTCGCCCTTCGGTGGCGTTCCAGTGAACATGTCGGCGATCACCGCCGCAATGATGAGCGGCGAAGACGCCCACCCCGACCCGCGTCGACGCTATTGGGCGGCCATCGTTTCCGGCATCAGCTACGTGGTGCTGGCTTTTGCTGCCGGATCGATCACACGGTTTGCCACTGCAGCCCCGCCAGAGCTGATTACAGCCCTTGCTGGTCTGGCGCTGATCCCCGCGCTGGTTGCAGCCTTTAAAGGCGCTTTTGAAAACGCCAAACAGCTAGAGGCCCCTGCCCTGACCTTCCTGCTGTCAGCCAGTGGCATGACCCTCTTTGGTGTCAGTGGCGCTTTTTGGGGTTTGGCCGTCGGTGCCGCTGTTTGGGTGGTAAAGAGCGTCACGGCAAACCGAGACAAAGCCCCTTAGTCGCCCAGCGCAGCAGCAAAGGCCACGATACGGCGACAAGCCTCATCAATCCGCTCATCGGGTACCGTCAGGCTCAAGCGGATCCAGTTGCGCGTGACCTCGCCAAAGGATGTTCCCGGCATGACCGCAACCCCTGCTTCGGTCAGCAATTTCATAGCGAAATCATAGCCGTCCAGCCCCGTCGCAGCCACGTCGACCAGCGCAAACATGCCGGACTTGGGCGGATTGACCCGCAAACCCGCTTTTCCATCCAGCAGGGATAAGACCCGGTTGGCGCGTTGCTGGTAAGACGCCCGCATGGAATTTGCGGTGGCTCCATCACTTTTGAGGGCCTCTGCGGTGGCATCGGCGATAAAGGGTTGATTGCCAAAAAGCATGGTTTCCGCCAGCGGCAAGAGCTGGTCAATAATCGCTTCAGGACCAACAGCCCAACCGGAGCGAAGGCCGGGTGCCGCGTTGGATTTTGAGATCGAAGCGCAGGCGAAACACCGATCAGAAAACTGCTCGAACATCAAAGGCGATACCGAAGAGTATCCGTCGAATATCAAGTCCTCGTAGACTTCGTCACAAACCAGCCAAAGGTCATTTTCACGCGCGATTTCTCCCAGAACCAGAGCCTCATCATGGCTCAAAACCGCGCCTGTCGGGTTCTGCGGCGCATTGACGAGAATGGCGCGGGTCCGTGGCGTAATCGCGGCTTTCAGCGCTGGAACATCCAGGCAGAAACCGCCCGCGGCGTTCAGTGGCACGGACACAATGGTCGCGCCAGAGGAAACCACCACGCCTTCGTAGGTCGCGTAACACGGGTCGAACAGGATGACCTCATCCCCCGACTGCACCAGACCCCGCATCAAGGCATAGAGCGCCGTTTGAGTGCCGGGGAAACACAGGAACTGTTGCGGGGAAAAGGGCCTGCCCCGCCGTTGCGAATACCGTTCAGCCAAGGCTCTGAGCAGAGCGGGCTCTCCCCGACCATTGGAATAGGACGTTCGACCGCGCGCCAACGCGTCCGCAATGGCTGGCGCAATCTCAGGACTCATGGGTTGATCCGGCTCACCGATGGTCATTTCCAGGATTTGCCTGCCCTCGGCCTGCATTCGACGCGCAGCAATGTGGACGTCCCACTTGGCACCGCCGAGCGTGGACAGGTTTTGAACGACTTCGGTAACGTGCACGGCTTGACTATCCTTTAAACGGCTGAGGGCCGCCTAAAGGCGATCATCACAGCGACTCACGCGGCTTATCTGCGCCGTTTCATAGGCGGTTGCAACCGCGTAGTCGCGCATTTCTCGATCCGTCATCCAGTGAATCTCGGACGCGGGCGCAGCCTCCAGCGTATACCAGTAAAACGCCGGATTGATTCCGATGGCGGCGTAGTAGTCCAGATACATGCGGTGCGCTTCATGCGAGCGTGACAGGTTCTCTGGCTTCATACCCAAACCGCCCGACCAGGCATGAACACCGATACACGCCCCAACTTCGACGATGCGCTCTCGGCCTGCGAGGAAAAAATCGGTTCCGCCAGAGGCCACAATGCCGTTGGCGGGGATGATGGTCGTAAGACCGGCACGATGAACCATCCGACCGGCTTCGAGGTTCGCAACATCATCGACCGACCCGGGTACATCCTGCATGACAATCCGTGTCAGGCCGGGGAATTCTTCCATTGCTTCACGCAGATCTCGAGGGGTCGAATTTGTGATGACGCCGCGCATGACAAAGGCATCGCCTCGCGCGTCAAAGGTGACTGAATTCACCTTTCCCGGACCGTAGGCGAAGTAAATCACGATACTCAGCACGACAATACTGAGGACCAAGGCACTCCACTTAAGCAAACGCAGCCTCGCTGCCTGCATGCCCATTCCTCTCACTAGCACGCGCAAACATTAGTTGAATTCGCACACAAAATTAGTGAGAAAGCACTTTATTGCGACCGAAACAGTGCTGTTGTTGCCTTAAGATCAGTGGAGTGAGACAGCTATTCAGTCTTATTCAATTGTAGAGAGATTTAACGGGGGTCGTTCTTCTTGTGCGTGTTTTCGCGCCAGATGATCAAAACGCCTGCGCCGACAATCAGAATCGCGCCGGGAAACAGCGTATCAATCGGGGCTTCGCGGAAGAAGATCCAACCAAAGCCCAAAGCGGTCAGAATGCCCAAATAGCCAAAGGGCGCGAGCACGGCAGAGGCCGCGATGCGATAGGCGAACATCAGAAGCAAGACCGCAATGCCGCCCGCGGTTGCCATCACCATGATCAGCACAAGATCCGTGCCCTGCGCAATCGGAGAGAAGCCTGTCGTAAACAGCGCCAACACAATGGCACCAACACCACTGGCCACCGACGAATAGAGGTAAAGCAGTGCGTTGGGGACTTCATCGGGGAACAGCCGGACCGTAACAATCGAAAAGCTGTAGCAAAGCGCCGCAACCATGGGCAGGAGAGACACCACGGTAAAGGCGTCCGTTCCCGGTCTGAGCACCCAGAGAACCCCGATAAAGCCAATTAGCAAAGCCGCAATCCGCCACGGTCCCACCCGGTCACGGAACATCACGACCGCCATGATGACGACGAACAGCGCGTTTGTCTGCGCCAGCGCGGAAATCGTCGCAAGCTCCAAATTGGCCAGCGCCGTGTAGAACGCCAATTGCGCGACCGCCACTGCGACCCCGCGAAACAGCGCCAATCGCCATTTTCGAATGATGATCGTCTTTCGGTTGAGCTTGAACTCCCCCATGCTCAATATCACGATGATCGACGGCAAAATGCCCAGCGTGTTTCGATAGGCCGATAGCTCTGGCGCTGTGTATCCCTGGGTCATCAGGATGCGAACAATGATCGCCATAGAGTCAAACCCAATGATCGCCAGCAGCGTCATACCGATGGCCAAAAGCGTTCGACTGCGGGTCTCAATCATACAGAACAGGCCACCGAAAAGGGTTAAATGCTGGGGGTCAGCACCACCACTCTGCATCACGCCCGTTCAAGCAGCAAACAAATCTTCTTCTGATGTTAAGCAATTGGCGGGATCAGGACGAAGTTGCCAAAGTGCTTCTTGAGCAGAAATTCCTGCTGTGCCGCAACGATCTGATCGAGTGGAAAGGTCTTATGGAGCAGCGGCCTGATCTGCCCGGTTTCGATCAATTGCACCAGTCGGGGAAAGACCGGCTCATCCCATGCTGTCGACCCGATGAGCGTGATATCCTTGAGGTACAAATCGCGCATATCGAGATCAACCATGGGTCCAGCGATAGCGCCAGACGTTGTCAACCGCCCACCCCGCTTGAGCACTTTGAGCATGGGCGGGAAGCCATCTCCGGCAACATTGTCAACGACGACATCAACAGAAAATTCGCCCAAAGCTGCAACCAGATCTTCCTCACGGCCCAGCGCTCGCGTGGCACCCAGATCCAGCAGAAGTTCGGTCTTGCTCTGGCTGGTCAGGGCCGTGACTTCAGCCCCTCGGACCTTGGCAAGCTGAACAGCCGCAGACCCCACTCCCCCCGATGCACCAGCCACAAGCACATGCTGACCCGCGCCGACCTTCGCGCGGTGAAGCATGGTTTCAGCCGTGGCATAGGCACAAGGGATGGTCGCAAGCTCCGCGTCCGACCAATCGCATTCGACCGGAAAGACTTCGCTGGCTGGGACTTTCACGAATTGGGCGAAAGCACCGTCAAAGTCAGAGGCCATCCACAGGCATTCGAGATCATCAAACCCGTGGGTGCGCATGCAGGCGCGGACGAGGACCCGCTTACCCATTAAACCGGCATCACAAGCCTCACCCAGCGCAACGACTTCACCGCAACAATCCGTTCCCTGAATCAGGGGAAAGGGTGTTTTTCCGGCCCAGCCCCCGTCTTCGCGGTTTTCTTCCACGGAAGCAGAAGCTTCGGCGTCTGTTGAAACCGATACATCAGCCGAATACCATCCCAGCCGGGTGTTGATTTCGGTGTTGTTCATCCCGGCCGCCAGCACCTTGAGCAGGACCTCGCCAGCAGCAGGCTTCGGCACTGGAACATCACGGTATTCCAGCTTCTCAAACCCACCATTTCCTACGGTAACAATGGCTTTCATAGTCTGAGGTACGGTCATCATCGCGGTCGGATCCTAGGCGAGCTCAACAGGGTCTAGGCACGCAGCATAGGCGGCTTCAAGCGGACTGTTAAGGTTGTTGATATCGATTATTTTCAACAAAAAAGGGACGCCGTGATGGCGTCCCTCGAAGCGGTTCGGCAAGGCCGAAATCCGTCCTTAAGCAACTTGTTGCGGGCGCATGTCGCTTGGGTCGATACCAGCAACACTGACCGGCTTCTTCATCGCATCGCGGCGGAACGGCTCGCCCAGTTCCTGATTCAGCACAACCTCGATAAACGTGGTGGTGTTGTTTTCCATCTGGTCTTTCACCGCAACGTTCAGCGCATCGGTAAGCGCGTCCATGCTGTCCACCTGCACGCCCTTGAGACCACAAGCATCCGCAATCTTGGCGTAGTTCACACCAAGGTTCAGCTCGGTACCAACAAAGTTGTCATCGAACCACAGCGTCGTATTCCGCTTTTCCGCGCCCCACTGGTAGTTCCGGAAAATCACCATGGTAATGGGCGGCCAGTCGTTACGGCCACAGGCGGTCATTTCGTTCATGGAGATCCCGAACGCACCATCACCGGCAAATCCAACCACCGGAACATCTGGCTGGCCAATCTTGGCCCCCAAAATGGCGGGAAGACCGTAGCCACAAGGACCAAACAGGCCCGGTGCAAGGTACTTTCGGCCCTCTTCAAAGCTTGGGTAGGCATTACCGATTGCGCAGTTGTTGCCGATGTCAGAGGAGATGATCGCTTCCTTGGGCAGCGCGGACATAATCGCGCGCCACGCCATGCGAGGCGACATGCGGCTTGGCTCCCGATCACGGGCACGCTCGTTCCAGTTCGTGCCTGGATCGTCGTCTTCGTGGTCCATGGAGGTCAGCTGCTGTGACCAGCGGGACTTGGTTTCAGCCACCAGAGCCGTCCGCGCGTCGCGTCCATCGTCGCCGGCGGTCGGGGTCAGGCGCGCCAGAATCTGCTCAGCGACCAACTTGGCGTCACCCTGAATGCCAACCTCAACACGCTTGGTCAGGCCAATGCGGTCCGCGTTGATGTCGACCTGGATCAACTTGGCATCTTTCGGCCAGTAATCGATCCCATAGCCCGGCAGGGTCGAGAAGGGGTTCAAACGGGTTCCCAGTGCCAGAACCACATCGGCCTTGGCAATCAGCTCCATAGCCGCCTTGGACCCGTTGTAGCCCAGTGGACCACAGGCCAGCGGGTGAGAGCCGGGGAAAGCATCATTGTGCTGGTAGTTGCAGCAAACCGGCGCGTCCAGACGCTCGGCCAACTCAGCAGAAGCCGGGATCGCACCTGCGAGGACAACGCCTGCACCGTTCAGGATGACCGGGAATTTCGCGGTTGAGAGCATTTCAGCGGCGCGGTCAATCGCCGTGCTATCGCCCGCGGAGCGGCCAATGCGTACGATCTGCGGCAGCTCGATATCAATCACTTGGGTCCAGAAATCGCGCGGCACGTTAATCTGCGCCGGTGCGGAACCACGGAACGCCTTTTCGATCACACGGTTCAGAACTTCAGCCACACGGGACGGATCGCGGACTTCTTCCTGGTAGCAAACCATGTCCTTGAACAAAGCCATCTGCTCGACTTCTTGGAAACCGCCCTGCCCGATGGTCTTGTTCGCTGCCTGCGGGGTCACCAGCAACAGTGGCGTGTGGTTCCAGTACGCTGTTTTGATGGGCGTAACGAAGTTGGTAATGCCCGGCCCGTTTTGCGCGATAGCCATAGACATCTTGCCGCTCGCGCGGGTGTAACCATCCGCGGACATGCCCGCGTTACATTCGTGGGCACAGTCCCAGAACTTGATCCCAGCCTGCGGGAAAAGATCCGAAATTGGCATCATCGCTGATCCGATGATTCCAAACGCGTGCTCGATGCCATGCATCTGAAGTACTTTTACAAATGCTTCTTCGGTCGTCATTTTCATGGATACCGTATCCCTCTGTCTGTCAGCATTGCTGCGCTGGTGTTTACACCCCTGAATTCGGGGGAACCGTCTCCTGTCTTAACAGGACTTTCAAGCGCCTCTTAAAAGCAAAGAAAATAGAACTTCAAGCTCCAATTCTGCATAATCCATCTTTGATAGCTGTATATCTACTAATTAACCATCTTAAGATATGCGTTTTTTCTGTTTTCCATTTTTATGAGACAAGATTGATCAATAATGATAAAGTTTAGCCCCAACTTACGGCCTTCGGGCAGATCCTAGCGTCATTGGACGCGAAGAACGAGTCCGGGTCGGGGCTTTCCAGTTAGAAATGAATAGGCTTTAGTTGAAAGTGGGAGATGGGAGACTCCGCATTTGATCCACCAGAAGCGGTTAGGGCTTAATCACAAGCGATTAAGCTGTGACTCATCACGCATACGACAACGTGTAGAAATAGGGTTGCTGAGGGAAGATGGCATCAGACGATTTGACCTTGCACAGTGATAAGCCCGACAAGGTGCCGACCACGCTGCGCGCCTTGATCGTTCTTGAGAAGATTGCTGAAGCCGGTGTTCCTGTAACGCCGACAGAAATCAATCAAAGCCTTCAGCTGACCAAAGCGACGGTTCACCGCATCTTTGCTTCACTTGAGGAAGAAGGGTTTATCCAGCGGGATATCGATGGCCGGTCCTATGCCCCCAGCACGCGATTGCGCAATCTGGCCTTTGGCGTTGTGTCTTCGGTTCGCCTCAGAACAGCGCGGAGAACCGTTCTCAACGCCTTGGCCGAAAAGCTCGGTGAGACCTGCAACATCGCGCTCCCTGATCGAGATGGGATGATTTACCTTGATCGGGTTGAGACGAAATGGCCGCTGCGAATTCAGCTGCCGATTGGCACGAAGGTGCCGTTTCATGCGACCGCGTCGGGGAAGCTTTACCTCAGCACCTTGGCCACCTCACACCGCGAACGACTGGCGGTTGCCCTGACCCAGGAAACGCCCCAAACCGCGAATACGCACAGGGACTCTGCCAGCCTGTTAACGGACCTCAAGCGAACGCGCTTGCGCGGTTATGCGGAAGATAATGAGGAATTCATGGATGGGATGGTCGCAGTCGCTGTGCCGATCCTCGACCAGAACAAGCGACTGCTCTCCACGCTGTCCGTTCACGCGCCGTCGCAACGCATGTCGATCAATGATGCGCGAGAGGTGGTCCCGGAACTCAAACGCGCCGCCGAACAACTGGAACAACTGCTTCTGGCATCCTAGGATTCCCGGATGAGCGTGCCGTCAGGACCGAGGTGAATGCCGCACTCGAATTTCGACGGCATATCCGCCCAACGCCCGTCTCTGAGACCCTGCCCGGCTTCGATTGGCACTGTGCAGGGCGCACAACCAATGCTCGCAAAGCCAAAACGCTCCAGCGGGTGACGCGGCAGCTCGTGTTCATAGAAATACTGCTCAACCCGCTTTTTTGACCAGCGCGCCAGTGGGTTGATTTTCAGGTGCTGGCCGTCGCGTTCAATGACCGGCATGAAAGACCGCAAGCCACCATGGAACCGCTTGCGACCTGTGATCCAAGAATCATAGCCCTGCAAGGCATCCCCCAGCGGTAAGGATTTTCGCAGCATGCAACACTGATTCGGATTGGACTGGTGCAACGTCTTCTCCGGATCTTCACTCAGCGTCAATTCGGCGTTTGGCTTGATGATGTGCAGATTGAGGTTCAGCGCGTCTTTAACGTGCTGGACGTAATCCAGTGTTTCCGGGAAGTGCTGTCCGGTGTCGAGGAAAAGCACCGGCGTGTCACGAACTAGACTTGTCACCAGATGGATCATCACGACGCTTTCTGCCCCGAAACTAGACAGAAGCGCGAAGCGCCCCAGGCGAGGATCAGCAAGCAAAGCAGCAAGATCAATGTCCTGCGCCGTCTGCGTTTCCAGATAGGCATCGGTTAGACTTTGAACCAGATCGTCCTGCGCCCCTTCGGGCCAAGCGGCAAAGTTGGTTTTGGTCACCATGCTGAAGTTCCTGTGAAAGGGTTTCGTCACACATAGATTGATAAGAATTTTTCCTGATCCAACTGATAAAATTCCGGTATTCTCAAACAAAATTTTGTGTATTTGGTTTTTTGTAGACTTTGTTTCTACTAATTGAAAAATCTCACAATGAATTCCGCGATACCGGAGGATCTTCGCAACCCTTTGCTTATCTGACCAAACTCATTGACTTAAAGATTTCTTTAATTAAGCATTGCGTTAATTAAATAGGGCAAATGGTCATGCACATCATCTTTTCAGCACTGGGCGAAGAAACGCGACTGCGCATCTATTTCCTCTGCAAGGAAGCGGAATTGACGTTGACCGACCTTTGTCAGGTGCTCGGCCAAAGTCAGCCTCGGGTATCCCGTCACTTACGAATTCTCAGGCAGGCGGGTCTGGTCGAAAAGCATGCCGTGGGACAGAACAAATTCTTCCGCGCCTTGCGCCGGGAACCCTTGGCGCTGGATCTGTTGAAACTGGTAGACCGGCACGCCGGCACGCATGGACAGCTTCAAGACGATTTGAAGCGGATGCAGGCCATGCTGGATATCCGCGCGACCTACTCTGATAGCCTGGAGCGTGACATCACCAAAGCGGACGAAGCGGCGGACTTTCTCTATTCCACCGACGAGTCCGCCTTTGCCTTGCTCAACAGCCTGGCGCAACAGACCGGAACCATCGAACGCTGGCTGGACATCGGTTGCGGCAGTGGTGCCCTGCTCGAAGCCTTGGCTGAACACTGCGTCGAGGCCGTGGGCGTGGATATTTCGAAAGAGCGGATCGCCGTGGCTCGTACCCGTCTGACGCGCGCGGGTCACAAACATTGTTCGGTTCAGTTGGGTGACATGTATGGCGTGCCTTCGCCGGACGAATCCTTTGATTTTGTCACGCTGCACCGTGTGCTGATCCATGCCGATGAACCACAGCGCGCACTGATCGAAGCAAGCAGATTGCTCGCTGCCAACGGAACGCTCGCCGTTATCGACTACGCCAGCCATTCTCATAGCGATTTCGGTGACCGCTTTGGTCACCGCTGGCCGGGTTTTGAAAAGTCGGACCTGCTTCGATGGGCCGAGGACGCCGGTCTGGTGCTGGTCGAGCAAACCGGGCTGATTGGCGATGGCGTCACCAGTCATGTCATGGTCTTCCACAAGGGCGCTCAAGCTCTGGCTCAAGAGGAGCAGAACGTTGCTTAAGCTCAGTACCGAGTTCTTTCCCCTGACCTCGCCCCTGCCCCTTGAACGGCTCAGCCGAACATGGAGCCAGTTACAGGCGGCGGGCATATCCGAGTACTCTTTGACATTTGGGGCCATGGGGTCAGCTCAGGACAAATCCACCAGCTGCCTGAAATACATGCGGGTTTTCGACCGAAAGACCTCACCCATCATGCACCTGACCTGTCGCGGTCAAACGTGGAAGAGTCTTGACCGTCTCTTAACGCGCTGGAAGCGATTAGGGGTCACAAGAGTTCTGGCCTTGCGCGGAGACGCTTTTCGCCCCCGAAATGACGGGCCGAATTCCTCTGTGGAACTGGTGCAGTTTCTCACTGAGTTTGGCATGAAATCGTCGGTCGCAGCCTATCCAGATGGTCACCCCGATAGCCAATCCGAGACGGACGACACCAAATGGCTGGAACGCAAACTTGACGCCGGTGCGGATCAGATCGTGACCCAATTCTCCGCCCGGATCGAAGGCATTCTCCGCCTGCGCGATGCTGTGGAAAGGATCGGCGCGCCAACGGAGATGAAGGTTGGGGTCATGCCTGTACCCGATTGGGATCGCTTCAAGACCCTACTGGACCGCTGTGGAATGCAGGCAGAACCCGGAGAAGCCTTGCTGTTCGAAGGTCTGCCCGAGGACAGCCACCATGCCCTTAGCCTCGGCCTTGCCTACGCCAACATGCGCGCACTCATGGCGCAGGGATGCTCGAACTTTCATCTTTACGGTTTGAACAACACGCGTCTGTTGCTGCCATTGATCCAGAGTCTGAAAACCCTCGAACCGGCTCGTTCGGACGTCCCTCTTCGAAGCGCTCAACAATGAATAAGAAGGAAAAGATCATGCCTCTCGATACATCTCATCCCCGCCTTGAAACCTGGGAAGCCTTCTTCGCCACGCTGCCCTATGTTCACGCAGACCAATCCACGGGTAAGCGTCAATTCTGGAGCCGACACGACCACGAATTACTCGACGCAACAGCGGCTTGTGAGAAAGGTGAGCACGAGGGCTTGGAACGGGGTAGCGCTTGGGCGCAGCAGACCATCGACGCGCTACAAAACAGCGAAAAACGCGGCGTTCTGTTGCGGATCCTGCGCGACATGGAATTCGAAAGCGCCGAAGCCATTGGCTTTATCAACGCGCTGGAAGACAGCCTCGCCCGCTCATAACCGCCCGCTGCTCAGGTGCACAAGGCGATAGCCTGCCGCGTTTGCAGCGACGCGCTGCACCAAACCCCAAAGCCGGTTACAGGGTGGACGCGCAGAATAAGCGCACGCTCTTGGGAGGTTTGGCGACTCAGCTGGTTCAGCACCTCTACCCGAGTGCGAGATGCCGCGGGAGTAAAGGTGCGTGGGGCGCTGTGAACAAAGGTCAGGGGGATCGCCTCCAAAGCCTCCAACACTGGCCCCAATGGACTGCTGCGATAGTAAAGGCGCAGCAGTAAACCAAAGTCAGCCGCAACCCCGCGGTCTCGGATGTCAGCGGCGCCGTGCATCATTCCATTTCCCAAACCATAGGCAATCACCCGCCCTTTAACGTCGATTTCCAGTCCTCTGGCTACGTGGGGGTGATGGGAAAGGATCAGGTCGAGGTCAGCCATAGCTTGCGCGCGGCGATAGCGGCTGCGGAGGTTGGGCTCAAGCACTTGCTGTCGCTCGATCCCTTCATGGAGACTAAGGATTTTCAGCGAAGCGGGGCTGTTGGCCAGGGCATTCACCGTCTTGTCCCAATCCGGCCTCATGTGAACGTTCCACTGTCCGATCCTGTCACCACTGGGGCGCGGGGCGTTGGCAGAAATGCCAAGCGCGGCAAAGGCAATCCCCTGTTCACCATTTTGACCCACGGCTGCCTTAGATAACTCGGCGGCTGTTCCCAGTCCGTGATACAGGATCAGCCCGTCATAGCGCGCAAGCGCCTGTCGCGTGGCGAGCTGGCCCTCGCGCCCGTAGTCTCCGGTGTGATTATTGGCAACCGACAACAGGTTCAGCCGCAAATCCTCAACCAGATGCGCCAGACCGGATGTGTGCATTTGAAACACAAACTCTTTGTTGACCGGCGTTTCCAGCGGCTCGTCCGTGACCACGGATTCCAGATTGGCAAAGTTAAAATTGCCATTGATCAAAGGTCGCAACCCGAGTGTGTAATGGGACCAGGCACTTTTGGATGAGGCTGAACGCAAATTCCGGTTTGCAGCAAAAGCGACGTCGCCGAGTGCCGTTACAATAATGGCTTCATTTGGCGAATTCGGGTCGGGCGGAAGGGCACCTTCAGGCAAAGTTGCACACCCAGCCAAACTGAGTATAACGCAGCAGCAAGCTGCCTTTATCGGCTGCAAATACCTTTGCATGTCACCACCCCGCAAACCATTGCACCAGTAACATACTGTAATTCAGCAACCTTCCAAACTAATCGGCCTGTGAATTACTGATTTTTCACGAAATTCCACTTAATATCGAGAGTTGAAGCGGCTTCAATGCTGCACTTGTTACGCTGGGCAATCTGCAATATTTCAGCAAAAGATCGAAGTTGATCCAGCAATGATAGGGTATCATCCGGCCACCGACTGAGTGGGCGCAATCTGGCCGCTGTACGCAAACCCGACAAACCGCCGACGAGCAGCGCAGGGAAGCGTTCCCCCATAAGATCCCCCTTCCGCGCCCGAACCAGCGTTTCAGTTCCATCAACCAGGGCCGGGACCAAACCACCGTTTGGGCCAAAGAAGTGAAAACCACTGGTGCTGCGCGGGTTACATTCCAGAATTTTGTATTGCCCCGCGGCATCTTTACGGAAGTCAAAGGACAGCTGTCCGGTCAGGTTCAAAGCCTCCGCCAGAGCGACGATCATCGGTTCAATGGCCCAATAGCAGGTCTCATCCGCTGCCTCAAAAGCGATACCAGCACCCGTACCGTCGCGCAGTCTGATGGTTGGGAAATAGGCCTGTAACGCCACCAACCGCCCCTCAAAGACGATGGCCGAGCAGCATAGCTCTTCGCCGGGAAGGTAGGTCTGTGCCACCCATGGTGTGTCGGGTGAGGGCTGAATTTCCGCCTTTTGCTCTTGGGTGGGTCGGATCACCGTGTCTGTACCAAAACGGGAAAAGCAGGGTTTGAACACCCAATCGTCACCGCGAACTTTTTCCAGATCCGCAGGGCTTTCCAGCCGATGAAACGCAGGCGCAAAGGCCGGTGACACCTCCGCGATCAAAGCGTTGAAGCGGGCTTTATCGTGCAAGGTCAGCAGTGTTTGGAGCGAAGGCGCGAATAGTTTGTCAGCCCAGGCCTTCCCCTCCGCTGCGGCGGCGAGGTGGAACACCTCCTCACACGTCGGCAGAATCAGATCGATCTGATGAAAATCGACGATTTGCTCTACGCGATTTTTAAAGGCGTTGGGGCTGCTTTGTGGCGAAGGAAGACGTTCGTAGCAATCAACCAGACGACTGAAACGCGCCAACGGCGATTTGAGGCTGTCAGCCACAACAACGCGCCAATTCGCAGCACTGAACAACCGACACCAGTGCAGCGCAACGGGCGCTCTGCCACCCGTGACCAGCACTGAAGGTTTCACAACTGCATTCTTTCGACCCGGCGTAACTTTCGACTGAACAGATCGTTCTTGTTGAGATCGTCCCTTGTGATCTGGGGATTCAGTCCTCGGGCTCTGAGCAGCCGTTCCAATCCAGCTTGTGCCGCGTCTTTAATTTCGGCAGAAAAGTTGTTTGGTAGAGACAGCACCACGCTACCATCCAGTTTCTGCTGGATGCGAAAATCGTCGATGCGATGATCCGCATCGAGTACCGCGTTTCGCATGACATCGGGTGTCACCATGTCTTCACCAAACCAGAAGACGTCATCCTGACGGCCTACGATTTCCTTGACCGCCTGAAGCGGTGAACCGCAGGCGCAAGGCTCGTGTTGCAGGTGAAGCAGGTCATTGAGCTCATAGCCAGACATGAGCTGATAGCGGCGTGTGAAATCGGTCAGAATAGGTGTGGCGAGGTTATCGCTCACCCAATCGAAGTCGAACTTTACGAAATCCTCGGTCAGATGCAGGGTTCCGTGCGAGCAGGTCACGCCCAGCAAGCCCTCCGTCGCCATGTAGATCTGCCCCAAAGGAAGATCAAAGGCCAACTCGATGATTTGACGGTCTGGCTGATCCAGAGTCTCCGCGGCTGCAAACAAGCGCTTAGGCTTCAGTCGGTCCAAATCGGCATTTTCAGCGAGCCACCGCAAAACCTTGGGCGGGGCAACAATCACCGTCGGCTTGAACGTCAAAAGCTCAGGCCCCCAGACTTCAGGCCCCGCTGTCAAATCATGGAATTGCACCTTCAGCCATTGGGTCTGATTTCCCGTTTGATACAAGGCAGAATTCTGCGGCAGGATGATTGCGACGCGATGCTGCACGCGCCACACCTCGGGCAAGGCTTTTGCCAGAATGATGCCCAACCACTGATATCGCTCGGCATCGGTGATGACGTAAAGCCCGCGATTGCCTGACGTTCCTGTTGAAGCGCCGCAAGCGATATCGTGATGAACGTAGCCCTCAGACACTTTTTGGCGCACTTCTTCAGCGGTCAAACGTTCTCGGTTGAAAGCCGAGAAATCGTTCATCAAGATCGCCTTATTCATCCTCAGCGTTTCAAGGTTATGCTGCGGAAACGTATCAAGCACGTACTGACGCCAATGCCGTAACTTGTTGTTTTGATACCCCTCGAGCGCTGACCGGGTACGGAGCGCCCGGTCCAGTCGACGAGCATGAAGATAGGCGCCCAAAACCTGTCTGTTTGCGCTAAAAGACATCGAGCGAGCTGCCTGTTGGTTCGTGGCAAAGAACAACGGTTCCGCCGGTGCGCTGAAAGGCCCTAAGCCGACTCAGCGTTTCTTCTGCCTGGTCAGCATTGACGGCAATTTGCTTCGGCAGACCAAACAACGGTCCATCCTGCTCAAGACCACTGAGCACCCAGTGTGCATCAACAGCGTACAGAAGGTTTTCTGCGCTGAAGTAGACGCCAAAATGACCTGCGGCGTGCCCATCCAGCGGGACCAAAGACACCTCACCGGGCAGCAGTTCCCACCCCTGTCCCAGACCACTGGGAAGCTCGCACGCCGGTAAATCCTCTATCGCGTCCAGGCGACTTTCAAAGTCCTCTGGCAGCAATTCGGGGAATGTTCCATGGCTCAGCGGGGCTTTCCACCGCGCTCGTGTGACGGTTTCGAACGCCTGACGAGAGCCGATGAAACGTGCATTCACAAAGCTCTTCAGTTCGCTGATATGATCGGCGTGCAAATGGCTGACTATGATGGTTTTGACATCTTCAGGTACGTAACCCTTTTTGGTGAGAACCCGCTGCACCTGCCCTTCTGGGTGGAGCTTTGCCTGAAAGATCAGCGTATAGAGCCAAAGCCCAAATGACTTCCGCACGCCAGATCCAAAACATCGCGCTCCATAGCCCGTATCGATCAGCGTCAGACCAAGATCCGGATGCTCAAAAACGCCATAGCGAACAGAAAGACCAACACGCGCCCACGACCGCAAGGGATCGAACAATCGACCCGGCGCCGCAATGGTCGCGCTGTTGAACATCTCTACTTTCACTTTGACAGCTCCTGCATCCCCAGCGTGCTCTCAATACCCCGATCAATCGGCACCTTCGACACCCAACCCAACTCACTCTTTGCACGTCCTGTATTCAGCGTGAGTGAATAGGCGAAGATCCCGGCGCTATATTGCGTGAACCGAGGTTCACCGCTTAACCCCAAACCTCGATAACCCCATTCCAGTCCTTTGGCTGCTCCCATAACCATAGGCGTTGGAAGGGCGCGCCACCGCAACTTTAAATACTTTGCTTCTGCAACCCTCTCTACGACAGATTTTAGCTTAATTGTCTCCTGTCCCGCAATATTAAACACACTAGAGTTTTCATTATGCAGTAGTGCTAATTTAATAGCGTCACAGACGTCATCGACGTGGGTCAAATTGGTCACCGCAGCGCCCTCACGCAGCAAGGGAAGCGGACCCGCCGCTATCGCGCGCTCCAGACGCGGCAGCAAAGCTGTATCGCCGGGACCGTAAATCGCTCTTGGACGCAAGATCACCGTTGAAAGTGGACTGTCCTGCACAAGCTGTTCGGCCTGCGCCTTGGTTTCGGCATAGAGATTTATTGCGCGACTTTGCGGCGCGTCTTCCTTGATATCGAATTGGTCCTGGAAGGCGAAATAAAGTGCCGGGGTTGAGATGTGAACGAAGCGCGTTACCCCTGCTTTTTCCGCCCAGCGCAGCAGGTTCGCGGTTGCCTGCACGTTGTCTCGCTCAAAATCCTGACGACGGCCCCAAGGCGCAGACCGTGCTGCGCAATGCACAACCGCCTCCACCTTCGGCAAAGCCTCCAGCGTTTCAGGCTGACTGAGCTCGGCAGCAACAAACTCAAAACCTTTGGGTGCGCGGTCAGCCTGTCGCCCTGTTGCGATGGGATGATCGCCTTGATCCGCCAGAACGCGCATGCACCGCGCCCCCAGAAATCCGGTCGCACCGGTTACCAGAACACGCATTACGCAATCAGCGCCACAGCGCCGAATTGCACGCCCGCTGACGTTCCGAGCATGAGAACCCGAGACCCATCCTTGATCTTCCCTTCCTGCCGCGCATGAGAAAATGCGGTTGGAATGGAAGCCGCAATCTGGTTTCCGTGGGTTCGTGTCAGGTCAATATAGCGGTGTGATCGGACTTGAAACGCGCGCGCCATGTGCAGCAGGCTCAGCGGGCTGGCCTGATGGGGAACAAAGAAATCAACGTCTCCGCGCCGCCATTTCACCTGATCCAGAAAGCCATCCAAAAAGTCGGTAAAATGGCTACGAACCAGCTTGAACAGGGCGTCACCGGTCATCTGGAAGAAGGCTTGCTCCAGAAAATGCGCGCTGTCGTCATGGGGTAAGTTCCGAGTGCCGCCCACGGGCAATTGACAGGCTTCATAAGCCGAAGGAAAGCTTTGGAAAGCCGCACCAACCAAACCCCGGCTCTCCGATGGCTCTACCACCCACGCGGCAGCACCATCACCGAAGAGACTGGCGACTTGCGGTGCGGTTTTCCAAGGCAGTGCACAGGTGGCGAGTTCGCTGCTGACAATCAAAACGCGCGAAGCACGCCCGGTTTCAAGGAAGCTGGCCGCGATATCGAGAGCCGAAAGCGCGCTCAGGCAGGTCGTGTTGACGTCCAGCACCTGACAGGCTGCATCGGGCAACCCCAACCCTCGCTGATACAGCGGCGCAGTGCCGGGAATGAGCTGCTGAGGCACAGCAGAAGCGGCGATAATCAGGTCGAGGCTCTGGGCAGAAATGTCAGCACGCTCCAAAGCCGAACGCGCCGCGCGCAAGCCCAGTTCAAGCTGACTTTCTGCACCCATACGATCCGCGATGTATCGGGTTTTCACACCCGTTGACGCAACCAGAGAGCCAGGCGAAAGACCGTGGACCTCTTCGAGGCTTTCTGAGGTCACCAGAGCCTTGGGTAAGGCGTGACCCCATCCGGTTATGGCTGCTGATGCCGCGTTACGACTATTCGCACTCACGGTTTGCTCCTCAACACATCGTTTGTTCCAACTTAAGCCAAAAAACTGGTGTTTGTAATTGAACTTGTCAATGTCTAATTAAAGATCTAGGGTGATTATTGTGGATGAAATGCATATTGGGCCATGATGGAAGACGCTGCACAGAACCTCGCCTCACTGGTTGACCAACATGGGATTCAGGCGCTGGTTGGAAATCTTGAGACCGAGGTTTTCACGCTCAGTGTTGGTGATTGGACCATTCCGGTCAGTCGTAACGATGGCCTGCGGCGGACGTGTTATATCAATTCACCCAGTCGGGCCTTCCTCGATTATGGGGCGGAAGAGTTGGACCGCCTGACCGCAAATCCCCTCGCTCGGATAGGGGGTCGCGGACTGTTGGCGACTATGAACCCGATTGTCAAAGCGACAGGTTTGGACCGTCAGATCCAGCTCAATAACTGGCTGGTTGCGACCAACATTCTGCCACCTGCCTCGGCTGAAGAATGGCTCCGCCTGTTTGACTCAGTGTCTGCCAACGAGGGTGACTTTATCCCCGTGTTGCGTTCCGTGAATCAGACCGCACACAGCGGGCTCTTAGCAGCATTTGAGGCGGCGGACCTGACTTTGTTCCCCTTGCGCAAAGTGTTCCTTCGCGATTACGCCGTCGCACAGGAATGGACGAGCGATGAAGCCAAGGATGCGAAGCTGCTCTCCGACCAGCGCTTTGAGCAGCGTGGTGGTGACACCTTTTCCAAAGCCGAATTTGGCCGTGCGGCGGAGCTCTATGGGCAGCTTTATCTGGAAAAATATTCCCGCCTGAACCCTCATTACAGCGCGACATTTCTGGAAGTCGCACAGATGCGGCTGGGGTTGCGGTTGGATGGTCTTTTTGACACGTCCGGCGAAATGGTCGGGGTGATTGGACGCTACCAACAACACGGAACCCTTACCGGGCCGATTGTGGGCTACGATACGGGCCTACCGGCCAAGCTGGGGCTGTATCGGCGTTTGCGGGCCATCAATCATGGTGTCGCCCGACGGGGCAACCACCTCTACAACATGAGCGCCGGTGCGGAAGGCTTCAAAAAGCTGCGCGGGGGACGTGCCACCATCGAGTACATGGTCGCCGATTTTCGACGTGCCAAATCGAGCCAGCGCCGAGCGGCAAAAGTCCTCTCTGGCCTGTGCCAATGGGCCGCCAAGCAGATGATCGCTTAGAGGTGCGCGACCGCGGCTTGAAAAGTCGGTGAAGGGTCAGCAAAAATCATGTTAGACCGACAGCCGCAAAATGCATCAGCGAGGCCACCATGTTTACGAACCCCAGCGACGATGACTTGCGCGGCATCCTCTTGGCCACAAAGACGATTGCGCTTGTTGGCGCGTCGGCCAATCCTGCGCGTGCGTCGTATGGCGTTATGAAGCGTTTGCTTGAGCAAGGATACGTCGTGCACCCGATCAACCCCGGTCTGGCCGGGCAGGAACTGCTGGGTCAAACAACGTTTGCGCGTCTCGCAGATGTACCCGGCCCCGTGGATTGCGTGGAGATATTCCGAAACAGCGAAGTGGCCGGGACCGTGGTCGATGAAGCGCTCAGTGAGAAACAGCGCCTCAGCCTTCACACAATCTGGATGCAACTGGGCATCGCAAATGAGGATGCGGCCAACCGCGCCATCGAAGCGGGGCTGCGGGTCGTCATGGATCGCTGCCTCAAGATCGAGATTGAGCGGCTGGGACTGGTTACAGGGCGCTGACCACTATACGGAATGGGTCAACCCGCCATCCACCCGCAGGTTCTGACCGGTGATGTAGCTGGACGCATCGGTCGCCAGAAATGCGATGGTTTCCGACAACTCCCGCACACGCGCGTAGCGCCCGGCGGGGATCCTCGCACGGCGGTCTTCCTTTTCTGGCAGACTATCGATGAAGCCAGGCAGGACGTTGTTCATCCGCACGCCTTTGGCAGCGTACTTGTCAGCAAACAACTTGGTGTAGCCCGCCAGACCAGCGCGAAAGACGGCTGACGTCGGGAAGTCCGGATCCGGCTCAAAAACGGCAAAGGTCGATACATTGACGATTGCCCCATGCCCCTGTGCTTCCATGATCGGCGCGACCAGACGGGTCATACGCGCGACGTTAAGGAAGTAATAATCCATGCCCAAATGCCAGTCTTCGTCACTGATCGACAGCAAATCGCCTTTTGGACCATGACCGGCACAGTTAATCACAGCGTCAATCCGCCCAAACCGTTCCATCGTTGCGGCTACGAAAGCCTCCAAATCAGCAACTTCGAGATTGGACCCGGTAAAGCCAAGCCCGCCAAGCGACTGTCCCAGTGCTTCACCTTTGCCGCTGGAGGACATGACGGCGACCTCGTGGCCGATTTCGTGCATCTTGCGCGCCGCGTCTGCACCGATGCCGCTCCCCCCACCAACGATCATTGCAACGGGTTTTGTACTCATCAGATAACTGCCTTTTCAAAGAAGGGACGACCCGCCTCGATCCGGTCGTAACCAAAGGGCGCAAGGTCGAGCGAACGATATTCACCGTAGATCAACCACTCCGATATCCCTCGCCCCAGCGCTGGCGATTGCTGGAACCCGTGACCGGAAAAGCCGTTGGAGAAGATGAAGTTCTCCACCCGCGTATGCGGGCCGATGATGGCGTTTTGGTCGAGCGTGTTGAAGGCGTAATGCCCCGCCCAAGAGTTGATCAGCTTGATCTGCTCAAACTGCGGGATCCTGCTGGCGATCACGGGCCAGACTTTTTCTTCCCAGATCGAATGGTCCTGCACAAAGTCATCATAGGCCACGGCTGGGTCGTCATCCGGCGGACATCCGGCCAAATAGTACTGGCCTTCGGTGCGCATATGTACCCCGGTTGGGTCAATCGTCAGGGGCAAGTCGCGGTCCAAGGGGAAGGCTGCGTCAAAGATATAGGTATAGCGCTTGCGCGGCTCGACCGGAATTTCGATCCCCGCCATCCGCGAGGTTCTCACAGCACGGGGGCCGCTTGCGTTTACCACCGTCCCGCAGGCGATGACCTCTCCGGTCGCTAGTGTCACAGACTGGACGGCTGTACCGGCTGCGTTCAGCGTCATGTCCACGACTTCGTTCGTACAGTATTCCGCCCCCCGTTCCTTGGCCGAGCGCTTCCACCAGTCAAACAGCGTCGCACCGTCGAAGTAGCCTTCGTCCACAAGGTTATGGTTCGCAGCAATAATGTCTTCGAGGTTGTAGAAGGGATAAGCCGCCGCGATCTCGTCGCGGGTCATGTGTTTTGTTCCGGCACCGAGGTCAGCCTGAAGCTTTTGGCTTTCCGCCAACACGCTCGCGAATTCCTGATTGTCGGCAAGATACATATAGCCAAAGCTCTGGATCCGAGGCTGTGGCACGCGGTCGTCATCTGCGCCCATGTAGGTGCGGAAGTTCTTCACAAACTCAGCACCAAACTGCGAAATCCGAACGTTGATCTCGTTGGTAAACTGCTGGCGAATGCAGGAGTTCGTATGGGATGTCGAGGTGAACTCGTAGCTGGGGTCGCGTTCAACGACCAGGATGGATCCATCGAAATCCGGATTGCTCTGCGTGAACCATGCGATAGAAGAGCCATACATCGCGCCGCCAACGATTACGATGTCATAAGATGATTGCGCAGGCGCTTGGAATTTGCTGGCGTCAGACATGGTTTTCCCCCGTGACTCACTGGTTTTGCGCTGGAACTCTACCCCAACGTTGACTGGTAACAGCATTCTAAGAGTCCATCACCTTGATCAAGTATTTTGTTGAACCGACCCGCAAGGAAACAGCATGCATCCCAATCCCGCGTTTCGACAGGAAACCAACGAGCGCCACTTCAGCTTTGCAGCGCAGACCGGTTTTGGAATGCTGTGCGTGAATGCTGAAGCGGGTAAAGCACCCCTGCTCGCCCACGTGCCTTTCCTGCTTTCCCCGGACCGCACCTTTGCCGAGCTGCATCTGGCGCGGGGCAATGCCATCGTGAAAGCCCGCACAGACGCGCTGCCCGCGACCATCGCGATACAGGGACCGCACGGCTATATCTCGCCGGACTGGTACGAAACGGCGCAGCAAGTGCCGACATGGAACTACGTGGCGGTGCATCTTACCGGAACGTTGATCCGGCTGGCGCAGGACGAAATTCGGCGGATCGTTGATGAACTCTCAGCGCACTTCGAAGCGCAGATCGAGGGCAAGGCTCCGTGGGACAGCGGTAAAATGTCGGCGGAGGCTATAGAGAAAATGCTGATCCAGATTGTCCCCTTCCGCTTTGACATTGAAGCGGTCGACGGGACGTGGAAGCTCAATCAGAACAAAACCACCTCGGCTCGCATGGGCGCAGCGGCACAGCTTAGGGCTTCTCCGCTCGGGCAGGAAACCGCTGCACTCGCTGCTTTGATGCAGGACGCTGGTTCTGATTAGGACTCGATGAAGCTGTTCACTCGGTCAATCAGCGGGTCTTTGTCGTATAGGTCAAAGTAGCCGGCGTTCATGATCGCTGGTGGTCCAAAGAAGAACCGCTCATACAGCGCCTGCCGATTGCCGAAACCGCTGACACAGACATCGTGCGCGAGCCGGAACAGGGCAACACGGTCTTTGGCTTCGAGGTTTGCGACTTGGAAGTACCGCAGCACGTCTTCGGACATCTCGTTGCTGAAATCAGCCTCAGACGGCGTCGCCATCAGCGAGCTGGAACCCAGCAGTTGCAGGATTTCCACCATACGCGGATACATCTTGGGGAACAGGTTGCGGGACGTATCGATTGGACGGCGCAAGGGAACGTAGTTGCCCCACTGATCCTCGTGTGCCTGCTCTTCGGCTGAGAACAGTAAAGCTCGCACCGTCTCCGTCATCATCATGACTTCGGCGATTTGGGTCTTGGTATGCAGATCCTTATCGCGGCCCGTAGCCCGCGCCATGGCCGTCATCAGTCCCACCATGAACTCAGCTTTAGCCAGCTTTCCGCAAGCAACCTGGTGCATCATATGCGTGACCGCGTTGGTGACCGCAAAAGCCTGATTACACAGCAGCGGCTCTCGGTACATGAACAGCCGCTCCCACGGGACCAGCACGTTATCGAAAATCACAACGGCGTCCATTTCTTCGAACCGCGAAGACAGGGGCGCATCGAAGTTGGTTTTGCCGTGGTCATAGGTATCGCGCGCCAGCAGCTTCAACCCCGGTGTTGCAATCGGAATGGCGAAGGCAAAAGCGAAAGGAATATTCTCCTCTGATCCACGCAGCAGCGTTGATGGGAAAACCTCAATCTCATCCGCGATTGGCCCCAAAGTCGCCAGCAGGCGCGCGCCCTTCACGATGATACCGGCATCCGTCTCCTTCACCACGTGCAGGGCGACTTCATCGTCGTATTTCCCCTCAACCGCCACGGCATGCGACTTCTGCGGGTTCACCAGCGTATGAGTCAGAACAAGATCATTTTTCCGGGCATGGTTGTAATAGTCGATCATGTTCTGGGTGAAATCAGCATTTCCCAGCCCACGCTCTACGCCTTGATCCAGCCATTGCGCGGCGGAGGCAAAAGACATGAGCGAGGCGTTCTTGTAGTCTGGTGTGCGGCCAAACATGCCGTGCGACCACGTAGCCCACTCGTAGAAAGCACGCCCGCGGGCTTTAACGTCTTCCTTACTCTTGGGCACCATGAAGGAGGTCGCGCAGCGGTCGCCATCTTCGTCAGTGTAGGTCAGGACATCTTCCAGGTCGGGCTCAGACTGCTTGTCGAGAAAGCCGCCGAGTGTGGCTGCGCCCCGGCGGGTTGCAGCATGCTTGGTCACGTCCTTGATGCGCTCTCCACCGGTCCAGACTTCGCGGTCGTCCTGCAACCCGGCAAGGTATTCTGCCCCGGATCGAACACCGCGCCCGGCGCGGCCATTGGCTGATTTAAGCATGGGATTTCTCCTCCTCCTTTTCGGCATCAAAGCCGAAGGCCGGACCCCGTTCGAACTGACGGAGGATCATGGACAAGCTCTGCCACTCCTCGTCCGTCACACAGCGGCGCACGGCCTGATGAATATCATGCAAGCGCGGCGCGATTTCGCGCTCCAGCTTGCGCCCCTCGGGGGTTGGTTTGGCGAAAACGATGCGGCGATCTTCGACGGACCGCAGGCGGACGATCAGTCCCTTTTTCTCCAGCCGGTCCAGCACGCCGACCAAGCTCGCAGCCGGCAGCAGCGTCCTGCGCGCCAGCTCGATGCTGGACAGGCTATCGTCCTCCCACAGCGTACGGAGAACGCGCCACTGCTGCTCTGTCAAACCATGCTCAGAAAACAGGGCGCGATAGTGCGGCATGATCCCGTCCAGAACGCGGTAAAGCATCATCGGCAGGCTGGCATCAAAGGGTGCGTGTTCGTTTAGGCCTAAATCATTCATATATGAATGATTACAGACTTTTCGCGCGTGGGCAAGGGGTTAACACGGCTTACAGGCTGGAAATCAACTCCCTCGCCTGCACAAGATAACGGTCGTTACGAACCGATGCGCCGTCTTCTTCCATGCGTTGAATGATCCAACCCACGTAGGTCACGGCGCGCAAAGCCATGAACAGGTTCAGGGCGCTTAAATCCAACTCCCGTTGGCTCAGATACCCTTCTATCAGCGCAGCGCGCAGGTCTTCAAAATCCGGTTCAGCGCGGTGTTTGATGAGGGCGGTTGCGATGTCGAACAGCCGGAAGCCATAACCACCGTCGTCAAAATCGATCAGATACAGCGAACCATCCTGACCCCGCATGACGTTTTCCGGCACCAAGTCAGCGTGGATCAAACCATAGTCGAGTTGCCGCTCCAGACCCGAAAGCTCGGCCACCGCATCGCGTCGAAACGCGCTAAGCATGCTTTGATCCGCTTCATTCAAGGTGGGATTCTCCCAGAACCGATCCCAAAGCGGCCTCTCACCCAGTAAGCCATCACGGTCCCAAGACCACCTCTGAAAGCTCGAAGGGGGCGTCCATTGGTCGGCGATTTTGTGCAGTTTCGCCATCTCGATCCCGAGCGCGAAAAACACCCCTGTTCGATCTGGCAACTCAAGGGGTCTGCCAATTTCTCCCAGCGGTTCGGCATCGAGCCAGCCGAGAATGGAAACCTGGGTCCCCTCGACCCGCTGCAACGCTTCACCATCCAGCGCAGCAACCGGCGCTGGAACGCGCAAACCGCCCTCGGCCATCGCCGCCATCCATTGCAGTTCGGCCTTCAGCTCCGGGTCGCTGCGGTATCCGGGCCGATGCAGCCGGAGGGCGTAGCTGCGACCTGCCCCGTCGATCACCTGAAAAACCTGATTTTCACGCTGTGCAACCAGTGTTACCCGCGCCTCAAACAAACCCCACTTCGCCAAGGCGCTTTCAATGACCGGGTTCACGGCTCGACGGGTGTGGTGGAGAGGACATCGTCGAGCGCGTCGATCAATTGATCCACGTGCGCTCGGCTGAACGGCATGGGGGGCCGAATTTTGAGGGTGTTTTTGTAAGGGCCGAGCTGAGAAAGCAGAATACCCCACTCTCGCATGGCATTCACAACCCGAATGATAAATTCCGTCGCTGGGGTCTTGGTTTCCCGGTCTAGGACCATCTCTGCGCCAAAGACCAATCCCATGCCGCGTACGTCACCAATCACCGCATGTTTTTCACCCAAATCGGCCAGCCGCTGCTGTGCATAGGCACCGACATCCGCAGCATTGGACATGAGATTTTCAGCTTCCATTTCCTCCAGCACGGCCATGGCCGCCGCGCAGCTCACTGGATTACCGCCAAAGGTGTTGAAATAGCGATAACTGCCGCGGAATGTCGCCATGATCTCGGACCGGGTCACGACAGCACCAACCGGATGACCGTTAGCCATCGGCTTTCCCATGGTGACGATATCGGGCAAGGCATCGAGTTTCTGATGCGCCCAGAAATGGGAGCCAGCCCGCCCAAAGCCGCTTTGCACCTCATCACAAATCAACAGCCCCCCTGCCCGCCGCACGACCTCGGCCACTGGCTTGAGCCAACCATCGGGCATAAAGGGGAAACCTTCATTGAGGAACATGGGACAGATCAGCAGAGCCGCAAAACCAGTTCCATCTGCCTCCAGCGCGGCAATTTCCCGCTCCAACGCTGAAACAAAAAATGCTGCGTCCAGATCAGGCTTTCGGTACCCGTCCGGCGCAGGAACGAAGCGAAAAAACTGCTCCAGCCCAAAACCGAATTTGGGAACATTGTTCCGCGAAAGCTGGCTCACCAGCGCGGTGTTGCCGTGATAGGTGGCGTCGGTCGCGATGATCCCGCGCTTGCCCGTCATCCCTTCGGCCATTCGCAACGCGATGTCATTGGCCTCGGACCCTGTGCAGGTCAAAATGGCCGTCGACAGGCTGGGGTCCATGGTCCCCGTCAGCCGCTCGATATAATCAAGCATACCTTCGTGAAGATAACGCGTGTGGGTATTGAGCGTGCTGGCTTGCGTCTTGATTGCCTCGACCACACGAGGGTTGCAATGCCCGACGTGCGGAACATTGTTGTAGCAATCGAGATACTTCCGCCCCGATGCATCCCACAGCCAAACCCCCTCGCCGCGCACGATATGCACGGGGTCTTGGTAAAAAGTAGAAACGTTCGGCCCAAGCAGCCGTTCTCGACGCTCTAACAGGGATTGGGTGGAGGGATCGGAAGCCATGGCCACGCCTCTGTTTCGCCCTAGCCTTTCAGCAGGGCTTTTCGGTCTTTAGCCAACGCACGCATGGCACCAGCATAAACCATCACATCCACTGAAACCGCGATGAAGTTTGCGCCCAAATCAGCCCACTTTTTAGCGCCCTCAGCATCTGTGGTCAGGATGCCAGCGGCCTTGCCTGCCGCGCGAATGCGCTTGATCGCGCTTTCGATGGCGGCTTGGACCTCTGGCGCATCGGTTTGACCCAGATAGCCCATGTCGGCGGCCAGATCAGAGGGACCAATAAAGACCCCATCAACACCGACGACCTGCAGAATATTATCCAGATCCTTCATCCCGGCCTGACTTTCGACCTGTACCAGCAGGCAGACTTCATCATTCGCCGTCTGCAGGTAATCACCGATCCCATTGAAATCCGAGGCCCGCGCCAGACCTGCACCAACACCGCGATGGCCTTGGGGCGGATACAGGCAGTCGCGCACCAGCTTCTTAGCCATCTCAGCGCTGTCGACCATGGGCATCAAAAGCGTCTGCACGCCCAGATCCAAGGCTTGCTTGACCATCCAGCTCTCACCAATGGGAAGGCGGACAACCGCGTTTCGTCCTGCGCCCTGCACCACGGATATTTGAGAAAGAATGGTGGGAATATCGTTCGGGGCGTGCTCCCCATCAATCAGGAACCAGTCGAAGTCAGCCGTCGCTGCAGCCTCCGCCACGTAAGAATCCGCAAACCCCAGCCAGGTTCCAACGAGGATTTCATCGGTGCGAAGGGCCGCTTTGAAGGCGTTGGTTGGTGCTGGCATGGTTTGTTTTCTCCCTAAACAAAGCGGCAGGATACGGAGCCGAATGGTCCGAAATCTGCGGTAATTTCACAGCCCTTCGGGGCTTGCACAGGCCGGATGAAGGAACCGCTGAGGACGACATCCCCGGCGCTGATCTTGTCGCCATAGGTGGCGAGGCGGTTGGCCAGCCAGACGATACCCATGATGGGGTCATCCAGCACACCCGCGCCCAAACCAGTTTCCTCGACTTCACCATCGCGGCTGCAGATCGCGCCAACCCAGCGCAGATCAAAATCGTCAATGGCGTGCCGCTCATCACCCAGAACAATCCCCGCATTTGCGGCGTTGTCACTAATAGTGTCGGTGACTTTGCGGATCGCGCCGGTTTTTGGGTCTTTCGGGATGATCCGTGTATCCAGAATTTCCAAACTCGGGCAAACCGCTTCGGTCGCGTTGATAACGTCTTCACGGGTTACATTGGGACCGCTGAGGTCGGATTTCATGATGAAGCAAATTTCCGCTTCGATCCGCGTGGCGATGAACCGTGAAGTCGGCACCTCCCCGCCGTTCTCAAAGAACATATCTTCGAACAGCACACCGCTATCCGGAATATCGATGTTCAAGGCGTATTGCATGGCTTTGGACGTCAGTCCGATTTTCCAGCCCTTTATGACCCGCCCCGCTTCAACAAATCGCTGAACCAGTGCGCTTTGGATCGCATAGGCATCTTCAAGGTCAAGATCCGGATGATCCTGCGAGATGATCGGAATCTGGCTCTGGCTCTGATCCGCATCGAACAGAGCCTGGGCAAAGGCGTCGCGTTGGGTGTCTGTCAGGCTCATGCGTCAGGGTCCATCGGTTATGGTTTACAGGCTTTCATCTTCGATGCCGTTACGCAAGACACCAATGGTCGGAACCTCAATCTCCACAACGTCACCTGGCTTGAGCCATTGGGGTGGATCGAGCCGCGCACCGGCTCCGGTCGGTGTGCCGGTGACGATCATGTCGCCGGGGTTCAGCGTGGTGAAAGTCGAGATGTAGTTGATGATCCTGGTAAAGGAGAACACCATGTTTGCGGTATTGTCGTGCTGGCGCACTTCGCCGTTCACACGGGTTTCCAGCGTGACGCCGTGGATCATCTCCGGCCCTGTAAAAGGCATCAGCCACGGCCCCATGGAGGCCGAGCGTTCCCAGTTTTTACCCTGCGTTACATTGAATTTGGCGTGGCGAACCCAGTCGCGGATGGTGCCTTCGTTACAGAGCGTCACGGCGGCGATATGGTCGTAAGCCTCAGCTTCTGCAATCCGGCGACCGCCCTTGCCGATGACGATGACGATTTCGCCTTCGTAATCGAGCTGCTCGCTTTCCGGTGGGCGCACAAGGTTTTCGCCGTTGCCGTTGAACCCCTCGATAAAGCGCGGGAACAGGGACATGTATTCCGGCGCGCCCGAACCATCTTTGTACTCGCTGTTGCGGTCAGGATAGTTCACGCCAACACAAATTACCTTGCCGGGCCGGGTCAGTGGCGGGAGCATTTTGACGTCTTGGACGGCGTAGTCCTTGCGGTCAGAGACTGTTTCGGCCAACGCGTCCCACGCAATATCCTCGGCAACATCGCTCAGATCCAACCACTCGCCGTCACTCAGGTCGCAGATATGGTCTTCTCCAACCATGGCACCGAACTTCGGCAAACCCTCTTTAGTCTCAAAGGAAACGTAGCGCATTCAGGGATAACTCCGCAGGTTAAGGGGCGATGATAGGGGTCGCTTTGAGGTCGGCTTCGCGCGGCTCCATGCCTTCGAACACCATACCATGCTCAAACCAAGACCGAGGCGCAGGCGCACCCCAAAGCGTTTGCCGCTGCTTATCTTTCAGATCCCAGCGGATCGGCTCGTGGTCCGGGTCGAGGGTCTGATAGTCTGAACAGTAAATCTCTGTCCTGTGACCATCGGGGTCGAGGATATAGAGGAAGAAAGCGTTCGAAATCCCGTGCCGACCGGGTCCGCGCTCGATGTTGTCCACGTATCCGGTCGTCGCCATCAGATCGAGCAGGTCGATGATGGCCAGCGGCGTTGGCACCCAGAATGCCGTATGGTGCATCCGAGGGCCCGTCCCGTTGGTAAAGGCGACATCATGCACGCCGCCTTTCCGGTGCAACCAAGCCGCCCAAAGCTTTCCCGTTTCTTCATCCTCGGTGTACTCCGTCGTCCGGAAGCCGAAGTCCTGATAGAAAGCCACGCTCTCATCCACGTTCGGCGAAAAGACGTTGAAGTGGTCAATCCGCAAAGGTCGGACACCGCGATAGAGGCTGTATTTTTGGTGCACAGGCTCCAACCGCTCCATGTCCCGATAGAACTCGACCGGAACGCCGTGATTGTCGCGGATGCGCAGGGTGCGGCCCTGGAAGGGACGATCAACCCACTCCGTAGCGACGCCTTTTCTCTCAAAGTAGTCTTTGGCACGGTCGAGGTCGTCGTTATCCCAGACTTTGTAGGACGTATACTTCACACACGGGTTCGCGCCCTGGGTCAGGATTACACAGTGATGGCCGCGTTCTTCCATGGCGCGCAGGAAGATCTGCTGGCTGTCCTCATGCGTCACCAGCAAGCCCAGCGTATCCGCATAAAACGCACGGCTCGCCGCCAGATCCGTGACGACCAGCTCGATATGGCTCAGGCGAACCGTGTTGAATGGCGGGTAGAGGTTAAACTCAGGAACAGGCATGGCCCTTAGCCCCCCAGCTTTGGAATTCGGTGTTGAGACGTGGCAAAGGCAATGTTCTTGGTTTCCATGTAGAAATCAAAGGACCAGTCGCCGCCGTCACGTCCGATGCCTGACGCCTTGTTGCCGCCAAAGGGCGACGGCAGATGACGCAGGTTCTCAGAGTTGACCCAGATCATGCCCGCATCCAGCTGGTCCGTAAATCGCAGCGCGCGTGTGACATCAGCCGTCCAGACATAACCAGACAAACCGTATGCCACCCCATTTGCCATCTCCAGCGCCTCTTCCTCAGTATCAAAGGCAATCGCGGTCAGGACTGGACCAAAGATCTCCTCCTGAGCGATCCGCATGTCATTGGTCGCGTTGGTGAACAGCGTAGGACCAACAAAGCAGCCTTCAGTTCCGATTTTCTCACCGCCCATGGCGATGGTCGCGCCTTCTTCACGCGCGATATCGAAGTACTCCAGCACCTTTTTCTCATGGACCGGGTGGATCAGTGGCCCAATGGTGGTGCTGGGGTCGAGCGGATGCCCAACCTTGATGCCTTTGGCTTTCTCAATCACCATTTCGACGAAACGGTCATGGATGCTGCGCTGAACCAGCAAACGGCTCGAGGACGTACAGCGTTCGCCGTTCAGCGAGTAGATCATAAACACCGCTGCATCCGCTGCGCGCTCTAGATCAGCGTCCTCGAAAACGACAACAGGGTTCTTGCCGCCAAGCTCGAAATGGACCCGCTTTAGCGTGTCCGCCGCCTGCTTCATAATCATCGAACCCGTCCGGCTTTCCCCGACAAACCCGATAGCACGGATGGCCGGGTGCTCGGTCAGGGCTTTACCCGCGACTTCGCCCATGCCGTTGACCATGTTCCAGACGCCAGCAGGCAAACCAGCTTCTTCAGCAATTTCCACCAGCAAACGCGCGGTCAGAGGCGAGAACTCAGCAGGCTTGTGCACCACCGTGCAGCCGCACGCCAAGGCTGGCGCAATCTTCCACGTCGACAGCATAAACGGCGTATTCCACGGCGTAATGATCCCGACCGGGCCCAGCGGGACGCGGTTGGTCACGTTGAGCTGGTTGCTGCCGTAGAGCGATTGGCCGTCACGCGCGCCCGGTGCCATATCCGCGAAAAAGCGGAAGTTGTCAGCGGCGCGCAGAGCGGCCTTTGACATGAAACGCAGCGACTGCCCGGTATCAAGCGCTTCCAAGAAGGCAATCTCTTCTTTCCGGGCAACAATGCCGTCTGCGATGGCATGCAAAATGCGCTTACGCTCCGCGCCAGACGTGGCAGCCCAATCGCTGAATGCGGCCTTAGCAGCCAGGCAAGCCGCATCAACATCCTCTGCCGTCCCTTGAGCGGCTGAAGCCAGCTTGCTCATATCGACTGGCGAAAGACTGTCGAACGTCTGCCCGTCACTGGCCAGAACATCCTGCCCGCCAATCCGGTGATGAATGGGGCCGCCCTGAAACTGTTTTAGGTATTCTTGAGCCTTGGCCAGATTTTCTTCCAAAGTCATTGACTAACGTCTCCCTGACGAACGCACCGCGTTCGAAGATTCATTGCTTTTTCAGGCGTGGATGAACCGAATTTCGCTTCCAGCTCAACGCCGCATTATTTTCAAAGATTTCCATGGAGAGCATGAAGTGCGCGCCAGCCAGCCGCTCCGCAAAGAAGGCTTCCGCAGCTGCGTAGACATGAGCGCCGGCCCGCTGTTGCTCTTCCAGAGTCCGGCCCTGCCCTATGTACATTTGCATGGCCACAAAAGCGTTATCAGGATGACAGTCGGCCACGCTTTCATGGTCCGCTCGAAAGGCCCGAACACGGATACCGGCAAGCGGGAACAGTTCGGTTTCGACTATGGCCTCGTTTAGCTTATGACACAGCGCCGAGATGTCGTGGCTGTCGTCGAGTTGAGGCGAGTACTGAATGGACACGTGCGGCATCGTTTCTCTCCACTATAGTTAACATGTTAAGAAAAAGAATGTCGAACGTCAACGTCTCTGTCAGACAAATGACCTAGTCGAGAAGTTCTTCGAGCAAATCGAGAATGGTTTCGAGTTTTTCCTTGCCCATGCGCGCCTCCAGCTGAGCAAAAATTTCTGCTGACTGCTGTGCATGCTTGGTCAGGATCGCGCGACCTGCCTTGGAAATGCCAACCATTGTTTTGCGCCGATCTTCCAGATCTTCCTTGCGCTGGATCAGGCCATCCGCTTCCATCGACTTGAGGATGCGCGAAAGGCTCGGCAGATGCAGGCAAGCTTCGGAAGCGATAAGGGTCGGCTCTACCTCACCCAGTTCTTCGAGTACGCGCAGGACACGCCATTTTTGCTCCGTAACACCGCTTTGGGCGAGCATGCTGCGGATTGGCACCATGACCTGTTCGCGGGCGCGGAGAAGCGCGATGGGAAGTGAGCGCTTGGTTTTGCTGAAACCCGGGCTGCTCATATCATGCTACCCCGCCCACTCTCGTCAGGTGCTCTGCAGCAAAGACAGCGTGGTGTCTGTCGAGAACACATGCACCAGTTCGGGTTGGAGTTTGACCGGTACAATGTCGCCTGCTGCGATCTGCGACTGACCCTGCACGTTGACCGTAAAGTTCACAGCACCGCCGACGACGCCATAGAGGTAGGTTTCTCCCCCCAGTTGCTCGACCGTTTCCACAGCGACCATCAGATCAGCATCTTTTTCAGACGCGGCAATCTCCAAATGGTTGGCGCGTACGCCCATTTCGATGGTATCGCCCGTCGCGCCGCCAAACCGCTTGGCGTCCAGTGCAACCTTGTGGTTGCCGGCCAATTCCAGCGTAACCGTCTTGTCGTCCCGAGAAGCGATGGTGCCGCTGATGAAATTCATGCGCGGAGACCCGATGAAACCGGCAACAAAGATGTTTGCGGGGTGGTTGTAGAGGTCGAGCGGCGTCCCGTATTGCTCGATGATCCCCGCCCGCATCACGGCGATTTTATCCGCCATGGTCATGGCTTCAACCTGATCGTGCGTCACGTAGACCATGGTGTTTCCCAGCCGCTTGTGCAGCGCAGCGATCTCACCCCGCATGGCGACGCGCAATTCGGCATCGAGGTTAGAAAGCGGTTCATCGAACAGGAAGACCTTCGGCTCGCGCACCACGGTACGGCCAATGGCCACCCGCTGACGCTGACCGCCGGACAACTGGCCCGGCTTGCGCTGCATCAGTTCTTCGATCTGCAACATCCGCGCGGCCTCAGCGACGCGGCGCTCGATCTCTTCCCGGTCCATGCGCAGGTTTTCCAGCCCAAAGGACAGATTCTGCTTCACCGACATGTGCGGATACAAGGCATAGGACTGGAAGACCATGGCCAGCCCCCGCTGGGCCGCCGGGACGTTGGTGATAACGTCACCCGCGATTTCGACATCCCCGGCGGTTATGTCCTCCAAACCCGCGATCATGCGCAGCATGGTGGACTTGCCGCACCCCGACGGGCCAACAAAGACACAAAACTCGCCGGACTGGATAAGGAGATCAACCCCGTGGATCACTTCCGTATCGCCGTAAGACTTGCGAAGTTGCTTGAGCTCTAAAGTAGCCATGAGTGTTATTTCATCCCCGTATTGGCAATGCCGGTTGTTATGTACCTTTGAAGGAAGACAAAGACCAACGTGGTCGGGATCAGACTCACGACGGTCATAGCCAAGCGATAGTGCTCGGCGGCGTAGAACTCACCGCGGAACTCCAGCAGACAAAGCTGAATGGTATAGGCTTCTTTGGCTGTGGCGATAGCAACCATCGGAACAATGAGATCGTTCCAGCGCCAAATCACGGACAGAATGCCCAAAGCCGCAATCGCCGGAAGCGCCAGCGGCAGGACGATTTTCCAGTAAACCTTCCACTCGCTCGCCGCATCCATCCGGGCCGCTTCGATCAGCTCTTCGGGGATTGTCAGCATGTATTGCCGCAGCAGGAAGACCCCCGCGGGTGTTGCTGCACCGGGGATAATCACACCCCAGATCGAGCCCGAAAGCCCCGTCATGGTGATCATCTTAAACACGCCCACCAAGGTCACCGCAGGCGGCACCATCAAGGTCGCGAGAATCATGACGAAAAAGGCCCGTTGCCCTCGGAACTTGTACTTGGCGAGCGCAAATGCAGCCATGGAGTTGATCAGCAGCGTGATGATTGTCGCGATGATCGTCACCAGCACTGAGTTTGTATAACAGCTGGCGAAGTTCACGCTGATGTTGTTGGCCTTGCCTGACAGCGGATCACCATAGTTGCTCCACGATGGTCGGAGCGAGCGCCGCGTCTCAAGCGTATCGGTTGGCAGCTTGAACACCTTGGACGCATCCCCGTTGACCGAACGGCCAGCGGTGGTTGGGTTCAAGGGGTTGATCGTACTCACGGCCCATTGCTCGACGATCCCAGTTTCCGGATGCGGTGCCGTCACCAGGATCTGAGAGATCAACTTGTTCGCTTTGAACGGCTTGACGCCGAGCCACTCCGCCAGCAGTCGCCGCTCCTCCGAAGTGACAGAGGCCAAAACCGCATCAACGTCGAAGTTCGCCTTGGATGCCGTTGGCAGGGTCGAATAACGCGGCAACCACTCGGGCAGGTTCTTGTCTGCAACCAACTGACGCGCCAGGGGATCGACCATGCCCAGGTGCGAGCGGAGCGCGTAGAATTCGTTGCCGCTGTAGCTCTGAATGAAGGCGCTGATGTCAATTCCATTGCGCTCGGCTTCATCAAGGTCTTTCCAGTTCAGGACCCAGTCAGGCAGGTCCCCCATGATGAAAATGTCTTTCCCCGCTTCATCACTCACCGTTGCACGCGCCACGCGGACAAAGTCGGTGGGGAGCAATGAAAGATCCTGCTTGTCGAGCTGGAAAGCCGACTTGAACGAGTTCAAAAGGATCCACATCACGGGCAGGAAGATCACAAGGAAGCCAACCACCAGATAGCTGTAGGACAGCCAGTCCCCGAGGGTGAGGTACCTGCCCTTACCCTGCTTGCGGCTGAGGAATTGCCAGACTGCAGTCATGCTCTCAGCCTTCCTTTAAAGCTTGGTCTGACGTGACGTCAGCCAAAGTTGCAACAGAGACAGAATCATCAGCACAATCGCAATGAGCAGCGAAGCCATGGCCGCGATCCCGAGCCCGTGGGCTGTCGGTTGCCCGCGCAGACCGGAGGTTTCAAAGATATAGGAAACCACGGAAATCCAACGGACCTGCATGGCATAGAGCTCTTCAAAGGCTTGAAAGGCTTTGATCATGGACAGGATCGTGACCACCAGCAGTGTTGGCATTAGCAGGGGTAGCGTAATCCGAGTGAGCATGCGCCAGCCCGGTGTGCCGTCCATTTTGGCTGCTTCATAGAGGTCTTTGGGAATGGCTTGCAGGCCAGCGAGCAGGATCAGCATATAGAAGCCCAGCTGAGCCCAAGTATAGACGAAAATCGACCAGAACATCGACCACGACGGGTCGGAAAGCCACTGTATCGGCTCATCAATCCAGCCCCAGTTCATCAGCGTCAGGGATAGCACGCCCGTCCGCTTGAGAATCAGCGTCCACAAGAAGCCAACAACAACAGGGCTGAGCATAACGGGGTAGAAGAAGATAGAGCGCCAGAACGCACGCCCGCGAATGTCTCGATTGAGGACCAGCGCCGTAATCAGCGCAAACAGGATCATGATTGGCACTTGGAAAATCACAAAGAAGATCGTGTCCGCAACCGCTTGCTGGAACTTGTCGTCTTCGCGGTTCTCACCGCCGGTATCAATCTGGACCTCAGAGGTCAGTCGGGCAAAGTTGTCGGTCCCGGCGAATTCACGCTCGGTGAAATTGATGCTTTGACCGTCCGTGAAGGAGAAGCCGATGTTGATGAACAGCGGCGCAAAAGTATAAAGCCCGAAAATCAACAGGTTAGGGATCAGAAACAGGTAAGGCAGCAGCCGTGAACCGGTTACATTCTGCATGACCTCAATCGGCCAGCCAATGGCGCTCATGACACGGGAACCAAAACCGCCGGTTGGTCGGGTTACGAAAAATCCGATCGCAACGTAACCAACAAGTGCATAAGGCCATGCCGTGCCGGAAAAGGCATTGGCGAGTGCTTCAAGCATGCTTCCCTCCCCTGTAAGGAAATGCAGATAGAAAAAGGGGCAGTGACGGTGTCGCCACTGCCCCTTTGTTTGTTTTAGACCTTACTCGGCAATTTTCGCCGCAACGTCAGCGTCGATTGCAGCCAGCGCTTCATCAAGGGTGATGTCGCCGTTGATTGCCTGGGTAATGTAGTCAGGAACAACACCGTAGATGGCGAAGTTCTTGGCGTAACCCTGGAAGGTGTAAGCCTGTGGCGTGGAGTCAGCAGCCTTACCAGCATTTGCTGCGAAGACGGACAGAGCGTCAGCCACCTGAGCAGATACGCCCTGGTAGTCTACGCCAGTTGCCTGCAGACCCTGGTGAGCCGTAATGTTGGAAGTTGCAGAAGCGAACTTCTCAGCATTTTCGGTCTGCGCCATGAAGTTAATGAACGCAGCAGAAGCTTCTGGAACGTCGGTCGTTGCGAACGCAACCAGACCAGCGCCGCCCGGCATAGCACCACAGCCGCCCGTACCACATGGAATTGGAACAGCTTTCCACTCGAAGTCAGTGATGTTGTTCGCGTAGTTACCGATCATCCAGGAACCGGACATGTGCATAGCCACGGAACCGTCAAGGAACAGAGGCGCAGCGTTACGGTAAGACGTACCAGCACCAGCCGGCCAGCCATCAGCAGGCATCAGGCCTTCTTCGTGCCAACCAACGAAGGTCTCAGCAAACGAACGGAAGCCGTCGTCAACCAGAATTGGCTCACCAGCATCGTTGAAGAACTTAGCACCGTAGGAGAATGCAGGACCGGCCCAACGGTGAGCCGTACGGTCCATAGCCATACCAGACGGAATGCCAAGAGTGTCCTTGACTTCGCGCAGCGCGTCCATCCAGTCGCCCCAGGTCGCGCCCTCTTCCGGCATATCAACGCCGGCATCATCGAACATGGTGACGTTTACGTAAGGACCGGTAACGGTCAGCTGGGTCATCCAGCCGTAGATGCCCTGATCTTCACCACCGGGTGCACGGAACCAAGGCAGGGTTGCAGAGTAGTTTGCTTCCCAGAAGTCAGCGTCTACGTAAGGAGCCAGGTCCATGTAGTACTTGTTGAAGCCACCGAGGTTGGTCACGCGAGCAACGTCTGGTGCAGCATCCGTCTGCAGCTGGTTTTCCAGCTGGTCACGAACGATGTCGTAACCAACGGTCGTTACTTTAACAGTGTGACCGGTCGCAGCAGTAAAGTCTGCGGCCATGCCTTCAATCACTTCACACTCATTCAGGTCCTGGTAGCACAGGAAATCAACTTCATCAGCAAGCGCAGCCTGAGCAACAAAGCCAGACGCAACAACACCTGCAAACAAAGCGAAGGTAGTTTGGATTTTCATGCGTTTCCTCCTTAGCAATCATCCGATGTGGTTGAAGGCACTCCCTAGCCCTCACCAACTCGTCGAGATCAAGGCAAAGTCAGCCTCAAACCGCCGTCGAGAACAGTAAACCTGAGATTACAATATATTTGAAGAACTGAATGCAGGATTTTCCTATTTGAACGGTCATATTAACCCTGAAACACAAAATTTTCCGGAAAGGTTCTACAGAACTGAATGTTTCAGGAAAGCGCTTGCAGTCGATAACCACAGTTCAGCGCACCATTTCAGTTAATCTTCCGTTAAAACCCGCAAACACCTGTCTAGATTCGGTTAAGTCCGGGCTGTCAAACCCAAGGCGGGATGATCGAGGGCGGTCCATACCCCGCGAAGCTCTGCCAATCCTTTGAGCCGACCGATGGATGGGTAGCCCGGTTGGGTCTTTCGTCCCTGATCGTCAAGGATGTCCTGTCCGTGGTCAGGGCGAAGGGGAATGGACCAATCTGCCCGACCCTCGGCCTTTCGCCGCTGCTCTTCTGCATGCACGGCGGCCAGGAGCGCTACCATATCGGTGTTACCGGCCAAGTGTTCGTCTTCAAAGAATGACCGATACAACCCCTCGCCCTGGGTCGTCACGTTGCGCAAGTGAAGAAAATGCACGCGCTCGCCCAGTCGCTGCATCATGCCGGGCAAATCGTTGTCAGCCCGAACCCCAAGCGAGCCACTGCACAGCGTTACCCCATTGGCAGGTGAGTCGACTGCATTCAAAAAATGCTGATAGTCGGCTTCAGTCGATACCACCCGCGGCAAACCCAGCAAGGGAAACGGCGGATCGTCGGGATGGCAGCACAAACGCAAACCAAGGCGCTCAGCGGTGGGAATAACTTCTTCCAGGAAAGCAATCAGGTGCGCGCGCAGCTGATCGGCTGAAATGTCACCGTAAAGGGCAAGCAGGGCTTTTACGTCTTGCAAACCAAAGTTCTGGGCAGCACCCGGCAGACCAAAAGTGACCGTATTGGCCAGCTTTTCAGCTGCCTCGTCCGACATGGCCGCAAAACGCTCTTTCGCTACTTCGACGATGCCGGGGTCAAAAGACGCTTCTGCGCCCTCTCTGCCCAAAATGAACAGGTCATAGGCCGCAAAGTCTATGGCATCAAAAGACATGGCCGTCGCCCCGGTCGGGCGGCGGTGCGCCAGATCTGTTCGGGTCCAATCCAGTATGGGCATGAAGTTGTAGCAAACCACTTCAATCTCTGCCCTCGCCAGCGCTTCAAGACTGGTTCGATAATTTTCCAGGTGCGCTCGCCAATCGCCCTGCTGCTGCTTGATGTCTTCAGATACTGGCAGGCTCTCAACTACGTCCCATGTCAGCGTCGAAGGACTTCCGTCTGACATTGTCGCGATTTCGCGCTGGCGCTGTTGAATATCCTCCAAGGTCCACACCACGCCCGGTGGATGCTGATGCAAGGCCGAAACCACGCCTTCAACACCGGCTTGCCGCATGTCATCGATGGATACGAGATCGTTCGGACCAAACCAGCGCCACGTCTGCTTCACGGCATCACTCCTTCGGGCATCCATGATTCATAGAAAGGGCTATCAACCAGCGGCAGATCGACAACGCCGCCCGTGCGCGCGGATTGGTAAATCGCCGTGACCAGTTCCAGCGACCGACGCCCGTCAGCCAAGGTAACCGCATTGTTGCGCTTGCCCTCGATGGCGTCGTCAAAAGCCTCCAAAAACCCCTCAAAGCCCATCCGAACCGGCGGCACATTTCGGAGAACATCGATCACCTGTTCCTGTGTGGTGGATCCACGCGCGCTGAAGGTCCATTCGTCACTCGCAGGCGCATAGGGGCGCAAGCCGCTTTCTGCGGTCAGACCGTCGAAGACGAAGCGATAGCGACTGGTGTCATCGTTTGCACCCAGCGTGATCGAAGACGTCGCCAGCGCGCCGTTTGTCATCTGCATGGAAATCGACGCACAGTCCTCGGTCTGTATCGGGTTCACGCGCGTGTCAACAAAGGCGTTCAGACGCGCGACAGGGCCGAAGACGGCGCACAGGTAATCATGCGCGTGAATGGCATGGCCGAGCACGGCTCCCCCCTGCTCCCCTTTCCATGTCCCGCGCCAGGGATTTGAGTAATAGCCGGCTTCACGGTTCCAGTGGGTTTCGATACTCGCAACCAGCGGTTTTCCTGCCAAGCCCGCATGAATCAGCGCCTGCAGTTTCGCCATTCCGGGTCCAAAGCGATATTGAAACACGGGGCTGAAAACCCTGCCGCTTGCTTTGATCGCCGCAGCCAGCCTGTCTGCTTCGCTCAGGCTGGTAACCATAGGCTTTTCGCAGACAACATGCTTTCCAGCTTCCAGAGCCCTGACCGAAACAGGCAGGTGCAGGAAAGGCGGCAAGCATACGTCCACCACATCGATCTCCGGATCTGCCAGAACAGCTTCTACCTCGGAAACCGTCGCGATTCCGGCTCCAACTGCGATTTCGTGCGCGCGGGCTTCATCCCGGTCGCAGATGACCGCAACCTCAAAACGCTCAGAAAGGCTTTGGTAGGCATAGAGGTGCTCTCGTCCTATGCCAGCACCAACAATGGCCACGCGGCGTGGATGGTGTCCTGACCCGCTCATGCGCGTTCAGCCCCTTTGCGGCGGTCCGCGTCGGCGTCCGCCATGGCCTGAGCCTGCAACGCCAACTCGCAAACCTTGAAGCAGTGCGCCTGTGGCATGGCGGTTTCAGTGCGATGCCGCACGTCATCGGCAAGGCGCTGAAAATAGGGATAACCCGCTGTCGAGCAATCGATTTTCTCGCAGCGCGTGCCGTTGACCAGATAGAGATGATCGATCCCGTCATCGCGCGCGATATCCACGTATTTGCGCAGCTCGATGGTCCCTTCTGTCCCCAAAATCGTCAGTCGCCCATCTCCCCACGTCGGCAAGGCATCCGGCGTGTACCAATCCACGCGGATATAACCATGCCCCTGATCTGATCGCAGGACGATTTCACCAAAGTCCTGAAGACCTTCATCACCCGGATTGGCGAAATTTCCGACGCTTGCATGCGCAACTTCGGCATCGGTCGAGCCGGTGAAATAGAGGAACTGGTCGATCTGGTGGGATGCAATATCGGTGAGAACGCCGCCGTATTGTGCTTTGTCCCAGAACCACCAAGGACGGGATTCACGGTTCAGGCGATGCGGCCCCAATCCCACTGTTTGAACCACTTTGCCAATCGCACCAGCCTGCACCAGTTCAGCCGCCTTTGTGACCGAAGCAACCTCGAAACGTTCCGAAAAATCCACCGACCAGATCCGCCCCGTCTCGGCGACTGTTTTGCGAAGCTGTTCAAGCTGCTCCGCCGTCGTGCAGCCCGGTTTGTCGGTCATAACGTCCTTGCCGTGCTCCATGGCTTCAATCGCCAAGGCAGCGCGGTCGGCTGGTATTGCTGCGATCAGGATCAGATCGATGCTCGGGTCTTCAAGCAGCTCCCGCCGGTCCGCAACGCGTCGCGCATCAGGAAACCGCTTGTTGAACCCAGCCAAGGTGCCCGGCTCACCCTCGGTCCAATAGCCCGCCAATTCTGCACCGACGTTGAGCATCGAGCCGACCTGTCCGTAGATATGGCGATGGTCGAGACCAAGAGCGGCAACCCGGAGTTTCTGTGACATGAGGCGATAAAATCCCTGGTTATTCGGTTAAGTCTGACAGAGCGATCATGCGCCCTTGGTCGGATGATGTGATGAGCGCGTCGATCAAGCGATGAACCCGCAAGGCTTCACGCCCGGTCACCCGTGGCGAGCGATTTTCCCGCAGGGCATGGGCAAAGTCTTCGATCACGGACTGGTGCCAAGCGTGGGTGAAGGCCATGGGGTCCGCGCCGCCGCCGGTGGTCCCTTCTTCACCCACCGTCTCGCTGCGCCCGTCGCGCCAATTCAGGACCAACTGCCCTGCGCCAAGTCTGGCGACGCCTTTGTCGCCGTGGACTGTGATAAACTCGGCCCCGCCCGGATACTGCGCCGTTGAAGCCTGGAGCGATCCGAGGGCACCGTTTTCAAAGATCATCCCAGCAGAGACAAAGTCCTCCGCCTCCATCGCGTGAAAACGGGTCCGCGCTGCCATGGCCTGAACGCTGCTGACATCGCCGACCAGTGACAGCATCAGATCCAGTGTGTGGATGGCTTGGGAGATCAGGACGCCGCCCCCATCGCGGGCATAAGTGCCGCGTCCGGGTTCATCATAGTAACTCTGTTCCCGCCACCACGGGACCGTCACTTCAACCAGACCAATCTCGCCCAGCGCACCGCTTTTCAGCATCTCCCCGAGTTGTTCCGAGACTGAGCGGAAACGGTGCTGAAACACGATCCCCAATGGGTTATCAGCAGCTTCGCAGGTTTCAACCAGCGCGTTTGCTGCCCCAAGGGTTCGTTCAATCGGCTTTTCCATCAAAACCGGCAGCCGCGCAGCACACAGGGCTTCGATGATGCCCTGACGCGCATTGGGCGGGGTCAACAGAATGACGAAATCCAAGGCTTCATCGGTGACCAAAGCGCCGAGGTCAGGGTAAGCCCTGATATCGCCGACACCCTCCTCCACCGCCGCATCAGCAAAGGCCTGCGCCCGCTCGGGCGAGGTTGCTAATACACCGTGCAGACGCACCAGAGGGGCAAGGTCCCGCACGGCTCTCAGGTGCGTTTTTGCGACCATGCCAACGCCGATCAAAGCAACGTTCAGCGGGCTTTCTGCATGCGTCATTTACGAAGATTCCCCCTCTACACAAAGACCATGAAGCCAAGACGACCAATCATTGTCCAGCCTTCACTCAGATTTCCGGAACAAGTTCGGTGATGCCCTGCTGTTCCCTTCGAAATTCAGAGAGATTTTCTTGGAGCCTCAGCTCGCATCGCATAAGCTTTTTTCATGTCAAACGATTCTCTTCCACCGTTCATCCACCTGCGCGCCAAATCCGCCTATTCACTCGCCGAGGGCGCGATCCGGGTGAAGGATCTGATCAAGCTTTCCGCGGGTCTGGATATGCCCGCGGTAGCCCTGACCGACCGTGGCAATCTCTTTGGCGCTTTGGAGTTCGCGGTCACGGCATCGAAAGCCGGGTTGCAGCCTGTTGTTGGCGCTGTTTTGGGAATCCTGCGCCCTGAGGATGAGCCGGGGGCAGACCGGGCCGACCCCGATCACCTGCTGCTTTTGGCGCAGGATCAGACTGGTTACGAAAACCTGATGAGCCTGATTTCCGAAGGCTATCTGTTGGCCAACGGAACTGACCCTGCTGTTGCTCTCGAAGCCCTGTCGGGCCGGACCGACGGACTGATCGCACTGGACGGTGCCCATGGTTCTCCACTGGGCCGACACCTGCTGGACGGCTCCAGCAAGATCGAGACGCACCTTGCCGCGATGAAGACGATGTTCGAGGGGCGGCTTTATCTCGAAATTCAACGTCATGGTCAGGCTTTCGAAAAGGCGCTGGAGCCGCGGTTGCTCAAGGCTGCGCAAGCGCACAACCTGCCTATTGTTGCAACCAACGATGCGCACTTTGCGACTGCCGACCAGTTCGACGCCCATGATGTTCTTTCCTGTATCGCGCAAGGGGTTACCCTTTCCCACCGCGACCGGAAGCGGCTGACGCCCGAACACTACTTCAAGACCAGTCAGGAAATGACCCGGCTGTTTTCTGATTTGCCCGAGGCGATAGAGAACACCTGGCGCATCGCCCAGCGTTGCGCCGTCATGCCGCGCCTTCACGATCCCATCCTACCTGCTTTCGACGACGGTTCAGGAGAGAATGAAGCGCAGATGCTGGCGCGGATGGCGAAAGACGGCTTGCAGAAGCGCCTTGATGCGCTGGAACCCGCACCCGATGCGGATCTGGAAAAGACCTACCGAGACCGTCTGGACTTTGAGCTGAACGTCATCGAACAAATGGGCTTCCCCGGCTATTTCCTGATCGTTGCCGACTTTATCCAGTGGGCCAAGGAACAGGGGATTCCCGTAGGCCCGGGCCGGGGTTCGGGTGCAGGCTCCTTGGTCGCATACTCGCTGACCATCACCGATCTGGACCCCATTCCCTTCAACCTGCTGTTCGAGCGATTCCTGAACCCCGAGCGTGTCTCCATGCCGGATTTTGATATCGACTTCTGTCAGGATCGTCGGGACGAGGTCATCGCCTACGTGCGCGAAAAATACGGCACCGACCGTGTTGCGCAGATCATTACCTTTGGAAAGCTGCAAGCCCGTGCGGTCATCCGCGACGTGGGCCGTGTGCTGGGCATCCCTTACGGCCAAACCGACCGGATTTCCAAGCTCATCCCCAACAACCCTGCAAACCCGACCACCTTGGGTGAAGCGATTGAGGGCGATGAGCAGCTGAAAAAGATGCAGCGGACCGAAGAATCCGTCGCCAAGTTGTTCGACATCGGCTTACAGCTCGAAGGGCTGTTCCGAAATGCTTCAACCCACGCCGCTGGTGTCGTCATTGGCGACCGGGATCTGACCAAGCTAGTCCCTCTATATAAAGATCCGCGCTCTGACATGCCCGCCACCCAATTCAATATGAAATGGGTCGAACCGGCAGGTTTGGTGAAATTCGACTTTTTGGGTCTGAAAACCCTCACAGTCATCGCAGAAGCCGAACGGCTAATCCGGCGGTTCCAGCCCGATTTCGACATCAACCGCATTCCGCTCGATGATGCACCGGTGTTTGAAATGTTGAGCCGGGCTGAGTCCGTAGGCATTTTCCAGCTTGAATCCACCGGCATGCGGGATGTGCTGCGCAAGCTGCGGCCTGACCGGTTTGAAGATATCATTGCTGTGGTGGCGCTTTATCGTCCCGGTCCGATGGAGAACATCCCAACCTACATCTCCCGTAAGCACGGAGAGGAACAAGTTCACTACTTGCACCCGCTGCTAGAGCCGATTGTGAAAGAAACTTACGGCATCATGATCTATCAGGAGCAAGTGATGCAGGCAGCGCAGGCGCTGGCAGGATACAGCCTCGGCGGTGCTGACCTCTTGCGTCGTGCCATGGGTAAGAAACTTAAGGAAGAGATGGACAAGCAGAAGGCTTTGTTCGTCGAAGGTGCGGCGGAGAACAAAATCTCCGAAAAGAAAGCGCTGGAAATCTTTACCCAGATCGAAGCCTTTGCCGGTTATGGCTTCAACAAGTCTCACGCTGCCGCCTATGCTCTGGTTTCCTACCAAACCGCTTACCTCAAGGCACACTTCCCTGAGGAATTCTTGTGTGCATCCATGATTCTGGATGCGGGAAACACCGACAAGTTGGCGATTTTCAAAGGCGATCTGGAGCGGATGGACATTCCCCTTCTGCCCCCGGACGTAAACGCCTCTCAAGCGACCTTCGATGTTGAAATCGATCCGGAAACAGGAAAAAAAGCCGTCCGCTATGCGCTCAATGCCATCAAGAACGTGGGCGGCGCGGCCATGGATAATCTGGTGGAGAGCCGGAAAACCGGTGGTCCTTTCAAGAACCTCGAAGACTTCGCCACCCGCGTCGATACCCGCGCAGCCGGAAAGCGTATTCTTGAGAACCTAATTGCTGCTGGTGCCTTTGATACCATCGACCCGAACAGGGGCCAGTTGTTCATTAACGTCGAGCGATTGAACCGATTTGGTATCGCAGTGACCGAAGAACGGAATTCGTCGCAGACCTCGCTGTTCGGTGGTTCGTCCGAGCAGAGTGACGGTGCCGTCACGTTGCAGATGCTGACGGCAGATGACTGGCCGCTCCAGGAAAAGCTCGCGCGGGAGTTTGATGCCATCGGGTTTTACCTGACAGCGCATCCGATTGATGCCTACGCAGACGCCCTCGAAAAGCTCCGTGTTCAGCCGATTGGGGACCTGCTGAAAAACGGAATCCGAGGCGGTCGGGCTAAGCTGGCTGGTGTCATTTCCGCCAAGAATGAACGGCGCTCGGCCAAGGGCTCGCGTTTTGCCTGGGTCAGCATCTCAGACCCGACCGGAACCGTAGAGTTCGTTTGCTTCTCCGAAATGCTCATGGCCAATCGTGAAATTCTCGAAGTCGGGACGACGCTCTACGTCGAGTGCGACCGCGGCAAAGGCGCTGAAGAAGGCGATTTGAGGCTTGCAGCCGCCAAGATGGAGCAACTCGACGCCATGGTTGCAAGCGGCTCATCGGGTATGAAGCTGTTTGTCTCTTCACCCGACTGCCTGCCGCCGGTTTCGGAGTTGATCGACGCGTGCTCGGGTGGCAATGACCGCGTGCACATCGTTGTTGAGCTGGATGAAGACCGCGAAGCCGAGGTGGTGTTGGAACAGCGTTTCCGCCTCTCCGGTCCGGTGCGCGCGGCGATTAAGTCTGTACCGGGTGTGATCGCCGTCGACTTTTAACCCAGCCAGACGCCAACGCCAAAGGCGATGAGTGCAGCGATAAACCCAACGCCAAAGACCTCGCTCATAGCCCGAACTCGCGCTTCGCGGGTCACGACCGAACGCGCGTATCCCAGCGCAAGCAGTGCAATAACCGTAGCAGCCGATGCCATGATGAAGAGCGTATTGGCCTCCATATCCCGCCCCCAGAAGGCCAGATAGGGCAACAGCGGTATCACGCCGAAGATGAGGAAACTCAGGAAGGTTACCATGCCGTCCTTTGCCGGGGTTGCCCCGCTCATGTCTTCCATCTCAAGCTCGTGACGCATCATCCAGTCGGCCCACAAACCCGGATAGCGGCGATAAATATCAGCGACAGTTCGGGCATCCTCGGCATTGAGGCCGGAATCCTCCAGCAGATGCACCGTTTCTTCGTATTCCTGCTCGGGGTTGTGCTCAATCTCATGCGCCTCCACAGCGCGTTCCCGGTTCCATCGGGCCTGCTCAGATCGAGTAGACAGGAAATCGCCCAGCCCCATGGAAACACCATCTGCGAGCAGATTAGCCAGGCCAAAGAGCAGTACGAGCGTAATGGCATACACCTCGCCATTTCCACTGTTCCCCAGCAGCGCTGCACCGGAAAAGCCGGAAACCACAGCAAAAGTCGTGATGATTCCATCGAGCCCCCCGTAGACAATCTCCTTAAGATTGTCTGCAAACGGGCTGCGACCATGCTCATGGGCCAAATGCTGGGCCATGGCCTCTGAGGTGAGTTTTTTGGAATCTTCGGTCATCGCGTTCCGGCTCCTGTCCTTCTCATTCCAAAAACCTTAGCCGGAACTAAACGGAAGACCAAACAATGGAACCGAGTTGATCCAGATCCTCAGAAACAAAAAAGGGCCGGAGCGCTTGTTTGCACCCCGGCCCCTATTTAGTAGCGACTTAAACCGCTAAGCGACGGTGACGTCCACAACCGTCACTTCGAAAGTGGCTTGCACCGTATTCGCCGTAGGAGTGGCAGCGTCCGAAGCAGTAATTGCAATATTTGCAACAAAGGAAGCGTTTGTCCCATCCGTTACCGTGCC
>JBMZBW010000007.1:0-51751 GCA_049612785.1 Alphaproteobacteria bacterium | reverse complement strand
ATGCCCGGAATTGCTGCCACAACCTGCCCCAAGGCAACGCCAAAAATTACAAAGGCCAGATTCCATAGCGTGAAGGCATCGCTTAACCCGGCGAGAATTGTTTCGAGATCGACCATAACCTCACCTCACAGCAGGGAGCGTTCGAGGACGTGCACCACCAGGAACCATATGGCCGCCGGCATGCCCAAGCTGCCAAACGCCAGCCAAAACGGACGCCGCTCACCAAAGAACAGCATGATCGTCAGAGCCAGAAAGGGGGAAACGATGACGAACCCGAAACGGGACATGACAAAAAGCCCGACTGCGATGACGGCGAGGTAGAACACCACCCTCATCAATTCCCCAGGCTCTCGTTCCGACGGTTGGCCGGGCTTTAGTGCCAGTATGAGTCCACAGACCACCAAAAACCCGGCAAGCGCGTTGGGCAGGGTACTTGGCTGGATGGATCCGCCTTCGACGTCTTCAATCGCAATCGGAAAGATTGCGAACAACAGCAGCAGTCCAAGGGTCGCAATGGTCAACCCAACTATTCTGTCGGTCTGGAGGCTCATATAGGCTCGCAAAAAAAGGGCGCTCTGCCCGCTCGGGCGAGCAGAGCGCAGTTAAGTTATTTACCGACCAGTTTTTCCATAACCGGCATTCCGTCCACCATCATGGAACGGGTCTCTTCCGGACTAAGATCAAGGACCGAGGCCTTTGCCGCATTGCGGACGATTTCATCCACTTCATCGGTGGCCAGAGCGCTGCTGATCGCGTTGCTCAGTGCATCCAGAATGGCTTGATCCGTGCCCTTGGTGGTCGCGATGTAGAAGTAGGAATCGAGGGAAACTCCATAACCCTGCTCGGCCACGGTCTTAACGTCTGGCGCATAGTCGTGGCGCTCGGCATTGGCGACAGCGATCATTTTCATGTCACCAGAGTCAAGGTAAGGACCGTGCGAGCCACCGGCAAAGGAGGCCATGACCTGTCCGCCCAGAAGAAGCTTCATGCTCTCCGCGCCGCCATCAGTCGGGACGAATTCGAACTCCGCACCCGTCTCTCTGCCAATCGCAGCGAGTACCAGTTTGTGCGGCGAGGCGTTGATTGCGACGGTCATCGGGCCATTGGCCTTGGCATAGTCGACCATGCTTTCCAGATCATCGAACGGTGCATTGGCGTTCGCGACCAAGGCAAGCTGACCTTTCGCGACACTGCTGAGGTAGTCAAAGCTATCCGCATCGAAAGGCAGCTGTTCAGGACGCATGACCAGTTGCATCAGGATCGGCGTGCTCACGCCCATGCCGATCACCTGTCCATTGGGTTTGGACTTGGAGATGCCGGTAAACATCGCCACACCACCGGCGCCAGCCTTGTTCTCGACGACGACATTCCAGCCGGTCTGTTCTTCCATCACTTTAGCAATGACACGGCCCATTGCGTCGGTTGAACCACCGGCTCCAAAACCGATCTGGAACATCAGTGGGCCTTTAGGGGCCCAATCTTCTGCGCTGACCGTCGCTGCAAAAGTCGTCGCAGCGGCAAGGACAATGCCCGCAAGTTTTGCCTTAAGTTTCATCTGTTTTCCTCCCATAAGCCCGGAAAATCAGGACCTCCGCCCAACTAAACCGGGGACTGTCTGTCAAGGCGAGAAGATTGACACTATCAAATCCATCTGAAAAATATATTGTGTGGATCGGATCTATCTAAGACTTAGATACTAAATATGGACTACGATTTACGTCAGTTACGCTATTTCGTGACGATTGCCGAAGCTGGCAGCTTTTCCAAAGCGTCCCTGCAGCTTGGGATCGCTCAATCGGCGCTCAGCCATCACATCAGTCAGATGGAGGCTCGTCTGGGCGTCGACCTGTTCTCACGCAGCTCAAAAGGCGTGGAGCAGACCGAAAGCGGTGCCAGGTTCCTCAACCATGCCCACGCCATCCTCGCAGCCGTGGACGCCGCGACCAACGACGTGCGCGACGATGCCAAGGAGCCGGGCGGACTGGTCCGACTGGGGGCCACTCTCACGGTTGCGCCCATGCTGATCGAACCTTTGATGGCGCGCTTATCGGAAATTGCGCCTCGGGTTTCGTTGCGCATCGAAGAACACCTGAGCCCGCAGCTGGTAAACGCCGTCGCCAGCGGGGAGCTCGATATCGCGGTGTGTTTCAACGCCGGTGATGATCGTCGGATCGACGGTATCCCGCTGTTTGAAGAGGATATCTGTCTGGTCGGGGTTCCTGAGCTCGTAGGCGACACGGATGAGGCTATCAGCCTTGAAGAAGCCCTCGCCTTCCCACTTTTACTGCCGGGGCGTGACCATATTCTTCGCGGAATGATTGACCGCGTTGCTCTCTTTCGCAATCGACCCATTGAGGTGCGCCATGAATGTCTTTCGTTGCATGCGCTGTTTGCCGGGCTTCGTCTTGGCTTAGGGGCAACGCTGGTCTCTCAGTTCTCGGCCCTGCCACTGGCTGAGACGGGCGTTGTTGTGTGCAGGCCGATCAATGATCCTGTGGTGACACGACAGTTGTTCGTGACCTCCAGTGCTGAAAGACCGAAAACAACGGCGCAACAGACCGTCATCCGCGTGGTGCAAGACCTCATACTCGAAAACCTTGCCGCGGGGACGTTACCGGGCGCTCGGGCGACTTGATCCGTGAAAGCGCGAGAGATAACGAACCCGCGCTAATCGGCCCAGCGGCGGCTTCCAAGGAGTTTTTGCCCCAGAGTATTGAGCTGCGCTTCTGGATATTTATTCTTTTCCCAGCCTCTCGGGTCTCCGGCAAAGGCTTGTCCTACGGGTGCTGCCTTCTCCCGAAACAGAGCCAGCCGCTCGTCTCGCATGGTCGCGTTGTCCTCCTGCGCAGGGAACATGGCGATATACTGGGCCATCCGAACATCATTGGAGTTATTCACCCGGATGCCGTGGGCAAGCAGCGAATTCCAAATGAACAGATCACCGGCCTTGAGCTGGGGCTGAACCAGTTCATAGTCACCAAGCTCGGGGTGAAATCCATCCCGGTCTTTGGGCTGTGACAGCTTCCACGTGTCAAAATCTCGAAACAAGTCCGGCACACACTGAAAACCGCCCATTTCAGGCGTTGTATCCACCAGCGTGACAATGGCTTGAACATTGTGCAGCAGCGGTTCGCGTGTTGTGTCGATATCCCAATGCAGGAAGCCATCAAACTTGGACTTGTCCTTGTTGGGTGGGTTGAGGTTGGCGCGATCAATCGTGACCCACAGATCTTCACGATCCCACACATCGACAAAGGCGTCATAGATGGTTTGGGATTGGCGGTTATCCCAAAGTGTTTGGTGATGATAGGCCTCGACCATGCCTGAACCATTGAGGTCTTTCATCCCATATTCAACCTGCGTGTCAGGATACCAGGACGCAGGATCAGTCGCGTCCATCTCCTGAAATTCCCAAAGGAAGCTCTTCAGAGCATCGACCTGACTTTTGGGAATGACCTGAGGGATGATGGCAAAACCGTAGGTTTGCCAGTGCTCGAATTGCTCCGGCGTAAAGACGCGCAGCGGCAGGGTTTTCTTGATGGTGCGCAGATCGGCATTAGACCCAGTGCCATCGGCATTACCGGCGTTACTGGCCTTGTTCGTTGCTGCGTCCATGATGCCTCTCTCCCCGCTCAAACTTTGCTGGTTCCAGCAAAGGACAAACGGTTCTGAAGTTCAAGACGTAAAGGCCGACCGCTGCGGACAATGGGAATTAGCCGTCGATGGTAACGGCACTGCGCGGTAAGTCGGACAGGATTTCTGGACCATCGGCGCGCAGAATGACGATTTCCTCCAACCGCAGCCCAAACCGGTCAGGCAGATAAATCCCCGGTTCAATCGAGAAGACCATTCCTTCATCCAAAACAGTCTGCGAGCTGGCCGTAATGTAGGGGGGTTCATGGACTTCTGTTCCCAGACCATGACCGGTTCGATGGAAGAAGAATTCGCCATAGCCTGCTTGCGTAATAACAGTTCGGGCAGCATCGTCGACCACATGAGCCTTCACACCGGGCCGAGCAGCCGCCAGAGCCGCCTGTACCGCATCGTCGACAATGGCGTGAATCTCAGAATAACCGTCAGGACCGTCACCCAGCAAAGCCATGCGCGTGATATCGGACGAATAGCCCTCAAACCCTGCGCCCACATCCATCACCACAGCGTCGCCGGACTTCAGCTTGGTTTCACCCGTATGATGATGAGGGAAGGCCCCATTCCGACCCGCTCCGACGATTGAAAACAGCGGTTTCGCGCCCTGCCCCGCAAAGGTGTCCCGGACGACTTGAGCAACCTCCAGCTCTGTCATTCCGGGCCGCATGGCGCTCCACGCCGCTTGCAGCGCCTTGTCAGCTTGCTGTGCGTTGGCTTTCAGCAACCTGTATTCACCGTCCTCCTTGCGCATGCGTAACGCGCCAACGGTTGTGGCTGTAAATTGCCGATGCATGCCGGGCAAAGCGTCCGTGACCAAAGCCGCGTGGTCGGCACGCATGCATTCATCCAGCACGAGACCAGAGAACGACGCTGCGCCAAAATCCGCAATCAACGTATTTAAGGCGGCTTCTGGTCCTTCGGCATCGGTCCACGTGTAGAACTGCGCATCGGTTTGTTGCCGTGCGCTGTCTGCTTCTAACGCGGGCATGAGGAAGGCTTCTTTTTCTCTCGAAATCAGGGCGATACAGGCGCGTTCGTCAGCATGTGGATGGACGTTGAGCAACCAGCCCATATGCGCCCCTGGCGCTAAAACAACCAGATCCACCCCTTCGGCCTGCATAATGGTCCGCAGGCGTGATAGCCTGTCTGCGTGACTGGACATGATAGCTTTCTCCCCGTAGCGACGCGCCCTGAGTGGCGCTCCCTTTCATCATTGATGCATTGGCGCGGGTTTTCCACCCATTCCTTGACAGGACTCGAGCCGAAAACGCGATTTGACGATGCAAACCATCGGTGCAAACCGCATGAAAGCCGTCAATCCTTCGGTATCAACTCATCACCCGGCGCGAAGTCCGTGTCGGCGGTGGGGGACGACAGAGCCAGAGCTTTCATTCTGTCGTACCAGTTCCTTGATTGGCCAAGGTAGGCGCTCCCCTCTTTGCTGAGATGACCGCTGTCCCGGTAGATCATGGTTCCATCGATTTCCGCTCGGCAGTCTGTGCCGTCGCAGATATCCCCTTGCAGCCAATAGACGCTGATGTGGTCTTCGAGGGATTGCACAAAATCATTGGAATAGTGGTCATTGGGAAAGGCAAAAGAGCACGACTGAGCCGAGTGGAATTGCGCTTTCCTTATCAAGCATCGGCCAATGTCAGCACCGCTACGAGGCGTGGGTGAAACCAGCACCACGCCAACACCCAGATCTCGAATTCTGCGCACTGTTTCACCAAACTGCGCAGTCAGAAACGCAGGATCAGGTTCCAGAATGCGGCCATCCTCACCGACAATCTGCTCTTTCTCTACCCAGTCAAAGGGCGATGACAGGATGACAAATTCGACGGTTTCAGCCTCCGCCAACCACGCTAGAACCGAATTGTTGAACGCATGGCAATTCTCGACCCATGCGAAGCCCCGCCCCTCCTTAACATTCAAACCGGCATAGCCCAGAATGGGCGAGCAACTGCTTATCGTATGCTGGCGGATTTTGATGTCTGGTTTGCTGGCGATAATGCCTTGGGCCAGGTGCATGGCGTAGCTGTCCCCCCAGAGCAGAACGCGAGGCTCCTTACTGGTTTCGCAGTTTTCTGAGAGATTGAAGCGCCATTCGCATTCGTCACTCATACCGTAATTAATCTCAGTACGCCTTTCGAGGTCGGCCAACATGCGCCGCGGTTCCGAAACATCGCTAAAGCCCGCCGTGTAGCGCCCAAAAGCACCAAACACACAAAAACAAACAATCACAGCAGCAGACGAAGAAAACAGAACCACTCGACTTCTGATCAGCTCTTGCGGTTTACGGAATGGGGTTTCGACGAATTTCCATGAAAACACAGCGAGGCTGAGCGATAGGCCGATGAGCAGGACATACGTGGTCCAGGGCAAATTCTCACCCAGCCTGATCCGTGCGAAGGCAAACACCGGCTGGTGCCACAAATAAGCTGAGTAACTGATCAGTCCCAAACCGACGAGAACCCGCGTCCCCAGCAGCCGCGCGACCAAGGTTTCGCGCGCGCCGAACAGGATGACCAGCACTGTCCCGAGTACAGGCACAAGCGCGTAGACGCTTGGAACCGGCGTGGTCTCGTCAAAGGCAAAGATCGAAAAAATGATTGCAAGCAAACCAATGAGGGTCAGCACGTTACTCTGACCGACGCCGCGCCTCTGCACCACAAAGGCCGCCAATGACCCTGCCAGCAGCTCCCACGCTCTGGCGTGTGCCAAATAGAAATTGGCAACAGGATCTCGTCGCCACCCGATTTCGCTTAGGGCCAGACTGACAAGAGCCAATAGGCTGAGCAACACAAACAGATTGCGGAGCCCCAAGCGCCACGTCAGTAGGAGAAATACGGGAAAGACGAGATAGAACTGTTCTTCAACCGCCAAGCTCCACGTGTGAAGCAAAGGCATTGTATCGACGGCGGGCGCGAAATAACCGCTTTGGGCCCAGAAGAAGATATTCGAGAAAAATAGACTGACAGCGAAGACGCTTTCCGAAAAATCCTGCATCTGGCTGGCAAACATCCACATCCATGAGAATGGAATACAGACCAGCACGACAAAGAATAATGCAGGTAGGATCCGACGCACGCGGCGTTCGTAAAAACCAAGAAGACTGAAGCGCTTTTGGGCCAGATCATTCATCAGGATGGTCGTGATCAGATACCCACTGATGACGAAAAAAACGTCTACACCGATAAAGCCACCACTGATCCAGTCAAAGCCTGCGTGAAACAGGATCACAGCAAGAACAGCAATGGCTCTAAGCCCATCGATTTCGGGGCGATATGGCATGGACGCTTACCCTGTTGCTATTAAACTTGGGGTTACATCATCCAGTTCTACGCAAAAATATAGATAATTGCCTGCTTTTTTGGTTTTCTTCCGGTGAACTTGGCTATCAACACCTAAACGGGCCGCCAATCAGAGCCCCAGGCATCCCGCCAAAGTGGAGTGAAGGTCACGTTAGATTTCGCAGATCCACCCGCCCAGAGATCAAACTCAGGAACGCTGTATTCAGCGAAAAAGGCATCGATTTGCGATCTAAGAGCTGCCGCCTGTTCGACGTACTGCGGGTTGTCGATCAGGTTGTTTTTTTCCAGCGGGTCAGCTTTGAGGTCATAAAGCTCATCCTGCATGGGGTAAGACGGTGCCCCTTGGAACCGGGCGGCGTAGAGCCATTGTTCAGTCCGAATGGCGCGCGTTTCTTCCTGCTCCATGAACACAGCCGGATGAACAGGCTCAGCCGTCGAAGATCCACGCAGAATAGCGCCGAGATCCCGCGCACTGCTGGGAAGGCTCGGCTTCGCCTGATCCGCGCCGACCAGCGCCGCAAGAGTGGGAAAAAGATCAATCTGGCTCACCAAGCCCGAATAAGCCTCCTGCGCCTTTACCCCACCCCCCGCAACAATCAGAGGAATATGGTAAGACGGCCTGTGCGCACTGGCTGGGAAGGCTGCAGCACCATGGCCCCAGATACCGTTATGCCCCAGTGAAAAACCGTGATCTGCGGTATAAATCACGATGGTATTCTCATCCATTTTGAGCCGCTCAAGACTGTGCAGAATCTGACCGATACCGTGGTCAATCAGGGTGACTTGACTGAAGTAATTGCGGAGCGATTCAACATTGTTTGGCAGCAGAAGCGGCCCCTTGAATTGCTCTCGAACACCATTGGATTGCACGCGCAGACCAAAGCGCTCCAACACTTCTGCGCTCAACCCTTCTCGGGGGATCGAATGCATGTCGGCGTCATCATAAAGGTCGGCAAATTCATTGGCCGCGCGCCCCTTGATCGCGGGCCAATGACCGTAGGGTCCGTTATAGGGAACAAAGGCAAAAAACGGGTCATCCTTCCCAACCTGATGCTCCAGAAACTCTATGGTCTTTTGCGTGAAGAAATCGACAGTGTGCCCTGTGAACCGATACCGATTGTAGTCGTCGATCATTTCATTGTCGTAAAAGCTGGTCGTATGCCCATGGGTAAAGGTCACCCAATGATCAAATGCAAGCTGCGGCACGTAAGGCACGCCGAGGTGAAACTTACCAATCAGAGCGGTCGTATATCCGGCGTTCTTGATAAGGGTCGGCAGATTGAGAAACTCGGCAATGGCAGACCAGTTCTCTGGCCACTGATCCACGAGGTTATCGTCCAACCAGTTGTGCAGACCATGCTGGCTGGGCATCAATCCCGTCAGCACGGAAGCCCGACACGGAGAGCACATCGCGTTGACGCAAAAGGCTTGCTCAAACTTGCGGCCACGCTTGGCAAGAGCATCGAGATGAGGCGTGCGGACTTCATCATTGCCGTAACACCCAAGAAGGTCCGCCGGCTGGTTGTCCGCCATGATCAGGACGATATTCGGACGCGTCATGCTCTCTTCTGCCTTTGTGCCAAGACCCATTTCCTTAGACTGCCTGTGAACAAGGGTTAGGGGATACCCTCGCCCCGCAGATGATTAACATAGCAACCACCTCGAAAAATCGAAATATTTCAGTTGATTAATCTGCGAGAGACGGTGTGATAGGGTCATTCTGTATTTTGATCCGCGGAGGGACCATCGCACATGAAGGCTGATATCATCTGGTTCAACGCCAGCATTCGCACCATGGACCCCGCACAGCCTTTAGCGTCAGCCATGGCAAGTCTGGGTGGAAAGATCGTTGCTTTGGGTCAGGACAGCGATGTTTTGAACCTGGCCGGACCCGGAACACAAACCATTGATGTTGCTGGAAAAACAATCCTGCCGGGCTTTGTTGAGAGCCACACCCATGCACTCTGGGGAGCATGTCAGGAACTGTTCGAGGTCAACGTGGATTACGGCGCATCCTTTGGGACGCTGATGGCTGCGGTCCGCGAGCGGCTGAGCCAGACCGAGCCGGGGACTATGCTGACCGGAGGACCGTGGCGGCATGACATGCGAGCGGATATGGGAGAAAACCCGCGCGCGACGCTTGATGCTCTGTCAACTGAAGTGCCTATCGCACTGGCCGATGTGACGAAGCATCTGCTGTGGTGCAACTCGAAAGCACTGGCCCTTGCCGGGTTGCATGATTCGGTCGCAGACGTGGAAGGGGGCGTGATCGAGCGCGACCCAGTGACCGGCGCGCCGAACGGGATTCTGGCCGAAACAGCGGCTGCGCCCGTTCGCAAGCTGTTTACCCATACACCCGCGCAACTCGCTGACGCCACACGGCTGTTTGTTGAACGGTTCAACCGTTTAGGGTTCACCGCCTTTAAGGAACCCATGGCGATTGAATCAGATCTGCAAGCTTATCAAGCGGCTGATGTCCGGGGAGACCTGACGATCCACATGGCGGCTCATCTGGTGCGTCAAAGCCCATTGGTGCCAGAAATGATCCCGTACGACGAAATGGAGCGCTGGCGGCGAACCTATGCCTCACCCAACGTGCGAACTGACTTTGCCAAGCTGTTTCTGGACGGCGTTGCACCGGGGTTCACGGCGTCCTTTACCGAGCCCTATCTTGCCGCGTCTGGCTATGACACGGCGAGCCACGATGCTGATGGCATTTTGCTCCTGTCACCTGACGAAATTGCCCGTGAAATCACCGAACTCGACCGGCGTGGTTTTACCGTCAAAATGCACGCCGTGGGCGACAACGCCATCCGCCGGGGACTGGATGGTATTGAAGCGGCACGCCTGACCAATGGGGCCAGTGGGCTGCGTCACGAGATTGCCCATGCCCCCTTTGTTCGCCCTGAAGACCTGCATCGGTTTGCTGCGCTGGATGCCGTTGCCGAAGTGTCGCCGAAGCTATGGTATCCCAACCCCGCAACGGCTGCGCAAACGGCGGTGTTGGGTGAACACAGGGTTAACCGATGTCACGCCCTGCGCGACTACCTCGACGCCGATATGAACATCACCTACGCGTCTGACTGGCCCGCTGCCTCACCGGATCCGAACCCTTGGACCGGTCTGGCGGGCATGATTTCGCGCGAAAATCCGACCGGAGCCTACCCCGGCGCTTTGGCACCGGAGCAGGCGATTTCGTTGGAACAGGCTTTACCGCTTTTCACCATCAACGGGGCAAAGGCGCTTCGTATGGAAGCAGAGACAGGGTCGCTTGCGGTGGGGAAGTGGACCGATTTCATCGTTCTGGATCAGCCGCTCGACAGGCTGACCCCCCGTGAAATTGGCGCTATCGAAGTCCGGCAGACCGTCTGGAAGGGTCAGAACGTCTTTGAACGTTAGCCGCGATCAGGCCAGTCTGTCTGACAGCGGGCTCTCGTCCATTTGAGCCGTAAGCAGGTGGTTCAACCGCTCCGAAAGGCGCGCACGATCAGCAGCATGAGCAGGATCGTTCCAGAGGTTGTGGGTCTCTGACGGATCATTTTCCAGGTCATAGAGTTCCCCCCAATCCTGATCGAGGTAAAGGGTGTAGCGCCATCGCTGTGTAATCACGGAACGCACCCGAGCGGCCTTCGCAAAGCCAAGGCGGGAACCGCCATCATTGTATTCAACAAGCAGATCTTCACGCGGGCCCCTTCCCCCCAGGACTGCATCCAGAAAGCTCACGCCTTGATTGCCGTTGAAGGGTTTGAGCCCCGCTCGCTCCAGAATCGTTGTCCCGATGTCGACGGTTGACGCTAAAGCCTGAGTCTGGCGCGGCTGGCGGTCCTGTGGATCAGACCAGATGAAGGGGACCCGCGTGATGCTTTCAAACTGCAGCGCGCCCTTCAGAATCATGTTGTAGTCACCCAGATAGTCGCCGTGATCAGAGTTGTAGACAACCACCGTATCCTCATGCGCACCCGTTGCCTTAAGCGCCTGCATGATATCGCCCACCGCATCGTCGACGAAAGCCATCATACCCGCTGAGAGCGCCATTGCCTCTTTGACCTGCTGACTGTCCAGCATCATGGCGGTTTGCGCGGTCATCTGCTTGCCCTTGTTCTTCCAGTTTTCATACAGGAACTGCATGGGCGGCGTTGGATTGCGGTGCGCTTCAAACGGCAGCGACACCTCGAACTCATCGGGGGAATACATGTCCCAGTATTTGCCCGGTGGGTTGAATGGATGATGGGGATCAGGGAAGGAGACAAAAGCGAAAAACGGCTGATCGTCCCCGGCTCTCGCTTTGATATAATCAATCGCCCGATCCCGCACATATGCCGTGGGGTAGAGGTCTTCGGGGATAGGCGTGCGGTAAGCCTGAGGACAGGAATAGTTGTGGGGGCGCTCGTTAGCCGGGTCGTGCAGCGCTTCCCAGTCGGGGGCATTCTGCCGGAACCATTGCAGGTAATGACCCCCACACCGGTCACCATGCTCCGTCACCATATCCACGTGCTGATAGCCGTAGTAGGGCGTGGTGATCTCGTAACGACCATCGGACAGGTAGCGTTCGGCTTCTTCCTCTCCGTAATCCCCTTTGTCTTCGGCCCAGGCTTCTTCGGTTGCATCCGCCAAGGCAGGATCACGGCCCATGGGCGGCAAGCCTGTGAACGGCTGCAAGTGGCTCTTGCCGATTGCTGCCGTATGATAGCCCGCTCTCCCCAGCAGGTTCACAAACGTATTGGCCGACAGCGGCAGGCGACAGCCATTGTATCGCAGGCCATGCAGACTCGGATATCGCCCCGTTAGCAGCGACGCACGGTTCGGCATGCAGACCGGCGAGGCAGCATAGAACCGGTCAAAACGGACGCCCTGTGCCGCGATAGCGTCGATGTTCGGTGTCTTCAGCACCGGATGCCCGGCGCACCCAAGCCAATCCGCACGCTGCTGGTCGGTGATGAGAAACAGGAAGTTGGGTCTTTTGGTCATGGATCGAGCGTCACGTCGCAGCAGCACGGTCTCGCCGTGCCATGACATAATGCCAGGCGATCAAGGCGAAAGCGGCTGCGATGGCGGTTAGGTGGATCCACTCAGGCCGCGCCAGCACCGCAACCGCGATGCCAATTCGCAGGACAATTTCGTAGCTTCGAAGGCGCTTGGCATCAAAACCGGATAAGGCACTGGCCACCAGATAAAGCGATAGAACCAGTCGCGCCAGCAGCCACGCCAGCGCACTCCACGAAATGCCGTTTTCATAACCGGGCAAAGGCGAGCGAGAGGGGCTTGTTGGATCGATCAGCGCCTGATCGATCAGCAGCAGTTCAGGGTAAAAGGCGAAAACGAAGGGGATGGTAAACATCACGATCCCTGACCGTACAGCACTAAACCCCGTCGCCATCGGTTCGGCCTTGGTAATCGTCGCAGCCGCAAATGCCGCCAGCGCGACGGGCGGTGTAATGGCGGACGCAATGGCAAAGTAAAAGATGAACATGTGCGCGGTAAAGGTCGCGATCCCCAGACCCACCAGCAAGGGCCCCATCAAGAGCGCCACGTTGATGTAGGCCGGAACCGCGGGCATCCCCATTCCAAGCAGGATGGCCAAGAGCATGGTAATCGCCAGCGCAAAGAACTGGAAGTAAGCAGAACCACTGCCGCCCAGATCAAAGGAGAGCAGGAAGCGCAAAACGTCGATGGCCACAAACTTTGACAGGCCGGTGAAGTTCAGACTGACATCAATCACCGTGACGGCGAGGAACATGAGATACAGCGTCGAAACCGTGATTCCGGACTCCGCCAATGCATCGAGCAACCTGCGCGGCTGTGCCCTGAAATCACGGTCAAGGAACAGCAGAACAGTGACGAACGCTGCGGCCCACCACCCCGTTGCGCCAGCGGAACCTGCAGAGTTCTGGAAAATCTGCAAAATCCAAGGAAGCGATGTGACGTTACAGCGCCCGTTTTGCATGGTCGCATCGGCCCCGAAGATCCAGCCAAACAGACCGCATCCCACCATATCCTTGGGCGTCAGCAGCAATACGAGGATCAAAAGGATTGGCAGGACGATCTGCGACAGATGCAGCAGATCGCGGGGCGAAATCCGCATCTCCTCGGTCAGCGCACCGGTCGCTTCGATCCCCTGCTTTCGGGATTGGAACATAGCGCTGAGAAACAAGCAGAAAAAGTAGGCTACAGCCGGGATCGCGGCTGCGATGATCACGTCACGATAAGGAACGGCTGTCATAGCCGCGAGAATAAAGGCCGCGACGCCCATGACTGGCGGCATGATCGATCCGCCGGATGAGGCTGCAGCCTCCATACCGCCGGCAAACACGCGTGAAAAGCCGCGCTTGACCATCATGGGAATGGTGAGAACACCGGTCGAAAGCACGTTGACCACCGGTCCGCCCGTGATGGTGCCAAACATGGCGGAACTCACGATGGCTGCATGGGCCGGGCCACCGCGCAAGCTGCGCGTCCATCGGAACGCCAACTTGATCAGCACTTGCCCACCAGCGGATTTACCGAAAAGCGCGCCCAGTATGATGTAGGGGAAAACCACGTTCATGATGACATCCATGAACCGCCCCAGAATGCCCGCTGAGTTGTTGACCAGCGCATCATGCACATTGGGTCGACCGTCGAGGAACGTCCTCGGCTCACCGCCCAATTTGGTCATGAGATACTTGTTGATGTTGTCCGGACCGTGGAAGTACCAGACCAAAACCGTCCCCATGGTGTAGAGCGCGATCAGGATGGAAACCAGAACCAGCGGCAGGCCCCAGACTTTAATGTTGTAAGCAAGAAAAACCAGAACCGCCCCGCCGACAATAGCCACCAGCCAAACGCCCGTTGTGCTCATACACTTGGGGTCTTCGACCGTGTCCGGAACGGGAAGCCCCATGAGCTCGGCAAACTCAATTTCAGCCTGCATGGTCTCCGCCATAACCCGTGCCCGCTCACCATTGAGCTGGTCGATGAGACACACGCTGTCGATCTCAATCAGATAAGTCAGAGATATGGCCAGGGCGGAAATGATCAGCGCGGCATCCATAAATATGCCGAGCCACACCTTTCGTGTCCCCTGCCAGTTGCGCCACATCGAATGCTTGAGCGCAACGATCAGCATCATCAACAGAAAGACAATCGGATAAAACCATTCCGTAGGAAAGGAACGCGTCTTCAGGCTCTCCCAGCCCGTTAGACCGCGCCACATCTCATCCCATCCGGGGATGAGAGGGGTACTATTGACGATGCCCGCTGCTACAAAGATCAGCGCCAGAAAATAGACGGCCCTGTTTGGAAACAGGTCTTTCCGCGTCTCCGTGTTTGGCATTTCAGTCATACGTTACCCACGAACTCAAAAAAGGGGGTATCAGGCGGCGCGCGTCGACGCTGAACACCGCCTGAAACAAAAAAAGTCCGTCGCTTAGTCGGAAGCTACGGCACAGTCATCCAGATCAAACCCAGCTTCGCGCCAAGCACGAGCAGCAGCAGGATGGTATTTGACAGGATTGGCACCACACATGCCCTGCATCGGGAAGTCGAAGCTTACCGTATCACCGTAAGGCGCTTTGGCCTTCAGGTCGTCGAGCGTTGCGACATAAGCCGAAACAAGATCGTAAACGAGGCCGTCGTCCATGTCCTTGTGAACGACGTTACCGCCGATGGTCGCAAAGCCACGGAAGGTGTCGTCTTCGGATACGAAGGTCCAATCGTCACCCATGGTTGCCTGAAGCTCAGCCAACGGAATGGTGAAAGGCGCGCTGCCCGGTGCGACCATGTACTTCTGCATGGCATCGCTTTCGTAAGCAGCCTTTGGCATTGACCAACCCGTCATTTTGCCTGCTGCCGTGATCGCCGTGAGGCGTGTGCCGGGGAACACTTCGGGCAGGACAATCGCATCAGGCTCACCACTGGTAACGAGCGTGGTGCCCTGACCCCAGTTGACCTGAATACCTTCGTAATCCTCGCCTTCCTTCAGACCTGCAACGATCTGAATCATGCTCCGTGCATTGGTCAATGCGCCGCCACGTGGGGGGCCGTTGTAGATTTTCCGACCTTTCAGGTCGTCCCAACCGCCAATATTCTTGGCGTCATAAGCGTACAAAAAGAAGATACCCAGCGTGAAGGGATTGATAGCCCGCAGGTTACCGGCAAGCTCTGCCCCCTGCTCCGCACCCAGCGAACCATAGGGACCAACACCCCGGCTCATCAGAAACGGCAGAATGAACGGCGTACCGGCAATGTCTGTCTTGCCTTCCGCAACATTCTGGATCGAATTCGTTAGCGTTTGACCGTCTGCGAGCTGAATGTTGGCGATACCTTGTGTGCCAGCAATCTCGGTCAAATGTGCTGGTGACAGGTAGGTTGCACCACCTGGGCTGGCAGTTTCTGCAGTCAGATTGACCTGTGCTACCGCTGACGTACCAACCATAGTTGCAGCCAGCATTGCCGCTTTGATCATGTGCTTAAACATAGTCTTCCTCCTAAAACTAGTTAACATGAGAATGAAGCGTGGTCGCAAAAACTGAATAGAGTCAATGCCTTGGACGAAGATATGTTTCTCATGGAATATGTTTTGGGCCTGCTTGCACGTCGCTTAAGCCGCTGTTCAATCGTGCTTTTTTCGGGTAGGCGCCCACCCGCAGGGATCAACTAGTTAGGTTGAATTAAATCCCATAAATTTCCAAAATCATCCCGAAACACAGCAACCTTACCGTGGTTTTCCGAGCGCGGATTTTCGGTGAAATGGATGCCTTTGGCTAAAAAATCGGCAAAGTCGCGGTCAAAGTCGTCTGTCTGCAGGAAAAAACCGACACGACCACCGACTTGGCTTCCCATGGCATTTCTTTGTGCTTCATTGGCTGGCAGCGCGAGAATGATACGTGTCTGTCCTGCCTGCTTCCCCGGTGCAACAACCAGCCACCTCTTGCCGTTTCCCTGATCCACATCCTCCAGAACCGAAAAGCCCAACTTGTCACGAAAAAAGGCGAGGCCCTCTGCGTAGCTCGGAACCAGAATGGTGACGCCGGAAAGAAGTCGATGGGGCATGATCAGAGGCTCAATTCACGCAGGCTGTCGTTCATGGCTTCGAGAAAGAAGGTCGCGTCAGCCTCACTGAAACAGATCGGCGGACGAATTTTGAGCACGCTGTCATGAGGACCATCAGACCCCATCAGGATCCGGCGCTTTCGCATGGCATTGACCACCCGCCCGACTTCTTCGGTCGCAGGACTTCCATCGTCGTGGCAAAGCTCGACGCCAAGGAACAGACCGAGCCCTCGAACGTCTGCAGACAGGGAGCAATCAGCAAAGATTGACTTGAGGCCGTCGAGCATCATCGTTCCCGTTTTCTCGGCCAGATCGGTTAGCTTCTCCGTTTCTATGACTTCCAAAACGGCCTTTCCTGCGGCGCAGGAAACGGTTGAGCCGCCAAAAGTGGAGAAGAACTCCATACCGTTGCTGAAGGAATCAGCGATTTCCTTGCGCGTGATAACCGCCCCCATCGGATGCCCGTTGCCGATGGGTTTCCCCAGAACAACAATGTCGGGCTGAAGCCCTTGGTGTTCAAAGGCCCAAAAATGCGAACCCAGGCGACCCAAACCGGTCTGAACTTCGTCCGCGATCAGCAAACCACCTTGCGCCTTCACCGCCCCTTCAAGGCTTCGCAGATAGCCCTGCGGCGGGATGAGTTGCCCCCCGACACTGGGAAAGATTTCCAGAAGACAGCCCGCAAGTGTCGCTTGCTCACCCCCAATTCCACTGATGAGGTCAGCCGCTTCTGCTGCATATTTCTGCGGTGCATCAGGCCCCTGAAACGGGCCGCTGAAAGTATTGGGTATGGGCAAAACATGCACCCAGTCGGCCTGCCCCTGCCCACCGGGACCGGCGAACTTGTAGTGACTGATGTCCAGAGCCTTCTGCGTGATCCCGTGGTAGCCAACTTCGGAAACCGCCATATCCGTGCGCCCGGTATAGGCCCCGGCGAGCCGCATGGCGACTTCGTTTGCTTCGCTGCCAGAATTGACGAGGAAGCACGTATCAAACGGCTCGGGGAACAGGGATAGCAGGTGTTCCATGTAGTCGAGATGCAGCTCGGAAAGATAGCGTGTGTTCGTGCTCAACCGCTGCACCTGCTCCGCCACACGTTGCGCGACATGGGGGTGAGCATGACCGACGTGGGGGACATTGTTGTATGCATCCAGAAATCGCCGTCCCTCGGCATCAGTGAGCGTACTGCCCTCGCCCCGGATCATGTTAATCGGGTCGCGGTAAGAGAGTTTCAGGTTCGCAGCCGTCATCGCTTTACGGCGCTGCTTGAGGGTTTCAAGCGCTGCGGGTCGGGCATTGATCAAGGCATCGGGTATTCCGAGCAACACAGCCGGATTGGGAAAAAGTCGCTCCCACGTGCTCCAATGATCAGCATCAACCACACCGGGCCAGAGCCCAGCGTCAGGGGAAGCATCAGCACCGCTGACTTGGAGATGCAGATGCGGTGGCCAGCCGCCGTTTTCATCCATGTCACCCAAGTGAGCAATGACCTCACCAGCCGCAAAGCGCTGCCCAACCTGTTTTTCTTCCGCTGATGCCCGGCTCAGGTGACCATAGAGCGCGCGGAACGTGGTGCCGTCCGGACACTCGTGTTCGAGGATCAGCGTACCACCGTAATCGTGTCGATCGGCCCGGTATTCGGCGCTGATAACCACGCCCGGAAAGACCGCGCAGACGGGCGTTTCAGGGGGCAAGAAGACGTCAATACCAATGTGGACCGTGCGCCGGCGGCGCGCGACATGGTCCGTCTGGCCAAAAGCCTCACCGCCGTAAATCAGGCGCGCTTCACCATAGCGCCCCAAAACAACATCGTTCTTCGCCAAAGCGTCAGCCATCACCGCGTTGAGCTGTGCCTGGCTCGGTTGCTGCCGGTTTGTGCTGAGTTTCAAATTATGAGGGGTCAGGTCCAGAACATGAGCGCCGCTCAAATCGACATCAAACATCGCGGCCTGAACGCGCTTTGGAAGGATCAAATCGCCCTCTTCCAGCGGCAAACCTGCTGCCTCCCGCAGACAAAGAGCAACAAAGCGAGCATCCAAATCACGAGCAATGGCCAAAAGCGCCAGCGCTGGCTTTTCGGAAATCACAACATAGGCGTCATCAGGAAATTCGACCTTGCGCAAGCCGGAATTGGTCACGCTGACAGCCAGTCGCATGAGAACCAGTGGCCAGAGGGCGTCAATCTCGCTGCCTGACAACTCGGCAATCCCGCAATAGCCTTTCACCAGAGCCGCCAGCGCTTCTATCGGCTGCGCGTGATCCATGGCGAGGTAAGCACCAGCAATGGCGAGATCAGCAACACGAGGATTGTAAAGCGAGTCCCCAAAATCAATCACGCCAGAAAGCTGCGGCCCGCGCCCCGGAACGGCCTTTGCCAGCAAATTCTGCTGGTTCAGATCATTGTGGATGGCCTGCTGCGGCAGGCGCTGTAGCAGGGGTTTACCGTGCGCTCCATACCATGCCAGCAAGTCACCGATCTGCGCCTGCACCTCGGGCGCGTCGGTGAAAACGGACAGGTGTTCGCCGATCCAGTCCGCCGCGCTGAGATCCCACTTCAGCGTGCGGTCGAGACTGGGATGCCGAAAATCACTGAGTGCGAGATGCATGCGAGCGATCATCGCGCCGATTTCGCCAGCAAGACTGGATGTTGGCGCGTGCGTGTCGAGGGTTGCACCGGGCAGCATGGCGACCCGCCAGACCAAGCGCAATTGACCGTCCGGATCCATAACTTCGGCATGAGAACGGCCCGTATCCGTGTTCAAGACTTGAGGGACAGGGACACCTTCCACGGGGGTAAGGGCAGAAATCAAACGGATCTGAAAATCGATTTCTTCTGGCGTGCAGCCAACGCGCATGACCTTCAGCACGCTTTCGGACCCGTCCTGCTCTCGCGCGTGAAAGTTCAGGTCGTATTCGCCATAGAGCGGACGCAGGGTCGGCTGCCCATCCCAGTGTTGGGATGCTGCATTGGCCCAAAATGCCAGCGGGTCAAAGGTTGTCTTGTCAGCGGTCACGCGCGTCTGCCTGAGGTGGTGGGTCTGCAACGGGCTGCCGCAGGGAAGAGGCAAGGTGTCAGAGTCACCCTCGGCTTTCAAGCATATCCGCGCCGCTTGGCGTTCTGGGTTTACCGTGCCAGAGTTGAACCGACGCATCGAATTGGATGGGAGGTTGGAAATGTCGGCTGACTTGGGATCCTTGACTGATTTGCCAAAGCCCCCTTCGGGCATGGACGAAGCCGAATGGCATGCGCGACTGGAACTCGCCGCGACTTACCGGCTGGTGGAGCTCTATGGCTGGACCAGCATCGTCTACAACCACATCACCCTGCGGGTGCCGGAAACAGATGAGTTTCTGATCAACCCCTTTGGCCTGCGCTATGACGAAATCACGGCCAGCAATCTCGTGCGGGTTACATTGGACGGGGAGAAAGTCTCAGACAGTGATTGGCCGATTAACAAAGCGGGCTACACCATTCACTCAACCATTCACGCCGCCCGACCTGACCTGCACTGTGTCATTCACACCCACGAGCCGGTCAGCCAGGCGCTTTGCGCGACGGATGCGCCTTGTGTGCCGGTTACGCAAGAAGGCTGTCAGTTCTATCAGCGCGTCGGCTATCACGACTTTGAAGGGATTGTGCTGGACGGCTCTGAAGGCCCGAGAATTGTCGAGGCTTTGGGGCCGGACTTCCACACGCTTGTTTTGCGTCACCACGGCCTGATCACTGCGGGGCCAACTTGTACATGGGCCTTTGTCCGTCATCTGGCCTTTATCCGAAATACAGAAGTGCAGCTCGCGGCCATGGCTGCCGGTCGCATGGTCCCTATCCCCGTTGAAGCAATGGTCAATTGCCGGGAGCAGTTTGAGGGGGGTTCAGCACAGGCCGGGGCAAAACAGCGTCACCCTGAGTGGCCCGCGTTGATCCGCCAGATCGATGCACTCGATCCTTCGTGGAAGACCTGAACACCGCAACGAGCGAAAAGGTTTAGCGTGCTCCCCACGTGTCAGAAAGCTTGTAACCTTCTGGCCAGGGATCTGTTGGATCAAGCATGTGTTGATGGGTTCCGGTGATCCAGCCGCGTCCTGAAATTTCCGGCAAAATGGCAGCTCGCCCCGCCACGTTGGTTTCACCAAGAATGGTGCCGTGGAAGGTTGAACCGATGACGGACTCAACCGTTAGACTGTCGCCCGGTGTCATCTCCCCCCTTGCATGCAAAATTGCCATCCGCGCGGACAAGGCCGTACCCGTGGGGGAGCGATCCACCTTACCCGGCTGAATCGCAACCGCAGCCTTAGCCTCAAGCCCGGCTGCGCCCCTGCTGATTGGACCCGCGAAAAGACAGAACGAGAAATGGGTCCAGTCCGGGTTATTGGGGTGTTGGAAGCTCAGTTGACGGTTAGCGGCATTGGTGATGCTCACGCCCATTTTTGCGATGCTGTGCGCTTCTTCAGCCACCAGAGAAAAGCCGAGCGCTTGGGCGTCTACGACCACGAAGCTGTCGCCACCATAGGCCGTGTCGACGCTTATCGTGCCCAAGCCCTCCACCTCCAAGGTCTGATCCAGTTCAGCGGCGAAAGAGGGAACATTCTGCACAAAAATGCGCTCGGCTTTACCGGCCCGACACTCGGCCCGGACACGGACCAAACCGCCCGGTGCTTCGAGGACCAATGTGGTCTCAGGCTCCGTCATGGGCACTATTCCAGCGTCCAAAAGCACCGTTGCTACGCATATGGAATTCGAGCCCGACATGGGCGGCGTATCTTCGGGTTCCATGATGATGAAACCGGCATCCGCCTCGGGGTGCTTTGGCGGAACCAATAGGTTGACGTGCCGGAACACGCCGCCACGGGGCTCATTTAACATGAAGTTCCGCAGGGTCTGGTCCTGCGCAATCCATCGGCTCTGGTCCCACAACGTCTCACCCGGTGGCGGCAAAACACCGCCAACGATGACATCCCCCACCTCGCCTTCAGCGTGGGCAGAAATAACGTGGACTGTCTTTGAACTGCGCAAGCGCACCTCCTCCGGATTTCAAGATAGAGCGCACTCAGGACAGTGCTTCAAACTCGCACGTAAAGTGTCGCAACATGCGGGGTTCTTTGACGATCCGCAGCCCTTTGAGACGAGGCAACTGTTCCGCGACTTCTTCAAACACCTCGATGATATAGTCCGCGTGGCTTTGCGTATAGGTTCGGCGCGGCATGGCCAAGCGCACCAAATCCATGGGCGCAGGTTGCTCTGTCCCGTCTGGCTGCCGACCAAACATGACGGTGCCAATCTCGCAGCTGCGGATGCCGCCAACTTCATACAAAGCGGTTGCCAGCGCTTGCCCCGGATAGGCCAGTGGGTCGATGTGGTTGAGCCATGATCGCGCATCCACAAAAACCGCATGCCCCCCGGCGGGTTTTACGACCGGAATGCCCATGGCATCCAGCCGTTCGACGATGTAGGCGTTGGTTCGCGCGCGATAGGTCAGGTAGTTTTCGTCCACCACTTCCTTTAACCCCACGGCTAAAGCGTCCAGATCTCTCCCCGCCAGACCGCCGTAAGTCGGAAATCCCTCTGTTCGGATCAGGTGCGCGCGGGCGTCTTCGGCCAGCGCGTCATCGTTCAGTGCAAGCCATCCGCCAATGTTTCCGAGACCGTCTTTCTTGGCGCTCATGGTCATTCCGTCGGCACAACTGAAACAATCGCGTACAATGTCCTCGATACTGCGCGCGCCCTGCCCCTCTTCTCTCGCTTTGATGAAGTGGGCGTTCTCGGCGAAGCGGCATCCGTCAATGAAAAATGGCTTGTCATACCGGCGCGCGATTTCGGACACGGCCTGAATGTTGGCGAGGCTCACCGGCTGACCGCCACCTGCGTTATTGGTGATCGTCAGCATGACCAGAGGCACATTGACATGATTTTCCGCCATAAAGGACTCTAACCGATCCAGGTCCATGTTGCCCTTAAAGGGGTGCAGGCTGTTCGGGTCGAGGCCCTCGGCAATGACGAAATCCACGCCCCGCGCGCCAGAAGCCTCTACATTGGCGCGGGTGGTGTCGAAATGAGTGTTGTTCGGCACAACTTTCCCAGCGCCCCCGAACAACGACATAAGCATAGCCTCCGCCGCTCGTCCCTGATGCGTGGGCAGGACGTGCTTGAAGGGCATGAGGTGCTTCACAGCCTGTTCAAATCGAAAGAATGAGGGCGAACCAGCATAACTCTCGTCGCCAGTCATCACGGCCGCCCACTGAGCCGCACTCATGGCCCCTGTGCCGGAATCTGTGAGCAGATCAATCAAGACCTGGGTCGAGGGCAGTAAAAACAGGTTGTGCTTGGCTTTGGCCAGAAAGTCGCGACGCTCTTCTTGCGTGGTCAGTTGAATGGGTTCAACGGCTTTGATGCGAAAGGGTTCGATGATCGTTTTCATAAGCAGGGCTCCTTTAGATCGCCCCACAAGTCGAAACATCTAGTCTGAGGGGCAGCAGCGTCGCGGTTGCCCTACTCAGGTGAGTGAAGACCGCGCTCAACGCCCGTCAGAAGCCATCTCTAGCCAGATTTTACGGCCTGTCAATCCGAAGCAGGCCGGGTCAAACCTGCGGGCTGAACTTGAAAGGGTTATAGCCCGGCTCTCTGCCTGCGAAGCTGACGAGGCGGCCTTTCAGGATGGCCTCAAGCCCTTAACTTGAGGGTCCATCCAAGCCGCCCAACCAGCGAAAGGCTTCACACGAACGTAAAGTCCCGATTGAACGGGAGCTTGCGCACGCGCTGTCCTGTCAGCGCAAACAGCGCATTTCCCAGTGCGGGCGCTGCGGGAGGTGTTCCAATCTCCCCCACGCCGCCCAGATAGGTCGCGTTCTCGAGGATCTGGACCTCAAAGGCTGGTGAGGATGCCATGCGCAAGGCATCATAATCGTAGAAGTTCGATTGTTCGGCTTCACCATCGCTAAAGGTAATCTCGCCCATGACAGCAGCGGAGAGGCCAAACAGACAACCTCCGGTCATCTGAGCTTCGATATTACCGGGGTCGAGCGCGATCCCGACGTCGGTTGCAATCCATACGTTAGCGATGCGGATGCCCGCAGCTTCTTGGACCACCTCGACGACTTGCGCGACGGGTGAGCCAAAGGAGTAGGTGAACCCAACCCCCAAAGCCCGGCCATCAGCGCGCGCTTGAGACCAGTTCGACATCTCGCCGACCGTTTCAAGCACCTTGGCACTGGGGCCGTGTTCCTCGCGGGCCATATCCACCCGGAAGGCCAGCGGATCACGCCCGGCAGCGTGCGCCATCTCGTCAATGAAACTGTCAAAGAAGAAGCCCCCAAACGAAGCCCCAACAGCGCGCCAATAGCCGATGGGTAACGGGGACGAAACAAGGTGACCCCGCACCCGATAATTCGGGATGCTGTAGGGCTGGTCGTGAGCACCGGAAAGACCCTCCGGATCGCTACCGGACAAGACGGCCTGCTCTCGCGTCCAAGGGGCTAAAGCCGGGCGCGCCATGGTCTGCAGAATGACGGACGTCGCCGCGAAGGAAACATCGACCGCGATGGGCTGACCGTCATTCACCACCCCCCGCATGCGCGCCATGGCTGCAGGGCGATAGAAATCCCGGCGCATGTCTTCTTCGCGTGACCATGTGAGTTTGATGGGCATGCCGGGACGCTTCTTCGCGATACGGGCGGCGAGGATGGCAGCGTCTGCTTCGCCACGACGCCCAAAACCGCCGCCCATGACCGTGGTGTTGACCGTCACTCGGTCAGGGTCCAAGCCGATTTCCGCTGCACAAGCGGACTGAATTGCCGTTGGCGACTGATTTCCACACCAGATGGTCAGCGCGTCTTCGGTATAGAGCGCCGTCGCGTTCATCGGCTCCATGGTTGCATGCGCCAGAAAGGGAACGCTGTATTCGGCGCTGATTTCGGTTCCGGGGTGATCGTCATCGACCTTGCCGTCATCCCGCCCAATCGTGCTCGGCGCAGCATTGAAGGCAGCGGCGACTTCGTCCATCAACCCTTCTGTCGTTTCCGGATAAATCGCGGGTTCCCAGTCAATGTCGATGGCTTCGACAGCCTGCATCGCGATCCAGGTGTTGTCGGCAATGACCGCAACCCCTTCGCCCATGTCCAGAACGCCGTCTACGCCATCCATGGCTTTCGCGGCGGAGGCGTCATAGCCGCGCATCCCCTGCCGTTTTGGGCTCATGCGGACTGAGGCGAACTTCATACCCTCCAGCACGACATCGATGCTGTAGGTCGCTTTGCCTGTGATTTTGTCTTCCATATCCACACGCGGCAGCGTCTTGCCAAGATAGCGCCACGTGGAAGGATCGCGCAGCTCGACCTTTGGAGGATTGATCTCCGCCGCTTCGCTGGCGAGCTCCTGATACGTCAGGGACTGACCATCGGGGCCAATGACCATCGCATTCCGGGTTTCCAATTCATCGGGCTTGAACCCCATCCGATTGGCCGCCACGCGCTTGAGAACCTCACGCGCCGTCGCCCCGGCCAGCCGCATACGCTCAAATCCGTCGCGCATGGAGGTTGAGCCGCCCGTCATTTGCAGACTGAGAAGCTTAGCCCCATTACCGGCGAGCTTACGCATGGCCTGCTGGAAGTCGTTCACCTTGTAGTCGGTAAAGGGCAGCGCCATCCCAAAGAGCGCGGAGTTATAGTAAGCCTTGGCTGGCGGTCCATGGATGACCGTGATGTCCTTCCAATCCACGTCCAGCTCTTCGGCGATCAATGCCGCCCAAGTGGTGTGAACCCCCTGCCCCATCTCAGCCTTGGGGCTGACCAGCGTGACGCCTTCATCGGTGATGACCACAAAGGCGTTGAGACTGACACTGCCCTCGCCGGATTGAAGTGGGTTTGGCGCGCCTTCAACGAACTTGTAGACACCAAAGGCGACGCCGCCCGTTACAGCAACGGAACCGATCAAAAACGTCCGGCGGGCGATCTTTGCAACGCGTCCCATGCTAAGCCTCCGTCGACAGGGCCGCAGCTGCGGCGTGAATGGCTGCACGAATGCGCGGATAGGTACCACAGCGGCATAAATTGCCGTTCATGGCTTCATCAATGTCGCGATCCGTGGGCGACGGGTTCTGCGCGAGCAGGCTTGCGGCCTGCATCTGCTGTCCAGCCTGGCAGTAACCACACTGGGCGACCTGATTGTCGATCCACGCCGTCTGAACCGCCGAAAGTGCTTCTTGGCTGCCAAGGCCCTCAATGGTCGTTACGGGTCCGTCAACGTCGCCCAACGACACCTGACACGACCGACGCGCCTCACCGCCAACGTGCACGGTGCAAGCGCCACAAGCGGCAACACCGCAGCCGAACTTCGTCCCAGTGAGACCGAATTCGTCCCGCAAGACCCACAGCAAAGGCGTATCAGGGGCAGATTGGCTCTCATACTCCCCCCCGTTGACGACAATTGAAACAGCCATAATGCCGGACTCCGTTCTGTTCGAAAAAAGCGGTCGAATGCAGTCTGAACGCTACCGACCTTGAACGACCATTTATTTCGAAACGCCAGCGCGTCTAGCCGACCGGTGGCACGCAAAAGGGCCGCTCTCACAGCTGTGAAAGCGGCCCTCGAACAAAGACGCGAAGTCTGAAAAGTCTCGCTAAGCCTTACTGGAAGGTAATGCGGCCTTCCGGACCCGAAGAGATGCCGTTTGCGCGGATGTAGTCCACCACGTGAGACGCCATCAGCTGAGAAGCATCAGCGGTAAGAACCACCTCAGCGGAAGCAAACATGCTGTAACCGTCACCGCCACGGGCGAGGAAGTCGTTGGTTGCAACGGTGTAGGTCGCACCAGCGTCAATAGCACTGCCGTTAATCATCGCCGACACCACGCGGGAGCCTGCAGCCGCGTTGCGGTCGTAGACAACAGCCATGTTGCCGGAAACCTGCATGAAGCGGCCAGAGGTGTCTTCGATTTTGGAAACAGCATTTTCCAGCGCGGCAACCACGTCAGCACCGGACATGGACAGAACGACGGTCTTGTTGCCAAACGGCAGTTCAGCAAAGACGTCGCGTGCCGTCATAACAGAGCCTGAATCGTAGACTTTATCACCACGGATGCCACCACCGTTGGTCATGCCAATATCTGCGCCCGTGACCATCATCATCGCGTCCGTAGCCGCGTTGCCGAAGTTGGTCTCCATCGTACGAACGGAAGCGCGACGTGTGTCAACGTCGGCACCAAGGGTCGCGATTTCCTCAGACAGAGCGTCGTCCAGCACCTTTTCGTAATCGGCAACCATGGCCGCCATCGCAGCATCTTCGCCATCAGGCTGCATCACGCTGAAAGATGGCTCCCACTCAAGGTCGTCGTCATCCCATTCCATGGCCAAGTCGACCACAGGGATGTTCGCGCCTTGGGAGTTGCCTTCCATGATGACGCGCTTGCCGTTGTAGTGCAGGAACAGGTCATGGTCGTCACCCGTCGCGATGATGTCCGCAGCACCGTTACCCGCCAGCGCAAGGTCTTCGGAGAAAGAGGTGTGCGCCAAAGCGATCACGAGATCAGCACCGGCTTCGACCAGCTTGGCACGCATGGCCTGACCCGTTGCAATCGTGTCTTCAAAGGTCCAGTCGCCCGGCGAGGACTTTTCGTAGGTGTCGTCAGAGGTCAGACCGTAGATGCCAACCTGCACGGAACCCAGATCAACAATCATATGTTCCTGCGCGAAGCCCGGAAGCTCACCAGCACCATTGCGGATGTTGGAAGACACGATTGGGAAGGTTGCTTCAGCCATCCGCTCTTCGAGAACAGCGGGGCCAAAGTCGAATTCGTGGTTACCCGGCGTAAAGGCGTCGATGCCGAGATTGTTCATCAGATCGATGATGTGAGCGCCTTTGTCCAGCGAGGACAGAACCGACGGCGAAATCACGTCACCAGCATGAAGCAGCAGGCTGTTTTCAGCCCCTGCGCGGGCTTCTGCGACTGCCGCAGCGATGCCCGGGAAAGCATCCTTGCGGTCAACATCATTTAGCAGAATAACGCGAAGGTTTGTGGTTTGGGCAGATGCAGGTGCCGCCGTTAGCAGCGCCGCTACACCAGCAAGCAATACTTTTTTCATGAATTAGTCTCCAGTTAAGAGGCTCGGACAGAGCACACTCGCACATTGCGGATTGAGGTTTCGTTTCTGTGACGAACAGACTGTTTTTCTCGCATGCTCCGTGCCCACAGGCCCGCGAGCCCACCATGGCATGCGACAGTCATTAAACTCGTCTTGATACTGCCGAGAAACAACAGGCTCGCACTAGAGAAAAGTTTCACTTTTCCACAATATGCGTCTCAAAATCAGCAGATACCCACAACTTTATGGCGCGGCGCGCAAAATGTCCCGTCGGACTAGCGCGCGACGTGCTTGCGAACGATGTCGACAAAGTCAGCATCGGCCTTGAATCCAAGGGCGCTGGCGCGTTCTGCGGTAAAGCCCGGTGCCCACCCGGTAACAATCCCCTCGATAACGGGATCAATCTCTTTGCGAATAAGCGCAACAGCCCCTGCCCCCGCCACTTCTTCTAGCGCTTCAATCTGCTCACCAACCGTGGCCGAAACCCCCGGCATGGACAGGGCTCGGTTATGGTCCATTTGGCTGAAATCCAGCGTCAGGGCATGAACGAAGTAGCCCGCAGCGGATTGAGGACTGGCGAACCAGTGCCGCAGGCTTTCATCGACCGGCAAGACAGCTTCTTTCCCGGCCAGTGGCTCTCGGATGATGTTTGAAAAGAAGCTGCTCGCCGCCAAATTTGCTTTACCGGGCCGAACACAGATCGTCGGCAGGCGCAGGCTGATCCCGTCGATGAATCCGCGACGGGTGTAGTCATTGACCAGCAACTCCTGCATCGCCTTCTGTGTGCCGTAAGACGTGCGCGGCGCAAGATGGAAGTCGTCACCCAACACTTCCGGGAACGGCGGGCCAAACACGGCGATGGAGGAGGCGAAAACGAACTTGGGACGGTAGCCTTCGCTGGCATTCAGGCGGCGAATTTCTTCGAGCATGGCGTAGGTCGCGTCGAAGTTAATCGTGTAGCCTTTTTCAAAATCCGTTTCCGCTTCGCCAGAGACCACAGATGCGAGATGAATGATGCAGTCAGGCCGCTGATCCAATACAGCGGCAACAGCACTGGGGTCAGTGACCGTTCCAACCACTTCAGTGGTGTGTTGAGCCAGCGGACCGGAAACCGGGGTACTGACGACATCGCAAGCAATCAACCGGCTAATCTCCGGCCCTGATCCTGCGTTAAGCTGGGACAGGATTTCCTGTCCGATCATCCCTGCTGATCCCAAAATCGCGATTTTCACGGTGCTGTCATCCTTCGAAAGCGTTAGCGGAGTTTAAGGGGAAGCGAGTCCAGCGCCCGCATGGAATTGTTCGGACGCCAAACGGGATCACCCGCGAACTCGATTGCTGAAACCTTTTGGGCCAGCGCGCGCAGGATGGCTCGACCTTCTGCACGGGCGATGATCTGTCCGACACAGGAATGCACACCAACGCCCAGCGCCAGATGCCCGCGCGTGTCCCGCGTGATGTCGAAGTCTTCCGGGTTTTCGAACTTGCGCGGATCACGGTTTGCAGCGCCGAGGACACACAGGATTTTGCTGCCTTCCTCAATCGCAACATCACCGACAGTTGTGTCTAGGCCAGCGGTGCGGAAAAACGCCTGTACCGGCGTACAGAAGCGGAGCGCTTCTTCAAACGCCTGGACGGAGAGTTTCTCAGGATCAGTTTTGAGCAGCGCAAACTGCGCAGGGTTTTTCGCCAAACACCAAAGGGCACTTCCTATAGCTGAAACAGTCGTGTCCACCCCCGCTGACAGCAGCGAACGGATCAGCATCCCCGCCTCAGCCTCACCGATTTCGCCTGTATCCGCAGCCGCATAGATGGTAGCGCCAATGCCGTTTTCAGTCAGGCGGGAACGGTCGCACTGCTCATTGATCCACGGCACAATGTCGGGCGCTTTGGCCATGATGCGCTGGCGCAAGGGATTGTCGGGTCCAACTGCGTTAAAGACCATGGCCCCATAGTCGACAAGCTTTCGAGAGTCTGGCTGTTTAATCCCGACCGCACGCGGGAAAACGCGTGTGGGGAAGGCTTCGGCTATGGCCGTGACCGCTTCAATTGCGCCCTGCGCCAAAACACTGTCGATCAGGTTTTCAGCATCATCGGCGAAATCCTGTTCCAGCTGGCGAACAACAGCCGGGGACAAGGCGCGAAGGATCACGCGACGATTGTGCGTGTGCTCCGGCGGATCGACTTCCAGCACGATTGAGGGTGGTCGCCAGGGCTCTTCAAGCTTGAAATCCGCCATACCGACCCCGCGTGAGGACACAAACCGCTTGTGATCGTAAAAGACTTCCCGCGTTTCGTCATAGCGACCGCAAGCCAAAATCTCATAGCGCGGGATATACACGAGCCCGCCCTTGTCACGGAGCGCGGTGAAGAACGGAACCGGGTCCATGAGAATGTCTTCATCATAGGGATCGACATCCCAAACCTCGACCCCCGCAGGCGGTGTGATCGATTTATGCTGATGGACCAGTGACGCAGCCATGAACCCCTCCCCGTTACGATGCCCATCAAGCTTGCATCAGCCAGCAAAGATGATCAATCCAAACCCAAAAGCGCGTTCGTTTCAGAAAACGGCGCTTTGGTCACAGCACACATTTGCAATGCCTTGTTTTCCTTTGCCCAGTCCATCCCGAATGTGCGAGTTTGACGCGCCATTTGGGTTTTGGTTTCAGGGTCTTGGTCGGACCTTGCAAACCCCCACCTCTCCTTTTGCCACCAGAAGGAGAGCCTTCTTTGTTTGGAGGAAAAACAATGAAGAAGATCCTACTCGCTGCCTGTGCAGCGCTCGCAACTGCCACAACCGCTTACGCGCAGGAAGTGACGCTCCGCTTGCATCACTTCATGCCGCCACCGGCGACCCTTTCTAAGCATTTCTTCATCCCGTGGGCCGAAGAAATGACCGCAAAAACAGATGGCCGTATGCTCGTTGAAGTCTACCCATCCATGAGCCTTGGCGGTCGTCCGGGCGATCTGATTGATCAGGCCATTGACGGTGCTGTCGATATCAGCCTGACCCTGACCGGCTACACCCCGGGACGCTTTAACAAGTCCGAGGTTTTTGAACTGCCATTCATGATGGAAGACGCTGTCGCAACCTCGGCGGCGTACTACGACATGATCCAGGCGGACCTTCAGGACGGTGAACTCGCAGACGCCAAGATCCTTGCCGCTTGGGTCCACGGCCCCGGTGTCATCCACACAGCAGAGCCCGTCACCAAGCTTGAAGACATGGCCGGCAAGGAATTGCGCGGTCCAACCCGTGTGATTACCGACCTGCTCGGCGAATACGGTGCAACGCCGGTTGGCATGCCGCTCCCCGGTATTCCAGAAGCCCTGTCCAAAGGCGTCATCAACGGAACCGTTCTGCCGTGGGAGATTACCCCTGCGATCAAGCTGGGTGAGTTGGTAACCAACCACACCGAAATCGGCGGCGACCGTGCGCTTTACACCGCAACCTTTATTCTGGCTATGAACTGGGATGCTTACGAGGCTCTGCCCGATGATCTGCGCGCTATCCTCGATGAGAATACGGGAAAGGAAATGTCTCGTGCGGTTGCGGCAACCATGGTTGCGCGTGATGCCGCTGGCCGTTCGGTCTATGCCGACAACAACATTATCCAGTTGCCGGAAGAAGAAGTGGCCCGCTGGATCGACGCGGCACAGCCCGTTTACGACCGCTGGATCAGTCGTTCAGCCGAAAAAGGTTTCGATGGCCAAGCCACCATCGACATGGCGCGCGAGCTGATTTCAGCCAATCGCTAAACTCGGAACTGGGGTGGCTGGATCGTTATGGACATTCAGCCACCCCACCATTACGGAAAGCCTCGCACCAACTTTTTGTTGGCTTTGCCAGCGACCCACCCTGCGCTCCCGCCGCTAGAGCCCTGGTTTCACCCCACGCAGCAGGACTGACAACGGAGTCTCCATGAGTGACCTTTCAACCGCACCGCCGCCTGTTTCCGGGCGCGTTGACCGCGTGGGGCACGTTCTCACGCGTGTTGCTGGTGTCTTTGCCTTTCTCGGCGGTTTGGGTCTGATTTTCGCGATTTTGGTGACCTGCGTCAGCATCCTGCTCAAAGTCACACGCCGGGTGCTGGATTACAGTCTGTCCAGCATCGCCAATGCCGAAGCCTGGTCAGGGATCAGGCCGATTCTGGGTGAAGAGGAACTGGTTCAATACGCTGTTGGCATTGCCCTGTTTTCGGCTCTTCCCTGGGTGATGATCAAACGGGGGCACGTGCGAATTGATATCTTTGAACCTCTATTCGGCGGCTTGTTCAACCGCGTTCTAAACTTTGCCGCGGACCTCTCTCTGCTGTTCGTCTCCTACATGATCCTGACCCGCCAGTGGTACCTGATCTTCAAGAAAGCCCGCCGGTCGCAGGAACCGATGCCGGAGTTGCTGCTGAACGGGGACTGGGCCGGTGCGCTGGCGCGCTTGCGGGTGCAGCCGGAATCTCAAATCCTGAGCATGAAACTCTGGCCCTTCTACACCTTTGCTGAACTTTGCGTGGCCTTGTTCATGGTGGTGGCACTTTACTGCACTGTGGAGAGCTTCATCCGCATCTTCCGGTCCACCAACCCGAAGACAGGGAGCTAAGGGCTATGGATTGGTTGACCTCATCCCTGACCAGTTTCCAGATTGGTTTGCTGTCCTTCCCCGTTCTGCTGCTGCTCGTCGCGCTGCGCCTTCCGCTGGCTGCGGCTATGTTTATCGTAGGGACCCTTGGAACCGTGCTGGTGACGGGCAATGTCCGGATGATGGACAGCCAGCTCAAATCCTTCACTTTTGGCACGCTGAACAACTACTCCCTGTCCATCATTCCCCTGTTTCTGTTGATGAGTGAATTTGCGACCCGTGGCGGCATGTCCCGCTCGCTGTTTGAGGCTGCGGGGGCGTGGCTGGGTCATCGCAAGGGCGGCGTTGCTATGGCGGCCATCGGGGCTTCTGCCGGGTTTGGCGCGGTTTGCGGCTCGTCACTGGCAACCGCTTCGACCATGGGCAAGGTTGCCCTGCCCGAGCTTAAGCGCTCCGGCTATTCCGGTTCCCTGTCCACCGGCGTTCTGGCTGCTGGCGGGACCCTCGGCATCCTCATCCCGCCGTCGGTGGTATTGGTGATCTACGCCATTCTCGCCGAGGTCAACATCGAGAAGCTCTTTACCGCTGCCTTCATCCCCGGTCTGCTGGCCATGCTGGGCTACATGATCACCGTGTCGATTTATACCCGCGTGGTCAAAGGGGCCGAGCAGTCCCGCCCGCGCCTGCCCTATGCTGAGCGGTTCAGGATCATGACCCGCGTCTGGCCTGTTCTGCTGATTTTTGTCTTGGTGATTGGTGGCATATACACCGGTGCCTTTACGCCAACCGCCGCGGCTGCGGTTGGGGCAGCCGGAACAGGCATTATCGCGGCATTGAACGGTGGTTTGACGTGGGTCGGGCTAAAGGACTCCTTGCTGGCGACCGCCAAAACTTCAGCGATGATCTTTTTCATCATCGTTGCGGCGGGTGTCTTTAATTCGTTCCTCAGCTCCGCCAAAGTCCCGCAAACGCTGGCTGAGTTCTTCATCACGTCAGACCTGAACCCGTGGATCATTCTGCTGGGCATGCTGTTGCTCTACCTGATCTTGGGAACCGTGATGGACTCCATCGCGATGATCTTCCTGACGGTGCCGATTTTCTATCCCATCATCGCGCAATTGGACTTTGGCCTGACACCTGCGGAAGTGGGCCTGTGGTTCGGAATCCTTGTGCTGATGTCCGCTGAAGTCGGACTGATCACGCCGCCGGTTGGGATGAACCTGTTTGTCATCAACAATCTGGATAAAAACATCCCGATGATCGAAACATACAAAGGCGCGTTGCCTTTTGTCGCTTCAGACGTTGTTCGGATCATCATTCTCGTGGCTTTCCCCGGCATAACGCTGTTCCTGGTCAGGCTGCTTTTCTAGCGCAGCCCGGCACAAAAAAAGCCGGTGCAGAACCACACCGGCTTTCGCTATTATTCGGGGCAGCTCCAGTCGGTCTCAGACCTTCATCACACCCATCTGATCTTCGAGTTTCTGCATCACTTGCATGGCGGCGAGACCCTGCTGAAAGCTGGAATTCGGCTCCCGCCCTTCTTCAATCGCCGCAATGAATTCGCGGTCGATCAGCTCGATCCCATTGTTGCTGACGGCAACATCGCTCAGATCAATAGGCTGCTCCCGCCCATCGACCAGATCGTCGTAACGCGCGATGTACGTTCCCGTATCACCAATGTAGCGGAAGAAACTGCCCAACGGTCCGTCGTTGTTGAACGACAGCGACAAGGTGCAAAGCTTGCCGCTTGGGGTCTTCATACCGATGGTCATATCCATGGCGATCCCAAGCTCCGGATGGGCCGGCCCCTGTAAACCAAAGACTTCGCTGGGGATTTCACCTGTCTGGTACATGAACAGATCAATGGTGTGACAGGCATGGTGCCAGAGCAGGTGATCGGTCCAGCTGCGCGGCTCGCCCTTGGCGTTCAAGTTGGAACGACGGAAGAAGTAGGTTTGCGCGTCCATCTGCTGAATGTTGAACTCACCCGCATCGATCTTGTTGCGAATGTACTGGTGACTGGGGTTAAAGCGGCGGACGTGACCGACCATTCCCACAACGCCCGTCTTCTCCTGCGCCGCGACCATTGCTTCAGCGTCTGCAAGGCTATCAGCCATGGGAATTTCGCTGAAAGTGTGCTTGCCCGCTTCCATCGCTTGAACGGACTGGGTGCAGTGCATTTGGGTCGGGGTTGAAAGGATGACTGCATCGACATCTGCGGCAAGGAAATTCTCATAGGTCGAACACGCCTTAGCGATGCCACGCTCAGCGGCCAGCGCTTCGATCTTGTCCTTGTTCGGGCCAAAAATCGCCGTGACTTCTGCGTTTGAAATGTTGGCCAAAGCATCAAGATGCTTCAGGCCGAATGCGCCATAGGCACCCGCTACACCAATCTTAACCATCTCAGCGATTCTCCAGGATCAGGTGACCAACAGCCGTGTTGGAGGCCGGGACATGGTAGAAGCGGTGCACTTCCTCGACAGTGTCATTCAACGCGCCGCGCATGACGTACCACATGACCAGCTCAATGCCCTCGGAACCGGCTTCGCGCAGGTATTCGATATGCTCGATCTGACTGCCCGTTTCCGGCTCGTTCACCAGAAGATCCATAAAGCGCGCATCCCAATCGGCATTGATCAGGCCAGCCCGCTGATGCTGCAACTGGTGCGACATGCCGCCGGTGCCAAAGACGCAGACTTTCAGGTCTTCACCATAGCTCTCGATGGCTTTGCGGATGGCCTTGCCCAGCGCAAAACACCGCCGACCCAGCGGAGCCGGATACTGCACCACGTTCACCGCCAGCGGAACCACAGGACAGGGCCACTCGTCCGGTTGACCAAACATCATGGTCAGCGGGACGGTCAGACCGTGGTCCACTTCCATTTCGTTCATGATGGTGATGTCAAACTCGTCCAGGATTAGGGACTGCGCGATGTGTGCCGATAGGTTGCGGTGTCCCTTGACCACAGGAACCGGACGGGGGCCCCAGCCTTCATCGGCCGGGGCGTATTCTGTGCCACAGCCCAAGGCAAAGGTCGGGATAACACGCGCGTCAAAGGCCGTGCAGTGATCGTTGTAGACCAGGAAGATGACATCTGGTTTTTCCTTCTCCATCCACTCTTTGGAGAACTCGAAACCCTTGAAAATCGGACCATAGTAGTCATCGCCGGTGATGCCCTTGTCGGAGGCGACGCCCAGTGCCGGGACGTGGGAACAGGCAACACCTGAAGAAACGTAAGCCATTATTTATCTTCCCATTCAGACTTGTAGCGATTGCCTTCGATGCTGCGGCCTCCGCCGACCATCATTTCGCGGTAGCTCTCGCCCATACCGGTCATCAAACCGGCCAACTGCTGAAAGTTGATCCCATGATAGGCAGCGAGTTTGCTGGTGTAATAGATGTTGCCGCCCAGTTCGAGCAGACGGTTCCATTCCTGATTCAGCGCCGCTTCGCGTTGATCGGCAGTCATGGGAAAACGGTCGATATAACCTTCCGGATCCGCGCGAAACAGCTCACGGTTCTCCGCGAGGCGCAGCGAGATGCAGAACTGGTTCAGGTGATACCCGACGGCGGCCTGATCGCTGTCAAAGACGATCGTGCCGGGAATATCAGAATAGGGCTTGCTCATGCAAAGTCTTCCTCCAAGCCTGAGTTGCCGTGCCCCGAAAGCCGGTAAGACAGGCGGAACGGGACTCAAAACGAAAATACGTCACATGTCACGTTTCTTGTGAATCCGGCTGTGAGTCAACAGTTCAGTGGTTCCAGACATGGCAGGTAAAACGGGATTAGCCGCTGGTCCAACTGGCAATGGCCTGCCCCATCAGGCGCAAAGCAACCAGCGTCACGATGGACTTGAACACGATGCGGAACACGCTGTCGCTGATCCGGTGCGAAACCCGTTTCCCGGCCCAGGCACCGGCGAAACCGACCAGGGTCGCAACGATGATGTGGGGGATGTATGGCCGATAGTCGAAGCCCAGCGAGCCATAGCCGATGACCTTGAACAGGTCGCCCAACGTCATGCAAAAGGCCAGCGTTCCGGTCAGTGCCGCTTTGGTGATGCGCGTGTTGATGAGGACCGCTTGCAGCAATCCACCCAGCCCCAGCGATGTCCCAAGAAAAACATGAACCACCCCGACCCCGAAAATCGGGATCTTGCGCTCCCCCAGCCAGAGAGAAGGCGGACACCAGATCATGAACAGCAACAGCAGCGCCAAACCCAGCCGCAGTGCATTTTCGGGTAAGGCGAAAAAGACGGAAACACCAATACTCACCCCAATGACCGCGCCCAGCCCAAATAGCAGGCATATGCGCCAGTTGATGTCTTTCCAGAACAGGATGATCCGGCCAAACAGCGAACCCGCAGACGTTGGCCCCATCAGCGGGATGGCGACCGAAGGCGGGAACACAACGGTCAAAGTCGCAAGAACAATGAAAACGCCCCCCGTTGCAAAGGCGGCGTTAATGAATGCTGCGATAAAACACCCGACCCCAACAATGACGATTGACCAGTCCATGCGGCTCCCTTGCCTGACGTGCGGAACGATCAAAGGCACAGGCGCGCAGAGTGATCAAGCCTTGGCTGTGTTGTCGGGATCTCCGGTCAGTTTTCCTGCGGCGAGCGCAGAGAGGCAAACCATGGTCGTGGCGACAGCAAACAGCAGCGACAGGCCCCCCAGCTGAAAGGCCAAACCGGATAAAGCTGTCCCCAGCAAGCGTCCACCTGCGTTCGCCATATAGTAAAACCCGACATCCATGGTCACCCGCTCCGAATTGGAAAAAGCGAGGATGAGGTAGGAATGAAGAGACGAATTCACGGCGAAGACCACCGCGAATACCAGCAAGCCCAAAACCAAAATCACTGTTAAGGCTGGATGCGCAGAAGGGAGCACAAGCACAGCGAGCGTAAGGATTGCGGGTACAAAACCCAGCCCCCAGGCCCAGATACGCGCCTTGCCGACCAGTGCCGTTTCAGGCTGCGACGCTGCGCGAAGCAAGCGCGGTGCTATCGCTTGAACGGCACCATACAAGATGATCCAAAGGGCCATGAAAGTCCCGATGGCAAAGAATGCCGAACGGCGGCTTTCTTCTGAGCCGTCAGAGAGCACAGCGTAAAAGTAAATGGGAATCCCCACCACAAACCAGACATCACGCGCCCCGAACAGAAACAAACGGGATGCACTCAGCCAATTGATATTGGCAGATTTTGAAAACACGTCGCTGAATTTCACGCCTTTTCGCCCGGATGGGAGACTGGAGGGCATCGCGAAAAAGAGCGTTAACAGAATGATCGCGAGGATCGTGGCCATCCCCAAGACGGTCGCTTTGAATCCAAAGACTGCGAGCAGCGCCGCACCAAGCAGAAAACCAAAGCCCTTAACGGCGTTTTTTGATCCCGTTAGCGCCGCAACCCAGCGGAACAAGCCACCGTGGGTCTTGGGCGCCAGCAGCTTCACAGCGGACTTGGACGACATTTTGGTCAGGTCTTTGGCGACACCGCTCACCCCCTGCACCAGCATCACATAGGCCACTGACAAGCCCAGCGCCCAGGCGGGATTGAGCAGAGCCAGCGCCAGCAATGCCAGCACCTGCAACAGCATTCCGGCGTAAAGTGTCACAGTCATGCCCACACGTGCGGCAATCCAACCGGCAAAAAGGTTGGTCACCATGCCGGCAAACTCATAGAGCAGGAACAGATAAGCAAGCTGAACGGGTGTAAAGCCGAGCGTGTGGAAGTGAAGCAGGACCAGCATTCTCAGCGCGCCGTCTGTGAGCATCAATGCCCAATAAGCGGCGGTGACACCGACATAGGCGGTTCTGGCGCTCAAAGCTGATCCCCAACCATCAGGGCGACATCCACCAAGCGATGCGCATAGCCCATTTCATTGTCGTACCACGCGTAGACCTTCACCTGTGTCTGATTGACCACCATCGTAGAGAGCGCATCAATGATCGCGGAGCGTTGGTCGTTTGTGTAGTCGGTCGATACCAGCGGACGTTCTTCATACCCCAAAATACCCTGCAAACCGCCCTCGGCTGCTGCTTTAAACAGGGCGTTCACTTCCTCTTGCGAGGTTGGCTTTTCCACCTCGAAAACGCAGTCGGTCAGCGACGCGTTCAGCAAAGGAACCCTAACAGCATGTCCGTTCAGCTTTCCGGTCAGTTCCGGATAAATCAAGGTGATGGCGGTGGCACTGCCGGTTGTTGTGGGGATCAGTGAATTCAGCGCAGACCGCGCCCGGCGCAGGTCTTTTGCTGGGCGATCCACAATGGTTTGAGTGTTGGTGACATCGTGGATGGTGGTGATGGAGCCGTGCTTTATGCCAAGCGTTTCGTGGATCACTTTGACCACAGGGGCGAGACAATTCGTGGTGCAGGACGCGGCGGTGATGATGCGGTGCGCGTCGGGTTGATAGGTATGGTGATTGACCCCGAACACGATATTGGCTGTCGGGCCGTCCTTGACGGGTGCGCTGACGACAACCTTTTGAACACCCGCTTCGAAATAAGGCTGTAAAGCGGCTTCAGTCTTGAAAACGCCGGTGCAGTCGATCACGACATCAACCCCGTCAAGCGGCAATTCTGCGAGGTTTGACGTACCGATAAAGGGCAACCGCTGATCGTTGATCGTCACGCCGCTTTCGTCAAAGGAATGCTGCGCGTTCCAACGGCCATGGACGGTATCAAATTCCAGCAGGTGCGAATGCATCTCGGGATCGCCGACGGCGTCGTTGATCCAAGCAATCCGGGCGCCCCGCTCCAACAGTGGCTTGAGGGCCAATTTCCCAATGCGGCCAAGGCCATTGATGGCGAATACGGTCACGCGCGCCTTCCTTGCGACTTTTGCTTCGATGGTGTTCTGTTTCACAAATATTACAGCCCTGTGAACACGCAAGTTCGAACACGGGGACCAACAGCCATACCGGAAAGGAAAGGCACACCGAATGTCCCGTTTGCTTGCCCTGCCTGGTGATGGCATTGGCCCTGAAATTCTGGATCAGGCTCTGCGTGTTCTTGAGGTCTTGGCCGTGCGAGCAGATCAGTCGCTCGACGTCGATTTTGACCTGCTGCACGGCGCGTCTTTTGACCGGCACGGCGTGTTCTGCACGGAAGCCGTTTTAGCGAAAGCCAAACAATCAGACGCCGTTTTGGTGGGGGCTGTCGGCGGGGCAAAGTGGGACAATATCAGGATGCCCGGCGGTCCGGAAAATCAGGATGGATTGATGTACTTGCGGCATCACCTGCAGACCTATCTTGGCCTGCGTCCTGCGCGGAGTTGGTCGCCTCTGCTATCCCGCGTACCGCTCCGTTCCGACCTGGCTGACGGTGCCGATATCATGATCCTGCGAGAGATGTGCGGCGGGGCCATGTTCGCAACAATGCGCGGTCAGCGGTTGGTTAGAGGCAGGCGCGAGGGATTTGACCTCACGGCCTACGACGACGCTGAAATCGAGCGTTTTGCCCGTGGCGGCTTTGAGTTGGCGCGTATGCGACGGCGACGTGTTGTAAGCTGTGACAAATCCAACGTGATGGAGAGCTACAAGCTTTGGCGCACCGTCGTCTCAGAAGTGGCGCTGGATTACCCGGATGTTGAGTTTGAGAACATGTTTGCGGACAACTGTGCCTTTCAAATGATGACCCGGCCCAGAGACTTTGATGTCGTATTGGCCTGCAACCAACTGGGTGATGTTTTCAGCGACCTGACCGGAGTGTTGGCTGGATCACTCGGAATGCTGCCTTCGGCATGCCTTTCGAAGAACCCAAGCGAGGGCGCCGCCTTTGGGATATACGAATCAACCTCTGGCTCTGCGCCTGATATTGCCGGAAAGGGCATTGCAAACCCGATTGGAATGATCCTTTCCGTGGGCTTGATGTTCGAACACAGCTTTGATCGACCCGATATTCGTCAAACGCTTGATCAGGCGGTCAACGCGGCACTCGCCGACGGTTTTTTGACCCCAGACGTGGGCGGAAAGCATTCCACCATCGAAGTGACCGACGCGGTTTTGGATCGGGTGAGCTGATGGGGTTTGATTATGTCATTGCCGGGGGTGGATCTGCCGGGTGTGCTCTGGCCGCACGACTGGCTGAAGACCCCTCAGTCTCCGTCTGCATCGTCGAGGCGGGCGGCAAGGGCAAAGACCTGTTTATCCGCATGCCAGCCGGAAACGGCTTTGTATTCGGCAACCCAAAGCTGGATTGGGGCTACCAGAGTGAGCCGCAACCCGGACTGAACGGACGCACGATTTACTATGCGCGAGGCAAGGCGCTCGGCGGTTCATCAATCGTCAACGGCATGATCTACATGCGCGGGGTCGCGGTGGACTATGAGCAGTGGCGACAGATGGGGCTCAAGGGCTGGGGCTACGCCGACGTTCTCCCCTACTTCAAAAAGGCAGAAGGGTCGCGCGACCGGCGGGATGCATGGCATGGGGTCGATGGCCCGCTGAAGACGGAACCTTCCGTGAATTTTGGCATCATTGACCGCGCTTTTATTGATGCTGCAAAAGCCGCCGGACACCGGGAAATCGATGATTTCAATGGACCGGATCGGACCGGCGTTGCTCGCACAGACAGCACGGTGTCACGGGGCATTCGACAGTCGTCTGCCATCGCCTACTTGCGCCATAAACCCGACAACCTGACCATCAAAACCAACAGCCAGATTGCCCGTGTTGTTATGGAGGGAAGCCGCGCTGTCGGCGTAGAAACGCTGGCCGGCGAAATCATTCGCGCGGACCGCGAAGTGATTGTCTGTCAGGGTGCTTTCGGCACGCCTCACCTGCTCATGCTATCGGGGATTGGCCCAGCAGATCACTTGCGCGAGCATGGTATCGAGCCGATCCTCGACGCGCCTGACGTTGGCGGCAACCTGGCTGATCACGTGGACGTCTCGATCCAATACACGTCTGACCGCCTTGACCTGAGCCACGCCAAACACCAGCGCCTTGATCGTGCAGCATTGCTGATGGGGCGGTGGTTGCTGAATGGGTCCGGGCCGGGGGGCGGGGCGCTGTTTTCTTCCGTGCTGTTCCACGCCTTTGAAGACCCCGCGCTGCCTGAACTCGAAGTGTTCATGACCCCCATGATCATCGACGAGAACATAGGCGCAGGCGAGGAAGACAAGGCCCCCCTGCTCCAGCGACTGGGCCGGAAATTGCTCGTCCGGGGGCGAAAAGTCGCCAAACCGGGCTTGCAGATCGATATCAATCAGGAACGCCCAAAGAGCCTCGGCACCGTCCGCCTGAAGAGCGCTAATCCCCGCGATTACCCGGTCATTGACCCGAACCTGCTGTCCCATCCCAACGATGTTGATGAGCTGGTGCGCGGGGTCCATGTGATGCGCGAAGTCATGGCACAGCACGAAATCGCCCAGTATCATCAGGGCGAAATCGGTGTTTGGAAGGACGCCCATACCAAAGACGAGATCATCCACGCCATCCGCGAAACCGCCTACACCGGTCATCACCCCTGCTCGACCGCGCGAATGGGGACGGACCTGCGGGCTGTATTAGATGAAGAGTTGCGGGTGCGCGGGGTCGAAGGGCTGCGGGTCTGTGATGCCGCAGCCATGCCGACGCAGATCACCGGTAACCTCTACGCCACGGTGGTCATGATGGCGGAAAAGGCCGCTGACATGATCCTGCAGCGACCTGCTCTACCGCCCGAAAATCCTAGCGAGAACGCCCATGTCTGAGCCACTCAAGACCTATCAGTACTTCGCGAATAACCAATGGCACGATCCTCAGGAAGGCCAATGGTTCGAGACAGAAAATCCGGCTGACGGTCAGGTCTGGGCCCACGTACCAAACTGCAGCGAGGCCGATATTGCGCACGCGGTCAGCGCGGCCAAAGCAGCCTTTTACCACGGGCCGTGGGGCAAGCTGCTTCCTGCACAGCTAGGCCGTATTTTACGCCAGATCGGAGACGTCATCACCGCCAATGCTGACCGATTGGGCGCGGTGGAACTGCGCGATAACGGACGTACGGGCAACATTGCACCGGGGCTTCGCGAAGGCGGCTGGCAGGTGGACAGCTGGCACTACTACGCCGGACTTTGTGACAAGTTCGAAGGCAGTCTTATCCCCGCCGAAATGCCGAACATGCACAATTACATGAAGTGGCAACCTTTCGGCGTTGTCGCCCTCTTTCTCCCGTGGAACGCGCCCATTGGCACACTGATCTGGAAGCTATCGGCAGCGTTGGCGGCGGGAAATACAGCCGTGATAAAGCCCTCGGAGCATGCAAGCTGCTCGGTTCTTGAGCTCATGGACATACTGAATGAAGCGGACATTCTTCCCCCCGGCGTTGTCAACGTCGTAACCGGCTTTGGCCCGACCACAGGCGCGCCCTTGGTCCAGCATCCCGACGTGCGGATGATAAGCTTCACCGGCGGGACCGGAGGTGGCCGGGCGGTCGCAGCCTTGGCCGCGGAACAGGTCAAGCCGGTGGTCATGGAACTGGGTGGCAAGTCTCCACAGATTGTTCGCGCAGACGCAGACCTCGATCTGGCAGCCAAAGGCATCGCCAGCGCAATATTCCCCGGCGGTGGTCAAAGCTGTATCTCTGGTTCGCGCCTGCTGGTTCATTCGGACGTCATCGATGACTTTACGGCTCGGCTGGTCGCGATTGCCAAGAAAGCGGTTGTCGGTCCTCCGTCTGAGCCGGGGACAAACATCGGCCCCTTGGCCAATCGTGCGCACTACGACTCTGTTTTGGCCAAAATCGACGCAGCAGTGGACGCGGGCCATACGCTCGTCCTCGATGGCCGAACAGTGCGGCGAGAGAGCGGTTATTACGTCGGGCCAACCATCTTCGCTCATGTCCCCAACAGTGCTGCTTTGGCTCAGAGCGAGGTTTTCGGACCTGTTGCCAGTACCGAAGCGTGGACAGACGATGAAGACGTGATCCAAAAGGCCAACGATACACCCTATGGGCTGGCCGCCGGGATTTGGACGGCTGACGTTGCCTTGGGGATGCGGATGGCAGATCGGATCGAGGCCGGAACCGTCTACATCAACAATTACTTCAATGCGGCAACCCAAAGTCCGGTTGGTGGGTTCAAGCAATCGGGCTATGGCCGGGAAAACGGGATCGAAGGCATGCGGTGCTTTATGCAGACCCAGTCTGTCTGGCTGGCTACAGCACCGCAGCAAGGGCATCCATTCGAGTAAACCAGAGGGCGTTTCGTCATGTCAGCCAAGGAAAAACGCATCCGCGCCCTCATTGAAGCCATTGTCAGCTTTCTCGAAAAAAACCGTGAATCCGTGACAGCAGCCGATTTGACGTTACAGCGCATTGAGAGCGTCGACCGCAGCCCCAAAGCGTTCAAGGATATTCCCGCCAAAGGCTCTCGCCACGATGCCGTTTTGCAGGCTTCCATCAACAACATCTGTGACCCCGACCTGCAGGACATCCGCAAAGCGCTGGTAGAGGCCAAAGAAGATCTCGTCTGGAATGAAGACGAGATGAAATACTATCCGCCCGGCTCGGATCTGGGCGAAGGCTACGTGCGCTGCAACCTCCACACCCTGCTGATCGGACCCGGTGCCTGCGGGTTCCACCATGATGATTTTACCCTCGGCCTGTTTATGCTCGGACCGCGCACGCTTTATCGCGATCACCAACATGAAGCCCCAGAGACCTACATCAACCTCTCCCCCCGCAGCGGCTGGCGTCTTGCCGGTGGTGACTGGCAAGACCACGGGGCAGGCTCGATCATCTTCAATCCACCCTATCAGGTGCATGCGACCCGCGTGTATGAAGAGCCGTTTCTTTCCGTCTTTTCATGGCTGGAAGATATCGGCAGCCAGTGCACTGTCGTTCCCCGCGATGATTGGCAGGATGTGGAACGTCAACTGGCAGAATAACCCCGTCGATCAAGGGTTTATTGAGACCAATGTATTGGCTTGATGACTGGTCAAGCGCATTGGTGCGGTGCATAGTCAGGGTCGAAATTTAACGATGACCTGAACCTTTTTGCCGTGGCTGCCTCTTGTCCAAACTGTGGAGCTGAACTCCCCCTGCCCCCGCGCAGCGCGCGGCTCCAAGCCTGTGCTTATTGCCAGACAACATTGATCGTGAACAAAGGCGACATCAGCGCAGAGGGCGCGTCCGGTCAAATTCATGTGGGCGATGCCCTGCTGTCTATCGGCGACCGCTTCAATCTGGCTTTTGGAAAGTACGAAGTTCTGGGTCGGGCCCAGTACAGCTATGGTCGCGGCGTTTGGGATGAATTCTGGGTCGTCAGAACCGACATCGCAACCAGCGACGAAACCTACTGGCTCAGCGTGGACGAAGGCGACGTTGTCATTCAGCAGCAGACAGACAGCGAAGGCATGTCAGTCTGGCGCGAAAGAGCCGACCATGAATGGGCAAAGAGCAGCGGCAAGAAGCCCCTCGATGACGCCGACGCACGATTTCTTGAAACCGGTGACATGATCTACCTCGAAGAACACGAGTACCGCGTCACCGAAGTCGAAAAGGCAACGTGTCTGGGTTTTGAAGGCAGCTGGCCCGAAGACATCTCCATTGGCCAGACCTATCTCTATATCAACGCCGAGGCCAAAGGCGGTTTGCTGCTCAGCTGCGAAATTGACGATGAACGGGATCAGGAACCGGATTGGTACATGGGTCGTTGGTACAGCCCCTTTGACGTCGAGCGAGGCTCCTGATGCGCAGCCCCGATACCGTTGACGCCGTAAACTGTGACACCTGCGGAGCCGGATTGGACTTGCTCGGTGGTGGTCGGGTGGCCAGTGCGTTTTGCGGCTCCTGCGGCAGCGAACTCGACCCCAACGACAACTATCGCGTCGTCCGTCAGTTGCAGGATCAGCAACGCCCCGGAAGCCCGTTTTCCATCGGCATGAGCGGTACAATCCGCGGGGTGAAATGGACCATTATCGGCACCATAGGGATGGCCGAGTATCACGAGCGCAAATCGTGGCATTGGGCAGAGCACCAGCTCTATTCACCAACCCACGGCTATGCTTGGCTCACGTTCGAAAACCGGATGGCGACGTTTTCTCGCCGGGTTAGGCCGCAGCAGTCTTTTCCCATCTACAGCGAAAATGAACTCGAAGAGATGGAAAATCCCCCTACCCCTTGGCGTTTCCATAGGGCCTTCCAGTACTACGAAAGTGGTACTGCAATCATTGAATCGCTTCAGGGTGAATTTTCGTGGAAGCCATCGCTGGGCGACGCCCGCTATGCGCATTTTTACGCACCGACGTTTTATCTGAGCCAACAGCTGTTTTTTGGTCAGCCAAAAGGCCCGCACTACGGATACGAAGTATCAGTCCCTCTTGATGAAGAAGGAATGATCATCGGTGAGAAAGAAACTGATGAAATCACCTACCTCGATTCCGAAGAGATTGAGTGCGAATTCGAGTTGGGAGAAGGCGTCCTTCGCCGCAACGTCAAGCACCCGCTTCGCCCATGGGCCAAACGTCCAAATCTCAGCTTTGCTTCGCTTGTCTCGATCATTTTTCTGGTCATGGCACTGCTCCTGATGTCTGGCGCCAACGCGACAAGCCCGACGGTCAAAAAAGGAGCCGTCGACATTCTCGCGCTACCCAAGGAAATCCCCTTTGACGTGTCGGTTCCGGGGCGAGGCGTGGAAATTCTGCTCAAAACTGATGCACGAAACTCCTGGGGGTGGGTCGAGGCCGGGGTCTATGATCCGCAAGATATTCCCCTGTTCGAAGTGGGCCGCGAGGTGGAATACTACGAAGGCACCGAAGGCGGTGAAAGCTGGGATGAAGGCTCTGGCCTCACGCGCGTCAGGTTCCGGGCTGAAACAACGGGGGCTTACACGCTGGAACTGGATCTCCCAGAACGCGGCATATGGACAGGGGGCAACGGGACCGTGCGCGACATCACGATGGTGCAATACTCCATCCGCGAAGACATGGGAGCGACGAAGTGGCTGGGTTGGACGGCATTGCTCTTCCTCATCATTGCAATCACGGCACCGATAACCAGAATGGCGAATCATCGGGACAACTGGTCGGGAAGTGATTGGTAGGATGAGACTATGAAGTGGATTTTCCGGCTCGCAATCATCTTCCTATTCATGAGCATCACCGTTGGTGCCTATCAGATGACGATTAATGCCGTCGGCTATGGCGATGGCGATCTGGACCGCAGCGTCCGGATGGGCAGCAATGGCGGCCCCTACCTGATTAGAGGCGTTCCAAAATGACCCCGCCTCTTGTTTTGAACCGAAGGAAAACAGCATGACTGGCTTTATCTTAGAAGTTGTTAATACGATCTTTTTTGCCATGCTTGGCGTTGCCCTGCTGGCTGGCAGCTACTGGCTTTTCGATCGGCTCACCCCGTTTTCGATTACCAAGGAAATCCAGAACGAAAAGAACCTCGCCATGTCGGTTCTGCTCGGCGCAGTTTTTCTGGCCATTGCGTTGATTGTTGCCGCCGTTATTCGGTCCTAACCTGTGACCGGCGCTGCTGATTCGGGGATCAGCCGTTTACGGATATTCTGGCTGCTGGCGGCGACCTTTCTCGTGTCGATTGCCGGCATCTTTTATGAGCTGGTCATTGCAACATCCTCAACCTTTCTGATCGGGGATAGCGTCCGTCAGTTCAGCTTTGTCATCGGCCTGTTTCTGACATCGATGGGTCTTGGTGCCTGGGCCTCGCGGTATGTTGGAACGGCGCGCGTGGGGTTCATCTGGGGGCAAATGGCACTTGCGCTCATCGGTGGCGCGTCGGCCCCCCTGCTGTTCCTTGTTTATGCTTATCTGGGAACAACCAGCGCCCTGTTGCTGGTCCTGATTATCGCAACCGGCGCATTGAGCGGGATGGAAATTCCCCTGATCGTGCGCATGCTCAATGAGTTGGGGGCAGCAAAGTTTCGGTTCGAGAACGTCTTGTCGCTGGATTACGTCGGGGCTCTGGTGGCCTCGATCCTGTTTCCCATCGTTATTGTTCCCCTGCTGGGTTTGATATCGTCCAGCCTGCTGTTTGGGACGCTCAACCTTGCTATTGCTGGCATTACGCTGCTGGTTTTCTGGGACAGTGTCAGCCGCGCCATGCAGGGTTTTTGGCTATTCGCCGCCGTGATTCTGGTCGGCGGTCTCATGAATACCGACCGACTGGTCGCCCTGAGCGATGCAGCGATTTTTGATGATGACATCGTGTACAGCGAAACCACGCCCTATCAGAAAATCATCGTCACACGGTTTCAGGACCGCTACCGCCTCTACCTGAACAATGGCATCCAATTCGATAGCCTCGACGAACATCGTTATCACGAGCTGCTGGTGCACCCTGCGATTTTGGGCTCTGCAAGGGCGGATCGGGTCTTGATCCTCGGCGGTGGTGACGGACTAGCAGCGCGCGAAGTCCTCAAGCACAAGGCCGTTAAAAGCATTGATCTGGTTGACCTTGATCCCGCCGTCACAGACCTGTTTTCCACCCATCTCAGCCTGCGCCAACTCAGTGGCAACGCCCTGAATGACCCGCGCGTGACTGTGCACAATGACGATGCCTGGTCGTTTCTTGAGAAACGCCTGAACGGACAAGATCCAGATGCGCTCTACGACATCGTAATCGCCGACTTACCGGACCCAAAGGATTACGCCCTATCCAAGCTGTACACGGTCGAATTCTACCGCCTGCTCCGACAGTCCACGACCGCGTCAGCCGTTTTGGTGACACAGGCCGGCTCGCCAACCTTTGCAGCCGACGCCTTCTGGTCGGTAGAAGCCAGTGTCAGTGCTGGACTTTCCGACCCCGGCTCAAAAACGCTGGCTTACCATGGCTATATCCCGAGTTTTGGCGATTGGGGCTTTGTGTTGGGGCATAAGGGCAGATTTGATGCAGCAGCGGTCGAAAGCGGCCTTTCCGGTCTGGATCTGCGGTATCTCAACCCGACGATTTGGCAGGCATCGCAGTCTTTCCCGACTGACGCCGCCAAACGCCCGGTCAAGGCCAACCGACTGTCAAACCATGCCCTCGTGGATTACTACCTCGACGGCTGGGCGCAGTGGTTCATGTGAGGCGACCACGCTCCACCCGCGTACGCTGATGCCGTGTCGGTTTCAGACGGCGGACAAGGACATCCGCAGCAATATCCGGATCACAGGTTCCGCACATGAAAATGTCGATGGCGATGAATGACTTCTCGGGCCAAGTGTGAACCGTGATGTGAGACTCAGCCAGCAGGACCACACCCGTCATGCCACCGGCCTGGGTCTTTTCAGCAGGCGCAAAGTCGTGGAAGTGCGTTTCCAGAACCGTCGCACCTGCGGCGACAGCGGCCTCAGTCATCGCATCTTGCAGTGACGAGCTCTCACATCCCCACAAATCCAGCAAAACGTGTGAACCGACACCGGTTGAGGCTTGAGAGAATGACATCATGTCCTGCGCGTCAGGGGCTGATTGAACTAGAAAAAGACTAAGCCCCACACGAACAGACCTCAAGGCAAATGGCCCAAAAGCGTTTTTCAACACAGGTCCGTGCAGATGGCGTTTGATGACCTCAAGGCGGAACCGCATAAAGACGCAGTCCACCACGCGAACCAATAGGATCCCATGTCAGACCTGACGACCTATAAGCTGCTGGACGCTGTTGCACGATTTGGTTCCATGCGTAAGGCTGCAGCTCAGGCGTCCATTACACCCTCTGCGCTTAACCGGCGTATTTTAGCCATCGAAGAAGATTTCGGCACACCGCTCTTTGAACGAACGCCCGCCGGTCTGCGCCCGAATACAGCCGGCGAACTGGTTCTGATGCACATCAGGCGGCAGTTTGCCGATCTTGAAAAGGTGAAATCCCAGATCGCTGACCTCTCTGGTATGCGCTTGGGAACGGTAAGGCTGGCCGGGTCTCCCGCCGTTCTACCCCACTATTTTCCGCAGAAGATTCAATCCTATCGGGCTCAATTTCCCGGTGTGGATTTTCAGGTTTACGAAACCTTCAAAGACGAAGCAGAAGCCATGCTGAAGCGATATGAAGCTGACGTGGCCGTCGTTCTGGAACCACAATCTTCGCCCGATATCATGCTGCTGGGCAATCTCCATCAGGCTGTGAATGTAATTCTGGAGACACATCACCCGTTGGCGGCAAAGAGCCAGGTGAGCTTTGCCGATTGTGCCGCCTATCCAATGGCGATGCCCGGCGAAAATACGATCCTGCATGAAGTTCTCAAGCGAATTTCACTCGCCACGCAAGTGGACATGAACAGTGCAATCAAGTCCTCGAACCTATTCTTTATCGTCGAGTGCATTCGGGGGACTCAGATGGTGAGTTTCCGCCTTATGACCCCCGGCACCGAACCATCGCTTCCCTCCGGGCTCGTCGCGCGACCGTTGATGCATCAGCAGGCGACCACCGTCCTCAAGCTGATTCAGTTAAAAGGGCGCACGCTCTCCGTCGCGGCTTCACGCTTCGTCGAGCACATCGCACCGGACTTCGATGCCTGACAGGGGCACTAAGGGCGCCAGACCATTTGGGATTCGCCGTCGATGTAAATGCCGGTACGCACAAAGCCTTCGCGCTCGTAGACCGGCACAGCGCTACCGGGTTCATCGACCACCCCCAGCGAAATGGACTTCAGCCCTCGGTCACGCATCATCTGCTTGGCGAAATTCAGCGCCGCAGTGCCATAGCCCTTTCTCTGATGATCTTCGTCGATCAGCAGCCGCCAGACATACAGGCTGTCCCGGTCTTCGCCTTCCTGCAAAACCGCTTCAGGATGGCTGAAATCGATAATGGCGAGCAGGCCAACGGCGGTTTCGCCTTCCCAAATCCCAAAAACCTCAGATCCCGGTTCCCACGGAGTTTGCGCCATGGTCAGGCCATTGGGTGCGACGAACTTTTCTTGTTCTGGCTTCACCTGCACGTGGTAGAGCGCGCGAATGTCTTTGCGGGTTACAGGCTTGATGTCCGGCATGAGCGGCTTTCCTTCGCAGCAGACAAAACACGGGAAGTCTCGGTATAGTCCTGTGACGTAAACGGCTCAACTGAAGGCGACACAGTCGGAGAGGAAGTTGCATGTTTGAGGGATTTATCAGCGAGCGAATTGACTGCGGTGATGTGCACCTGTTTGTGCGACGCAGCCCGCCTGAGGCTGGAAAGCCCCCGTTGTTACTGCTTCACGGCTATCCGCAAACCTCCGCCATGTGGCGCGATAGTGCGCCTTTACTGGCGGAAAGCTTTGAGGTGATCTGCCCCGATTTGCGGGGCTATGGGGCATCGGACAAACCCGGCACCGACACGCCCGGCCAAGACCCAACCCATGCGCTCTACTCCAAGCGTGCGATGGCACAGGATATGGTGAACCTGATGAGTGCCTTGGGCCATGAGCGGTTTTTTTTGGTCGGACATGATCGCGGCGGGCGGGTGTCTCACCGGATGGCCTTGGACCACGAAGACCGGGTCGCAGCGCTCATGGTCCTCGACATTGCGCCAACACGGGAAATGTACGCCCGAGCGGATGCGCGATTTGCCAAGACCTATTGGCATTGGTTTTTCCTTATTCAGCCCTATCCCCTGCCTGAACAAATGCTGGAGGCTGATCCAGATGTTTACTGGTCGGCCAAGAGCACAGAGCTTGGCGGCGGCAAGCATCCATTTTCACCCGAGGCGCTGGACGAGTACAAAACCTTCCATCGAGATCCTGCAGCCTTGCACGCCCTGTGCGAAGACTACCGGGCGGCCTATACAATCGATATCGAACACGACGATGCAGACGATGGCAAAAAGGTTTCTCAGCCGTTCAGGGTCGTTTGGGGCACGCGTGGGATCATTGATCGCACCTATGGCGCAATCCAAATTTGGCAGGAACGCGCGGAGAATGTCAGTGGAACTGGAATTGAGGGGAGTCATTACTTTCCCGAAGAACAACCAGAGCAGCTCGCTGCCGATATTCAGCAATTCTTCAAGGGTTTAACGCTCGCCTGACTTCCCTGCATCCAAAAGGCTTAATGGTCGGTGCGAGGGGCGACCTCGAAAGGGGTCAGATAGTCCCGTCCGTCACCAAATTCCTTGATGTAGGCCTCACTCAATCCCATGCATCCTCCGCTATCGCAGTGATCCTGATAGGGACAGAGCAAGAAGTTATTCCGGTCGAACTCTTTCCAGAAGTTTGCATCAATGAGCAAAGTTGGCTGCTCATTGACCAGCGTATCCTCTTTTTCACCCAACAGGCACCGAGGGAAGTTCTTCACCTCCACCGCCTTGTTATTTTGGTGCGCAATTTCAATCGCTTCGAGCAGGTAAGGCTGCACGTCCTGATAATTTGCCAAAAGGCCGCGATCATCATTTTCGCTCATGGGCCAATAGTTCCAGAACTCCATCTGAACCAGATTGCCCACGCTGCTCAGGAAAGTAGCGGCACCGGGAAGCAGCTTGTAGCTCAGTTTGGTCACTACCGTATTGGTCAGAATCTTGACGTGTGGAAAGGCGCTGAGGTTTTCCATGCCCTTAACCATTTTATCCCACGAACCGGGCACTTGAGTGATTTTATCGTGAGTCTCGCGATTGCTTCCAGCAACGGAAATGAAGTACTCGTCAACGCCACTTTCGACCAATTTTCGAGCGTAGTCTTCGCGGTGTAAATGCATGCCGTGAGTCTGGATACGCACATTTTCGAAACCGCTGTCCTTCGCGCGTTTCGCAAGATCGGTCAGGTCTCGGCGCAGCGTGATTTCAGACCCGGTCAGCACCAATCCACGCCACTGACCCGTGCGATACTGCGTCTTTAGAATATCGTCGAACTGCTCATCTGTGCTTGCATTCAGGTCATCCATCGTACCCTCAATCATGCAGTGCACACATTTGAGGTTACATCTGAACTCCATGCAGACGGAGATATATTTATCGTGATCTCTTAAAGAATTATGCATCTGTTTATTTTATCTGACCGCAATTAAAGCAGCCCATAAAAGCTCATTTTCTCAACGATTACGTCACCAGAACTAGTAACAGTGTAGTCATAACCCGCATCGAAGTACAAATGGTCAATCTGAGTCCCAAACTCTGACACTGCCTTCTTGAGGATGTTGTCTGAAGGCAAGCCGCGATCGAGGAACAAATTCAGCCCTTGAGAGGTTATTCGAGAGAAGTAGAAGGATTCGTGATTTCTT
>JBMZBW010000006.1:0-52721 GCA_049612785.1 Alphaproteobacteria bacterium | reverse complement strand
ATGCCGAACATCAATCGCACCAGCGGCACAAAACCCGCTGGAACGCGCATGCCACGGATCCGGCTATCACCTGAATTGACAGTGGTTGCATGATTTCGGATCAGGACGTCTTCAGGTCCAATTTCCGGTTTGGGTTGATCCAATACGGACACGACTTCAGGTCCGCCGTAGCGGGTAAATACTGCTGCTTTCATTGTTCTTACTTTTCAGTCTCAGTGGTGGGGTTTTTGGTGGTGGTTTCGCCCTCGATGCTGACCTGGAAAACCTCTTCCAGTGGGACGTCAAACACGTTTGCGATCAGGAAGGCCAATTCGAGCGATGGTCCGTATTTGGCCTTTTCGATGGCAACGATGGTCTGGCGCGTGACACCGACCCGTTCTGCCAGGTCTTTTTGCGTCATCTCATCCGCATCAAATCGAAGCCGCCGAATGTTATTGGAGATGTTGATTTTCATCTTGCCCATCAGACAGCGCTCCAACGGTAAAAGATCAGCATCAGGATGCTTTCAAAGATTGTCCCAACGGCAAATGACAAGACAATAAACTGCAAAACCACCAGTGGAACCACGCCGAGAGCGAGTGCAATCATGCTGGCGACAAAGCCCATACCAATGATGGTGTAAGACACCCGAACAGCCCGAAGTTCCAATATCCGATCGCGCTCGTCGATCACGTAACTGGGCTTGGGTTCCCGAGTGATAATGCTGATCCCGATGCTGGTGAGGATCTGGACACCGATATTGAGGAAGACGCCGCCAAAGATGAGTACGAGGATCCCGCGACCAATCGTGGTTGCTGCGTGATCCGCGTCCAACAAACCAGCATCGATTGCACGCCAAACCCAGTAAAAATAGGCGCTGAAGATGATGATCCCGGCCAGCAGATTGCCGATAGCCTGACGCTCTTGATAGGTCATGTTTCCTTGTCCTTGTGTCTTTTATTTATTACTTGGTGTAAAGAATTTCATACACTACATATGCAGCACGTTTGGATAGGTCAAACATTTTTTACACGGAGTATTAAATATTTGACGATTGCAGCCTTGCATGGGACGCATTGGCCATGGACCATCGGTACGGAAGACCGAACAAAAATTCGCCAAGAGTGCTAACGAACAACTCAGCGCGCTTATGAGATACCGTGCACCGCGCACCCGTGCTTTCACTCCATAAGGGCACAAGGGATCTGTGAAGGAGATGTCCCATCAAAGTCATCGTGACAGCAGGCGGAAGCGGACTGGGCGCTGCGATATCTGATGCTTTCCTGCGGGAGGGCGCGCAGGTCAGTTCCTGCGATATTTCCGCTGAGGCGGTTGAGCGCCGTCAGGCTGAACATACCGATCTGTTGATGGAACAGATCGATGTTCGGGATGCCGCAGCATTGCGCGATTGGACCAACCGCAGCATCACCAACCTGGGCGGCTGTGATGTGCTGATCAATAACGCCGGCGTAGCCGGTCCGGTTGGACCGGTTGAGGAGATTGATCTCGATCATTGGCGTGATTGCCTCACGATCAATGTCGACGCGCAACTCATAGCGGCGCAATCCGTGATTCCGACTATGAAAGCGCAAAACTCCGGCGTCATCCTCAACATGTCCTCGACATCCGGGCTGTACGGCACCCCGAACCGCGCAGCTTATACGGCGAGCAAGTGGGCGGTCATTGGTCTCACCAAAACCCTTGCCATCGAACTTGGACCCTTTGGCATTCGCTGCAATGCCATTTGCCCAACATCTGTCGAGGGTGAACGGATAGACCGCGTACTCGCCGCTCAGTCACAGGTAACGGGTAAATCAGTTGAAGACGTGCGAGAGGATTACACGGCGGGCACCAGTTTGCGCCGCTTCGCTCGTGCTGATGAAATCGCGGACATGTGCCTGTTTTTGGCATCGAGCAAAGCCGTTTTCGTTTCGGGTCAAGCCATCGCTGTCGATGGAAATACGGAAACATACCGGCTCGAATAGCGATCCTCAGGTGCCTTTGAGAAAAGAAAGCGCTGAAAGCACTACGACCAGCAGCAATCCCCCAGCCATGGCAAAGTTGATCCACAACTGCACGCGCGGTGAAAGATTGAGCGCATGCAGCCTGACGCCCGCCCACAACCACATCAGGTGCATGGGGATCCAAATCATGTTGGCGATCAGGATTTTGGTGCCAAGCTCAAACCACAACGCATCGGGGGCATAGTTGAACCCCATGACCACTGAGGCAATGACAGCATAAGCCTTGGGGTTCACGATCTGAATGAACACACCGCCCCAGACACCAGGCGGTCGGCTAGACGTCATGAAAGCGAGCTTAACCCCGGCAAAAGCGATTTTGCTGGCCAGATAGAGCAAAAACAACATCGACGCGGCCATGAGCACAAGCCGCAGCCAAGGCACGGAAAACAGTAAGGCGGCGAGGCCAGAAACAACCGCGAACAGGACAAGATTGATCCCGATAAGCGATCCTACGACAAACCCAATGGATCGTCGAAACCCGTAAGACGCACCAAAACCAGCCGCGGTTAGAACCGCTGGACCGGGCGTAAACATCAGAAAAATCAGGGCCAAAGCATAACTTAGCATGGGCTTCCCTTACGGCTAGAAGCTGAGTCCGACAATAAGAAAAGCCCGTGCGGGGTCCGCACGGGCTTTTTTGGAGGGTGAACCAGGGCTTGCTGGGTCTGGGAGGTTGGCTCACCTGAGAAACTTCAATTTTTTAGAAAATCTCGAACTAGCGGTTCTCCAGCATGGCATGAAGATCACGCACAGCCTTGCTGGCGTTTGCCTTGAACAAACATGGGATGACGGCATGCACGATCGCGAAAAAAGCCGCTACAAACAGCTTGAACGCAAACCCAAAAGCGAACTTGCCATGTTCGAAGTACCCTTCGTTCACGGAGCGCGGGTGGTCCAAAAAGATATGATTCAGAAGCCGTGTCATAAATTGCAGATTTCCTTGACTTTATAAATGACAATACCTCATTTTTCGCTAGTTTTGGTCTCAAACTGTGAGCGTGTTTAGCTGTTTTTTCGAATTTTTTTCTAAGGATCGGGGCTTTGTTCGACCAAATTGACCAGAGAATCCTTTCATTGCTTCAAGAAGATGCGGCCTTGTCCAACGAGCAATTGGCCGAACAGGTGCACCTATCAAAGAACGCCTGTTGGCGTCGCGTGAAGCAGTTGGAGGCTACAGGTGTGATCGCCAAACGGGTCGCGCTTCTAAACCCCAAGGCCGTGGGTTTAGCCCTACGCGTCTTTGTGACCGTGCGGGTAAAGGAGCATTCGCTCGATTGGTTGGCAAAATTTGAAAGAGCACTGGAAAGCCTTCCGCAGATTACAGGCGCATTCCGAACCAGCGGTGAAGTTGATTATCTCTTATCAGTCAGGGTGAAGGATGTTGAAGGCTACGACGAGTTCTACAAATCGTTTATCGGATTGGTACCCGGTATGGACTTATCAGCAACTTTCGTCATGGAAGAAATCAAGAGCAGCACTGTTTTGCCGGTTAAAGTAACGAAACCTTAGAATTCGAACGAATTATTTCTTTCCGTCCAGAAAAAGAGAATTACAGCCGAAAAACTCTGTATTCTTTGTGCAATTTATCTCGTTTTGTGCAGTTTTCGCACCAATATCGAGACATTTTAATTCTGTTGCATTGACCTTCTCGATTGCCTGATGCCTTTTGAACTTGATTTATCAGGAGGACCTCATGCGATCTCTCATTAATCTCAAGATCTTCATTGCACTGATTCTCACGCTGACCCTGAACAAAACCGCCTTGGCGGACTTTGAAACGGCAGCCGGTTATTGGAAGCTTCTCGGCCAACAAAAACAGGTTCCACAGCTTCTCAATCTTCGCGGAACAGAAGAAATTGCCATTCTGGAAGTCGTTGGCGATTGCGGTGGCCAATTGTGTAGTTGGGGCGCGACCCGGGCAGAGTTGCTCTATGACGCAAACGGTCGGGTCATCCGCTGGCAAGCTTTTTTGGAAAACGGTGATGATTTCCACGAGTTTGATTCTTTCCTCGTCAATGGGGAATTGGTGATGGATTACACCGGTGAGCTTGGCGACACTGGGAACATCATTTCTGCCACGCTGATCTTTGGATCCATCACAGAAGCCGAAGTTGCTGCCCTGGCCGGACAGAATTCGGGCGGAGCAGCAGAAGACCCTGTCGTCGAAGAACCTGATGACGAGGATGTCGCGGATGCTGGTGACGCAAACAATGGTGGCGGCAACACGGGCCCAAGCCTGGAAGAACAGCTTGTGACCGGCGGCCTGATTTTGGGCGGCCTGCTGCTGCTTAACGAGCTGTTGGATAACGACGGCAACAACAATAGCGGCGGGAATGCACAGCCCGCAGACCCAAACGATACCTGCGGTATGGCGGCGCTAAAACCCTACATGAACAAACGCTACACGCAGATCCCAGCCAATCTGCTTAAGCCGGGCGATCGGGTTTACAGCGACCGCGACAACATCACTATGGACCTGAGACCCAAGCGGTTGAATGTCGTCTATCGCCACGGCAACAAGCGTGTCTTCAAGCTGGGATGTTACTAGTCTGGAGGTCAGTCATTTCGGAGGCTGAACGGCTCTGAACCCGATCAGCCCCGAGACCGCCAAGGCACAAGCTGCGCCGATGGAAGGCGCGAAAAAGGATCCGGTCAGGTCCGCTGCGACACCAGCAAGCAGCGGACCGATGATCTGACCCACCCCGAAAGCGGCAGTCATAATGGCGAGTGCACGCCGGGGCGCGTCACCGGCAAGCGCCCGCCCCATCTGCAGCCCAATGGCCGTAACAGCAATAAAGGTGCCCCCGAGCAAAGCGCCCGCCAGCACCTGTGCCCCATAACCACCGACGGCGACACTTGCCACCACGCCAACGGCCTCGACCAGACAACCGATACCAAATGCAGCCGCAAGTCCCACACGACGTGCGACCAGCGTCCAAAACCAAACAGAGGGCGCTCCGGCTAAACCAGCGGCCAGCCAGACCCCGGACTCGCCAATCGGACCGCTCTCTCCTTGCCGAACAATGGCAATGAGGAAGGTTGCTGTGACGATATACCCAGCCCCGAAAATGCCGTAAGCCATGGTGATTTTCACCAGCGGCGCAGTCCACTTCAGCCGCGGCTCCCGATGGGCACGGTTGGGCGGTTCATAGGGGTCGAGACTCATCAGCCAGACCACGATCAGAAAGCCAATGCCGCTGACACCAGCCGCGGCGAACCAGTTCATCCGCCAGTCCATACCAGCGAGAAAAACCGCAGCGGTCAAAACGGCAGAAACCGTAATGCCCATGCCAACCCCGCCAAAGTGCAGGCTTTGCAAGCCCGGCTGCTCGGACCGGGCCAACTGGTTGAAAATGATGGTGGAGATGAAAATCATCATGAATGCGCTCGCGACCCCCGCCAGAAAGCGCACAAGCATAAATGCCGGCATAGCGTCAGTGAGGCCCATGGCAGCGGTCAGAATCGCTGTTCCACCGGTACCGATGTAGGCCATGCTGCGTTCCCGCCCCTGCCCCCAACCGCCGCCGGCGAGGATGGCACCGAGCAGATAGCCCACGTAGTTGGCTGAGGCGATCATGCCGGCATCGGACGCGCTGAGGTTCAACCCATCCATCATGCCGGGCAAAATGGGCGTGTAGGCGAACCGGCCAATCCCCATTCCAATGCTCATCGCCAACGCGCCAGCAAAGGCGTATCGAAGCGACATAGCGCGCGGATTAGCGGTCATCAACGGCAGTCCAATTGGTGGATATAAGGGGCGCGACGGAAAAAGCCATGACGCCACTAAACACCCAAAAGCGATCTTGCACACGCGTTAAAAACGCAAAAAAGGGCAAGCGGTGAACTTGCCCTTTTAAGCGGGGGGAGGGGGAGGATTTGGGGGTGCGAGAGTTTTGAAACTTAGAAGCCGAACTGGAACAGCAGACCGCCTTCGCCGTTACCTTGCTGGGTCACGTGGCCTTCTGTGCCTTCACCGAACTGGAAAAGACCAAAAGCGTTGCCGTTGCCCTGCTGGTTCAGCGTACCGGTGTGATCATCACCGTGTTGTTCGATGATACCGAAGTTGCCTGTACCGTTCTGCAGGAAGCCAGCCGCGTTGCCGTTGCCCAGTTGACGAAGCGCTGCTTCATCGCCCTGGAGACCCTGGAACAGAGTGTAGAGGAAAAGACCGTTGGCGATGGCCTGCTTTTCTTCTGGAGTAGACCCCTGGATGCCGATGGAGATGCTGCCAGAGATGTTGGAGTTTGCGTAAGCAGGTGCGGAAACGGCGGAGAAGGAGAGAGCGACCAGAGTAACAGCAGCCGCGCGCTTGATAGCAGAGATGAAGAACATTGGTTTAACCTTTCAATGTCGGCGCTGAGTGAAGGAGAGAGTTGGTAGCAAGCGCGCCGGGTTTGTGTTCGTTTCGGTTGTCTTGTCGCTGCCCCCTGCTGGTGAGCGAGGCGTTGCTGCGTTTGACAAGGAACCTTTTGCCACCCCCACGTAACGCGGCGTTTTCAGGGATTTCTTTTGTGGAAACAGGGAATTTCAGCCTGTTTCTTCTGTTTCTGCATCGAAACGCTTTAAGTGTCTGAGGTAGTGTCGGACAGCGCCATGTATTTCGTTTTGATACCCCAGGCCTGTTGGATATCCATTTTGCCTCCGCTCAATTGCTGCGTTAGCATGACCGTATGTCCGCTCCAGCCTTTCAGACCGCTTCAACCAGCCATGCCTCCAAACGCAAAACCGCGCTCTCGCCTGAGCAATGGTTCGCGGCGGCGCGGGATATTCTTGTCACTGAAGGGATTGAAGCCATTCGCATTGATAGACTGTGTCAGTCTTTGGATGTGACCAAGGGAAGCTTCTACTGGCACTTCACCAGCCGTGCCGCTTTCCTAAGCGCCTTTCTGCATCATTGGCGCGAAGGCGCGACGTTGGCTGTCATCGAGAACCTGAGTGGTCAGGGGCTTGACCCGCAAACGCGCTTACACACGCTCCTCACCCTGCCGCAACGTCCGAACGCCCCGGCTGCTGCCCTTGTTGAACAGTCCATTCGATCCTGGGCCAGACGGGAATCGCTGGCTCGTGAAGCTCTGGATGAAGTGGATAAGATCCGCCTGTCTTTTATTCAGGAAATGCTCGAAGAAATTGGCTTTGATCAGGCGGAGGCAGAGGAACGCGCGCGAATGGCCTATGCCTATATGCTCGGGGACGCGATTTTATCAGCAGGGCTGTCACCGGAAGCCGGTGCGCGTCCGCTTCAGGATACTTTGCTGCAGCTGTTCACCCGTCCGGTTCAGCCCAAATAACGAGAGCCCGCTTTCTGCAGGTCCACGGCACTGGCGTATCCTGCTTTAAGTCCGTTGATGATGTCGGCCACGGTTTCTGGGACGCTTACCTGCCCCACCCCTTGGCCAGCGCTCCAAACCGTCTTCCACGCTTTTGACCCGGCGTGCATGTCACCTGAAAAGTCAATTTTGGCATTCGAACCCATGTCATCGGGCGATAATCCGGCAGCTTCGACCGACGCTTTCATCCAAAGGCCCAGCGCGCCCGTAATGGCCCGGGACGCAATCAGGTCTTCCATCTGACTGCGGCGGACCATATCGCGATAGGGGTCGCCGATCAGCGTTTCCTGCGCTGCGAGAAAGCGTGTTCCGAGATAGGCGAAATCAGCGCCCATGCCCTCTACGGCACGCACCGCCTGACCTGTTCCAATTCCACCGCCCACAATCAACGGGCCATCGAAGAACTGTCGCACTTCCTCGATGAAGGGAAGCATGGCGTATTCGCCCGTGTGACCGCCCGCGCCGGCGCAGACGAGAACCAGGCCATCAGCCCCTTTGTCGATGGCTTTGCGGGCGAAGCTTGGTGAGTTGACGTCGGCAAAGACCAGCCCTCCATAGCCGTGAACTGTGTCCGTCACCCGGTGGGGTCCGCCCAGCGCCGTGATAACCAAACCGGGCTGATACTCCTCAACCAATGCCAGTTCTTCCTCAAAGCGCCCGTAACTGTTGTGGACGATCATATTGAAGGCCCAAGGCGCATCATCATCGGTCAAACTGGCGTCAATGACCTCCAGCCAATGGCGCAGGTCCGCAATGGTGCGGGCATTGGTACCCGGAAAAGAGCCCATGATGCCGTTCTTGCATGCAGCGATCACCATATCGGTCCCAGAGACCAAAAACATGGGCGCAGCAATCACGGGCAAGGCCATGCGCTGCTTCAGCGCGTCTATGGTTGTCGTCACGGGGGTTCCTGCTTTTCTGTCTGTCGTATGTGAGGCGCGCTGGGTTACGCGCCGAATTGTTGCCGTGCCTGCTCTCGCAGCGCTAAGCGGTCCAGTTTGCCATTGGCTGTTAGGGGTAGAGTATCGGCGACCGCGATATGTGCTGGCACCTTATAAGTGGCGAGGTGGGCCAAAGCGTGCTCGGTCAGGGCCTCAGCCGTCACGCTTTCCCCTGCCATGACAAAGGCAATCACGGCTTCACCAACCCTTTCATCGGCCAATCCGACGACACAGGCCTGCTGGGTTCCGGGTACGGTGAGGAGTAACTCTTCCACTTCACGCGGAAAGACGTTGAAGCCCTTGTGCAGGATGACATCCTTCTTGCGGTCGGTGATCAGCAGGAAACCTTCCTCATCCAACATCCCGATATCGCCTGTGTAGACAAAGCCGTGCCTGAGGGTCGCTGCTGTCTCCTCCGGGTTGCCTTCGTAGCCCTCCATCATGTGCGGGCCGCTTACACGGATTTCACCTTTTTCACCCGTCGGCAGGCAGGTTTCGCCTGTTTCAAGATCGACAATATCGATGCGATTGCCGGGACAGGGTTGTCCAGCGGAGCCAAACCGCCGTCCAACAGCTGCATTGTTGATGGAGATGGGCGCAATTTCGGTCATGCCGTAGCCCTCGTCGAGGGTGATCCCCGTCGCCGCCCGCCATTGCTCATGCAAAGCAACCGGGAAAGGCGCGCCGCCGCCCGGACAAACCCGCAGATGGGACAAATCTGCGTCCCCGAAATTCGGCGCGGCCATCAGCGCCTGATAGATCGCTGGTGGTCCCCCACCAAACAGGGTCACTCGATGCTGAGCGAGCATGTCCACGACGAGCGCAGGCTGGAACTGTGCCGGGATCACCAGTGTCGCCCCCCGTAACAGCGGGTTACTCACCCCCATGAGGTAACCATAGATGTGGGTGAAAGGCGCAACTGGCAGCCAGACATCGCCATCCTGCGTTGGCCAGCCCCACTCAATGCGGTCCATGGCAGCGGTCATCGCCTGATGACTGTGACTCAACCGCTTGGGCAAACCCGTTGTCCCGCCGGTAAACATGACCGCGCAGACATCTTCGGGCGTTACTGTCACGGCGTCAGGCTGCGGACCGGGTTTTGCCTGTTTCGCCTGCGCCAGTACCTCGGCATCGGTTAGGGTCATGACCTCAAAGCCCTCCACGGGCTGATTGGTTATGACCAAGGTTGGTGCCAGATCGGTGACCAGCTTCTGAAATCCTGCTTGTGGGGTATTGATATTGACCAGCGCAGGTCGCGCTTTCGCGTGTAGCAAGGCATAGTAAGCGACAAGAAACGCGAGACTATTGGGCAGGAAAACACAAACATCTCTCCCCCCTACCTGCGCCTGAAGGCGGTCTCCCAGTTCTGAAACAACGCCGTAGAATTCGCCATAGGTGATTTCACCTGCATCGCATCGCACATAAATGCGATCCGGACAGCGATGCGCGGTTCGTGCCAAAACGTGCACGAGCGTGACATCTGAAATCTTCCAATGACTCTCCGATACGCCTGAACTCACAAAATCCTCCTCTTACCGTCACCCACTGTCTGGACAACATACCATATGGTATGGATAAACTAGCCCACACCGTTTTGGGGAGGAAACCATGAAAATCAGTTCAGAGGAACGCGATATTATTCAGCGGATCCTGAACCATCATGCTGACGGCACCACCGATATGACGCCGGAGATGATGGCCAACCCCGTCACAAATTACGCCTCTGACGCGGTTCTGGAGCAAGAGCGAAAGACACTGTTTCGCGAGTTTCCACTGATCCTTGGGCACAGCTCCGAGCTGCCCGATGCCGGATCTTTTCTGACCAACAACGACACGGGCATGCCTTTGCTCATCACCCGTAATGATGCCGGAGAAGTTCAGGCTTTTCTCAACGTATGCCGCCATCGTGGAGCGCGGGTTGAAGATCGTCCTTGCGGCAAAGCCAGAGCGTTTTCCTGCCCCTATCATTCCTGGACTTATGACCTCAATGGCAGCCTGCGCGGTCTGCCGGGATCTGAGGGTTTTGAAGGATTGGACAAGAATGAGCATGGACTGGTTCAAGTCCCTGCCTTTGAGCGCTTTGGCCTGATCTGGGTGCGTCCAACCCCGAGTGAACACCCCATTGACATCGACGCCTGGCTACAACCGCTGGCAGAGCAGTTGAATGGCCTTGATCTGGGCGGCCACGTTATTTTTGAGAGCTGGAAACTTGACCGGCAGATGAGCTGGCGGCTGGCTTTGGAGGGATTTCAGGAATCCTACCACTTCTGCCACGCACACCGGGAAACAGCCTGCTCCAACTATCTCGATAACCAATCGGTCTTTATCCAGCATTACCCCCACGTTCGCCACTCTGTGCCTTTGCCCCAAGTTGTCGAACTGGCCGACAAAGCGCCGGATGACTGGGAGTATCGGTCTAATTTCATGACCCAGAACTATCTGTTCCCCGCCAATTTTGTGCAGGTCATGACAGACCATGTCTACATTCACACGATTATTCCAACCGGGCCGGGAACCTGCATTTTCAAATGCCAGATGCTGATCGCTGAACCGCCGAAGAACGAGAAGGCCGAACGCTACTGGCGACGAAATTACGATGTTGTCCGAGCTGTCTTCAACGAGGACTTTGAGATCGGTGAAAACATCCAGAAGGGTCTGGACTCCGGCGCTAACACGTCCTTTGTCTTTGGAAGAAACGAGTGTGCTCTGCACTATGGTCAGAACGCGATTACCGATGCACTCGAAGGGCGGTTGAAGGTTCCCAGTCTGAGCTAGAGGCGATAGTCTCTGACCCATGCCCTCGAAGCTTTCATTTTTATGGCTCGAAGCCTTCGTTTCTATCGCGCGTAGCGGATCCCTGCAAAAGGCGTCCCAGCGGTCGGGCCTGTCAATGAGCACGCTCTCCAGTCACCTTCAAAAGCTGGAGACGCACCTTGGCACAACTCTCTTTGACCATGGGAAGCGCCCTTTGGCGCTCACGGCCAATGGTCACCGTTTTCTAAAACACGCCGAGACCCTGCTTGAACAAGTCTTGCAAGCGGAAACAGACATGGCGGCGGAAGGGGTTGTGGCCATCCGTCGATTGCGGCTGGGGCTGATTGACGATTTCGATACGGACGTCGCCCCCGCGCTCACGCTAGAACTGGCACGGCTGCTACCGAATTGTGCCTTTGAACATTTTTCCCGTCCGAGCCACGAAATTCTTCAACTGCTGACAGATCGAAGGATTGAAGCGGGCGTCGCGACGGTCCCGGTTGATGGGTTGGCCGGCCTCGAACAAAGGGCTTTGCTGCGCGATCCTTATGTCGTTGTCGTGCCCCATGGCGAGCCGTGCCCAGACTTCAGTGAGCCGCGCCATGACCTGCCGTTTCTGCGCTATGCGAGCGAGCAGCACATGGGTCGACAGATCGAAGCACAGCTGAACCGTCTGCGGATCCAACTGCCACAGCGCCTCAGCGCTGAAAGCAATCAAGCGCTCATGGCGATGGTGGCTGCGGGGCAAGGATGGACCATTTCCACTGCAACCTGTTTCAACCGCGCACGGAGCCTGTGGTCTGGTTTGTCGCTTCACCCTTTTCCAAAGGCAAAGTTCGCCCGTGAAATTGCGTTGATTACCGTTCCCGGAGGTTCGCAAAGCCTCGCCAACATGCTCGAAAACGCACTTCGAGCGCTGATCCGTGAGCGCACGCTCGAACCTGCGATTGCCCAGGTTCCCTTCCTCGAAGAACAATTCACCATGCTTGGGTGACGCTTTTTGCGTGGCTACAGGATAATATTGAACCTGCTGCGGATTTCAGCGTCCTGCTCAGCCGTCAGATACTGAGGACGATGGCTGTCGAGTACACTCCGCGCTTTTTGCTTTGCCCGATCCCATGCCGTCGGCGCGCCCGATGCGCCCCAAACACCGGGATCGTCTCTGTCAGCCAAAGCCGGATAAAAATAGTCCCGCTCCATGGCTGCTAAAGTCTGGTCACCGCCCAGAAAGTGCCCCTCGCCCAGAACAGCCTCACAAATGTCGGTAAATCCAAGATTGGCCTCGCTGACTTCAACACCGCGCAAGGTTCGATAGGTGTGACCGTGCATCTCATCGTCGAGAATAAAAGCCTCGAAACTCGCACCCAGCAAAGACGCGGTCATACCGGAACTCTCGTAAATCAAGTTACCACCGGCCAGACCAGCCGCCAGCGAGGTCATCCCCTTTTCCACACCGTATTGGGCATCAATGGCCTTGGCGTCGGTCATGGAACTGGCCACCCCCGAACAGAGCCCCAGCCAGTTCGATAACTGCGCCGAAGCTGCATTGAGGAGCACCGTCTCCCCACCACCGCCAACAAACGCGCCGGTTCTCAAATCAATGACCAAAGGCCAGTTGGAAAACACCATGGGGTAACCCGGCTCAATCGAGTGAACCATAACCAGTGAGGCGAGGGTTTCCGCCAGCGATTGAGCCAAAAAACCGGCCATGGTTGCCGGGGCTGTCGCCCCCGCCTGAGCTGCTGTGATGTTCGAGATCGGAATGCGATGCTCCACGCACTTGAACACGACATCAACGGCGTCTTCCCCAAACCGCATCGGCGAAATCACGGGGCTGATGTGAGCCTTCACAAACGGTCGTTTGGCAAATTCGCCCTTCCCGCCCGCAGCGATGTCCAGCATCTCCACGATTGGATCAACGTGTTCGGCCAGCGTGAATGAGGTCGCGACCGGCTTGGTGGTATTGTGCAAGAGGGCGTAGACCGTGTTGACGTCAAGATCGAAGTTATCCGGTACGTCCGTTGCAACGCAGCAGCGGGTGAACCAGCTGACGTTTTCCAACGTATCCTGCAGCCGCGTGAAATCGTGCAAATCCTGCAGCGTGGAAGGTCGGTACAGACCACTATCCAGATCCAGCGTCTGTACCGCTGCGCCGCCCGTCCCGAAGTGCACCGCATCGCCACCGACAACAATGCTGCGACTCGCATCCCGTCCGTGCAGGGTGAAAACCTTGGACGCCTGATCGATCGCCTCCTCCACCAATTGCCGAGGCAGCAAAAACCGACCTTTTCCGTTGTCGACTGCTCCACTCGCGAGCAAGGTCTTGGCCAGGTTGTCCGGCACCTCACCCATGCCAAGCTCTTCAAGCAGTCGCAGGGCAGTGTCATAAATCGCGTTGAGATCAGCCTCGTTCAGCGGCGTGTAAGCGCCGCCCGGCTGGCCCGGCGGACAGGGGTGGACCTGCGGTTTGGCAGCACGCAGCGCCATACGCTCCTTCCGACCGGAACGGCGGGATATCTTGTCGTTTTTCACGGTATCGCTCATCCGGGATCTCATCTGTGCCCTTCACTACCTGTTCGTCTTGGCAAAGCTCAGCGTGCCACGAAAGCAGACTTCCTCAATTTCCTTTTTTTAGGATTTCTATTCTGTATTTATCGAATTTAACATCTGGTCATTGACCACCGCTGTCCAGAAAACAGAAGTCTAACCTTCATTTCACGCGTCGGAGACAAAAGGCATGAAATCGCGCACCAAAGCCGTCGTGATCGGAGGCGGCATCGCAGGCTGCTCTACCCTCTATCACCTCACGCAGGAAGGATGGACGGATGTTGTCCTTGTCGAGCGCGATGAGCTGACGAGCGGGACGACATGGCATTCCGCAGCACAGGTTACGAACTTCGGGATGAACCAGACGATGGTTGGCCTGAAGACGCATTCGATAAACCTGTACAAGGAACTGGCTGAAGACCCCGACTACCCCATCAACTATCACCACGCTGATGGCGGTATTCGGCTTGCAAATACACAGGCGCAGATGGATGGCTATCACCACTTTGCCAGCATGGCGCGCGGCATGGATGTTCATTTTGAGGTGATCGACGCGGCAGAGTGTGCCCGTCGGCACCCGCTGATTTCCACAGATAACCTCGTTGGTGGTCTGTGGGATCCGTTGGATGGCGACATTGACCCGGCCCAGTTGTGTCAGGCCCTCGCCCGGCGCGCTCGCAAAGCCGGTGCAGAAGTCTATCGCCACACCCCCGTGACCGGGCTCAAACAACACCGCGACGATACATGGACGGTCGAAACCACCAAGGGCAACATTGACTGTGATGTTGTCATCAACGCCTGCGGTTATCGTGTGAACGAGGTCGGTGCGATGATGGGTGTTCATCACCCTGTGATGTCCATGGAACACCAGTACATGCTGACGGACACCATTCCCGCCATCGAGAACGCGGGTCACCGCATGCCCCTGCTCCGTTGTCCAATCAGTGATTATTACTGCCGACAGGAAAAGAACGGCTTGCTGGTCGGGTTCTATGAACAAGATTGCCGGACTTGGGGCATGGACGGGATCGACCCGAATTTTGTGAATGCTCTCTGCCCGGATGATCTGGACCGGGTCATCGACGTGCTCGAAGGCGCGTTTGCCCGCATGCCAGCGCTGGAAGAAGTGGGCATTCACACTGTCGTCAATGGCCCGATCACCTACACAATTGATGGAGCCCCGCTGGTCGGTCCAATACCCGGCAAACGCAACGCGTACTGCATCATCGGACTTCGCGCGGGCTTGGGTGAAGGCGGCGGTCACGGCTGGCTGCTGGCCCAGCAAATTGTCCACGGAGAAGCCTGCTACGACACGTGGGTCCTGGACCCGCGCCGATTTACAGAACATGGCAACACAGAGCTTTGTGCACTAAAAGCCATCGAGGATTATCAGAACGAATTCCGCTTTCACTTTCCCAATGAACACCGGCCTGCCGGACGCTACGCCAAGACGACGCCCCTGACTCCTGTGCTCGAAGCCGAGGGCGCGGAATTCACGGTGGTCAATGGCTGGGAAAGAGCAGAATTCTTCAAGCCATCCCCAGACTTCCACGTCACCCCCAGCTTCAAGTTCGACGAGGCCCATCAGATCGTAGGTGCAGAAGTTGCCGCCGTGCAAAACGGGGTTGGATTGACAGAGGTCAACGGCTTCAATCGCATGGAAATCAGCGGCGCTGATGCCCGAAGCTTCCTTGACCGCATGAGCTGTTCCAAAATCAAGAGCGCTCCGGGCCGTATTTCACTGGCCTATCTCTTAAATCATCACGGTATGGTCAAAGGCGAAATCACGGTCGCCAATCTGCCCGATGGCCGCATCTGGGCTGGATCAGCCGCTGCAGCCGAATGGCACGACAGGGACTGGCTCAACAACCACATCCGCGATGATGAGGATGTCCAGATCAAAACCCTGACCAACGACCATACGATTCTGCTGCTGGCAGGCCCAAAATCGCGCGACGTGCTTTCAGCCGTTAGCCGGGGCGATTGGTCAGCGGCGGCTTTCCCATGGCTCTCTGTTCGCGAAGCCTTCATTGGGTATGCGCCGGCCATCGTCATGTCGGTCAGTTTTTCCGGAGAGTTAGCCTACGAAATCCACGTTCCAAATGCTCACCTCTACTCGGCCTACAGGACCATTCGCGCCGCTGGTGATGCTCACGGTTTGCGCCTTTTTGGTGCGCGAGCGGTCGAAAGCATGCGCCTTGAAAAAGGGTACCTGCATTGGAAATCAGATCTGCTGACCGAATTCGATCCTTTCGAGACGGGACTGGATCGATTTGTCGACATGAACAAGCAGGAATTCATTGGAAAGCAAGCGCTGGAAGCACGCATGGCGGCTGGACCAAACCGCAAACTCGTAAGCCTGGTCCTTGAAGCCGATCACGCCGCGGCACATGGCGGATCATCTGTCATGGTTGACGGCAAGGTCGTCGGTACCGTGACCTCAGGTGACTGGGGATATCGCACTCAGATGAACCTCGCTTACGCCTTTATCGAACCGGCTTTGGCAGCCCAGGGCTCTGAAGTTGCTATTGACGTTCTGGGCACACTTATCCCAGCGAAAATCATTCCTGCCGGTCCCTACGATCCAGCCTATGCGCGGGTCCGGTCCTAGCGGGTTTATTGCCCGGACGGGGGGTTGAAGCGGGCGAGGAAGGCAGTCAACTCCGTAACCGCCCCTTCAACCGAAATCTCCCCACCCAGCAGCAGCGCAGCAGCGTTTGCGCGATCAATGGCCATGGCGCGGAAGTTATCCGTGCTGGTGGTCAAAGTCCCGACCACGTCATCGGCCAAGCCTTCTTCAATCACGGCGACCCCGCGTCGAATTCGAATGGTGAGCGGGGCTTCGTCGGTGAAATTGAAACCATAGGCGACTTCGATGTCGAAATTTTCCGACGCGCGAAGATTGGTTGCGAGAGCCACCATGAAGTTCTCGATGGGTATGCCGTTCAGCACCTCTGCGGGGGTGTTCGCAATGCTGTTTTTTGGGATTTCAAAACCTTCGGCTTCCGCCGCCATCGTCAGGAAGTAATTCCGGCCTGAAGAAGAGATTTCGCGCGCGGCCAATTCTCGCAAAGCCTGCGCCTGTAACGACGCAGCCCGGTCATCACCCAACTGAGCGAGATGACGCGCCAGCCCCAATGCCCAGACGAATTCACCCTTGGCCAGCGCGCCTTGCGCCGCCTGATAGAGTTCATCGGCACCCCCTGCCAGCTCCCGCATCAGCTCTGCTTCACGCGCCAGACCTACGGGCAACAGGTCCACCGGATCACCAGAAAACCACCCCAAGGTCCCTGCAAAAACTGCCCGCGCAGCCCATTCCACTCGACCGTAGAATTCCTGCAAATAGGGTTCGCGCGCCAAGTGGGGTGGAAGCTCGATCACTTCCGCAATTTGGTCAGGGCTTAACCCCTCGTTGATCAGGCGAATGGTTTCATCGTGAACGTACTGAATGGCATCACGATAGTTCCGCAACCGCTTCTCGATTTCTTCAGCGCCAACAACGGGCTGAGAATGCTGCGGGATCATCACATCTGGCGCAAAACCCCGCATGGCATCCAATGAAGCGACCCAGAGCCGAGGATCGCGATAAGGCGTTCCGCGGATCGTGTAGAGGTTAGGGAAGGCGTGATAGTAGTTGTCAGCAGGCAGCAACACGCCGCGCTCAGGCAGATAAATCAGCAGCTGATCCAAGGTTTCTCCCGGCGCATGTCGCAGGATCACCCGCTCCCCTGCCATGGTCACTTCTTCCTGATCCCCGACCGTGTGGGTCGGCAGCAGGAAATGCACACCATCCTGATCATCGTTGAGAAGGCGCGGACCAATGCCGTTGTTGCTAAAGCTGTCATCGGGCAGATAAGTGCCAAACATCCGCATCGCGCGCTTGAAGGTGATGGGGGTCAGAACGCTGACCACTTCGTGCACTCGATCCTGGGTTAACGCCTGCGCCCAAATACGGGGGCTCCGTGTCTGTCCTTCGAGCAAAACACCCGCGCCAAAGACGTGATCGGCGTGATTGTGGGTATAAATCAGGTCGGTGATGTCTTTTCCGGTGCTCGCCCGCATCTGATCCAGCCATGGCTTAAGCCCTTGGGCAGCGCGAATGGACTCAAGCGTATCGACCAGTATGAGCCCTTCATCCGCTTCAATCAGAATGACATTGGCCAGACCATAGCCAATGGCGACGTGAACGCCCGGGGCAGGCTCCTCAATCCGTTGTTCAAACAAATTGGAATGCGCCTGAACATCGGGGAGACTGTCCAACGGTTCAACGGAAGCAAAGGTCGTAGGCTCCCGTTCTGCAAAGGTGTCAGAGCCGCGAAGGACGAAGAAATAGCCAGCAGCCGCCGATAAAACGGCACCCAAAACCAGAGCACTGATGAATCCGAACACAAACCCACGCATGGACCAGACCTCTCGCTCCTATCCCAGCACCATCATCAGAGCTGTTCGCACCGACTGGCTTCAATAACAGCCGTTGCACGATCAAAGAGCTCCTGCGTGGGGGCTATATGGCGGGTCAGAGCGACGCCGCGTTTTGTGGAAAGCTCAACCGCTTTGACGCCTTGAGGCAACTCAAAGGTCTGTCCGCGCTGAAACACGACCAGATCGATTGTCTTTCGCTCATCAAGACGTCCGACAAAGACGTTCGTTGTGTCGCCATCGAAGATCGACAGCGATCCGTAACTTTCCCATGCGGGCACCTGCAACCTTAGTGGTCCACCATCAAGATTCAACAAACAGGCCGCGTAAGACAGATCCGGCGATGCCCGAACCACGGCAGCATTCTCTGCTGTAATCCGAGGCGCGCGGTACCAGGCATTTTCCGGAGCTCCAATCTCCGCAAGTCTCGATGAGGCGATTTGAACCATCAGGTTGGGAGTGATCCGCACCAGAACCACGTGACTGAAAACCAAAGTCATCATGAAGAGGCTGAAGGCGACAATCAGAATGCGGGTCATGGATTTGCCCCTCCCGCACAGGAAAGGCGCTTCACTTCAGGCAGTCTGAAATGGTCTTTGGGTGACTCAATCGCTTCCGGACTCGGAAGATAAACGCGGAAGGTGAGATCAAAAGCAGCAGCGTTGCTGGTCGAAATCCAACCCGTGTTTTCCCTGTCTGGCCGGCTTGAACTCAAAACCACATCGCGCGTCTGAAGCTCATCCGCCTTCAATGCATCAAAGGACAGATGATCATCGGTGTTTTCAGGCAGAAAACCGTCGGCGTTGTAGACGGTTAAAGACCACCATTCACCCGGTTGGTCTTCTACAGTCACAGCATAGGTACAGGTTTCCTGTAGCGAATTGCCGTCGGTGTCTTGCCTCGTGTTGAAATAGACAGCCTCCTCTCGACGAAGAGCGAACAGCCCGTAACGCGACACCCATGCCTTGGTATAGGGGTCCAGCACGTCGGTACCAATCGACCAATTGCTGTACCACCGATCAATGGTCACAGCGTCACCCAACCGAAAGCGCTCAGACAAAAGCCCGGTAAATGCGAGCGCTGACGCCAGACCACCAATAAGGCCAAAAATCAGCGCCGCGACTATGATGGCTGCATTCCTCAACAGTCCACGTCCTCGATCGAGTTGCAACGATTAGGACAGATTGACCGCCTCAAGGGAAGGGGGTTTAGCCCGAAAACATGCTTTTTACGCTATCGGTGGTGGTTGCTTTTGGGGCCAATTGGTCGCTTGGTGATAGGCTTCCCCCATCTGCAATATCGAGCGGTCGCCCCCGCGAGGGCCGAAAATCTGCATACCCACCGGCAGACCATTCTCACCAAATCCAACCGGCATGTTAAGACTGGGCAGCCCAATCAGGCTTACCGGCACCATGCAGGCCATCCAGCGGTGATAGGTGTCCATCTCGACCCCAGCAATTTCAGTGGGCCACGGCAGATCGATATCGAAAGGCCAAACCTGTGTCGTCGGCAGGATCAGCGCGTCATAGCGAGAAAACAATTCAACCGTACAGGCAAACCATTGCGCGCGGGACGCACTGGCGTCATGGACCTCGAGAGCTGTCATCTTCTCAGCACGCTCAAGCTCCCACTGGACGCTGTCTTTCATCAGATCCTTATTGTCTTTAAGCGCAACAAGACCGGCTCCAACTTGCCACGAACGCAGGGTGATCCAACTGTGCCAGAGGGCTTCAAACGGGAATGGTGCGCCAAGATCCTCAACCGTTGCACCCTGGTCCCTGAAGACCTGCAACGCAGCCTGACAGCTTTCCAGAATCCCCGGCTCCGTTGGAAAAGCGCCGCCCCAATCGCCCAGCCAGCCGATGCGCTTGCCTTCAAGATTTGCAGCCGAAAGCGGCGAAATGGGTTCGGGCGACTTCGCGTCCGGGCGCAAGGGGTCATCATGCGACATGACGTCGAGCAGCAAGGCAATATCGCCTGGACTGCGCGCCATGGGGCCACTGGTCGATAATTGATGCAGACGACGATCTTGCGCCGGTTCTGCCGGCACCCGGCCCCAACTGGGTCGAAAGCCGTAAACGTTGCTCCACGCTGCCGGATTGCGCAGGGAACCCATCATATCGGACCCATCGGCCAGCGCCACCATCCCCAGTGCCAGAGCAACACCAGCCCCACCCGACGATCCACCGCACGTAAGAGCCGAATTGTAAGGATTGTTGGTGCGGCCATAGACCGGGTTAAATGTATGAGAACCCAGACCGAACTCGGGAACATTGGTCTTGCCAATCAGGATCGCCCCTGCAGCGCGCAACCGAGCTGCCAAAGCGTCATCCTCGTCCGGCACAAAGTCCGCAAAGATGGGTGAACCTTGCGTTGAACGGAGCCCTTTGACATTCACCAGATCCTTGATTGCTAAGGGCAATCCGTGGAGCGGTCCAAGAATGGGACCTTTGTCCATTTCCCGCGCCTGCCTCAGCAGGTCTTCAGGGTCCGCCATACCAACCAGGGCATTAACCGCAGGATTACGCTCTTCGATGCGCGCGAGCGTGGCTTTCATCACGCTTTCAGCCGATAGCTCCCGCGACCTGAGTTGGGCCACCAACGTTTCGGCAGATTGATCCAGAATAGCACCAGACGTTTTCGTTTCAGCCATGAACGGTTACTCAATCTCTCTTCGACAATACCCTTTGGTTCTGCCTCGCTTATCCAGTCCAAGCAAGCCTGCGCAAGGAACAAGCTCGGAGTTGACCCGCCAACCAATCGCGCAAACACTAGGCGCAACCCCCTGAAGTCAGAGACGGTCAGCAAAGGTCGATTGATATGAGCGTTACAGTCCACACGCCAAACACCCCCGCACTAGAAGAGTCTCTGATACAGGCTTGGCGCGATATTCCCGTGAGCGTGGCTGTTGATTTGCTCCCGGAGTGTCAGATCAATCCCGCAGTCAGGGCCCAAACCATGCACGACCGCCCGATAAAAATGGCTGGCCCTGCCCTGACGGTATCATGCACCCCGCCTGATTTTGGTGCAGTTGTGCATGCGCTCGATAACGTTCGTGCCGGTCAGGTCGTCGTCATCGACGCCGGCGCGCAAACGAGCCACGCGGTCATTGGCGAGATCCTGGGCGGTCACCTGCGCGCGAAAGGCTGTGCTGGCTTGGTGGTGCATGGCGCGGTGCGTGACATCTCTGATTTGGGGAGTTGGGCCGATTTTCCGGTGTTCGCGTTGAGCGTAAATCCACTCGGACCGACCAGCGCCAATGACGGGTCCATCAACGCATCCGTCACGGTCGGCGGGGTGGACATTAAGCCGGGCGATCTTGTGCTGGGGGATCGGGATGGTCTGGCTGCACTTTCGCCCCAGATGGCTGTGCAACGGCTGCGCGATGCTCAGGCCAAGCTCGCCCTCGAAGCCGAATGGATCGACGGCTTGGCCAGCGGAAAAAGTGCCAGAGAGGTCTTCGGGCTTTAACCGAGCAAAGCCAACTCGTCAGCGATATGCTGCGCAATCGGAATGCACGATGTCGCCGCCGGAGACGGCGCGTTGCCCACGTGCAGACACCGCCCGCTGCGGATAAACAAAAAGTCATCGATGATGCTGCCATCGGGTGCAATCGCCTGCGCGCGTACGCCGGAGGGGTAAGGTTGCAGGTCCTGCAGCCGCACCCGAGAGCAGTACCGCTGAACTTTTGACAGATAGGCTTGCTTGAGCGCTGAGGACCATAGCTCTGACGTCGCTGCGCCCGCGTTCTTAGCCAGGAGCGCCCAGAACCCGCGATAACCCAGCGTCTCCACCATATCGCCCATCGAAACATCTGTGCGCCGATAACCTTCGCGCTTGAAGGCCAGCACGGCATTGGGCCCAACGGTGAAACCACCATCCAGCTTTTTGGTCAGGTGAACGCCAAGAAAGGGGCGGCTTGGGTCTGGGACAGGATAGATCAGGTGACTGACAAGGTCGTCTGGTTGGTTTGCGAGGCGGTAGTATTCACCGCGAAACGGTACAACGCAGTAGCCTGGGTCATGACCAAAGGCCCGGATCAAGCGGTCCGAGTGCAAGCCCGCACAGGTGACGGCAAGACCCGCTTCATACTGCCCGGTTTCGGTCTTCACGCGGACAAAATCCTGTCCTTCGTGGCATGAAACCACCCGCTCTCCATACCGGATTGCCCCACCTCGGGCGATGAACAGCTCGGCCATAACTTCGGCGATCCGTCGGTAGTTGGTAATGCCCGTGGTCGGTGAAAGCAGCGCAGCGATTGCGTTGATGTGCGGCTCCAGCTGCCGAACGCCCTGCTGATCCACGTCTTCAATTCGGATCTGGTTCTCCCGCGCCCGCTGACCCAGCTTTTCCAAGCCTTCGAGCTCCCGCTCATCCGTGGCGACGATCAGCTTACCGACGCGATCAAAGGCCAGACCGTGCTCGGTGCAAAACTCTTCGGTGGCTCTGACCCCTTCGCGGCAGAATCGCGCCTTTTTGCTGCCCGGAGCGTAGTAAACACCCGCATGAATGACGCCGGAGTTGTGTCCGGTCTGGTGGGCTGCGGGCACTGCTTCTTTTTCAAGCAAAACAATCGCGGACGAGGGGTCACGCGTTTGGAGCTCCAATGCCGTTGCGATACCAATGATACCGCCCCCAACAATCAGGATGTCTGCTGTTTCAGTCATGGATGCCTTACCCGAAAGATGCTGGGTCTGAACTTCTCAGCCTGAATGGGCTGGGTCAATGATCCATGAGCGCACAAAAAAGGCCAGCGGACGCGCTTGGTGTCGCGTTGCTGGCCTCTTCTTCTATCTGGTGTCCGATGAACCGTCAGGACACCAGTTTACGTTTGAAGCTTAGAGCTCGAACGCCTTATCGGCATTTTCGATGCGCTGGTCTTCTGGCAGAGGGATCAGGCCGATTGGCTCAAGGTAGCCCCCAGGACCAAATGCTTCTTCAGCCGTGAACTCGATGACGTACTCAGCAATGCCCGGAATGACGCCTACGTGGTTGTTTTTCACGTAGAAGAACAGAGAGCGGGAAACTTTGTAGTCACCAGCAGCAATGTTTTCGAAAGTTGGCTCCACGCCTTCAATGTTCGCGCCCTGAATCCGGTCAGCGTTGTTCGCGAGGAAGGAGTAACCAAAGATACCAACCGCGTCGGGGTTAGCCGCCAGCTGATCAACGATCAGCGTGTCATTTTCGCCAGCCTCGACATAGAGGCCATCTTCACGAACAGACGCCTTTTTGATCATGTCCTTGGAACAGCCCATGTCCTTCAGTGCGGTTTCGAAAACCAGCTCTTCGAATGCGTCGCGGGTGCCTGAGGAGGTTGGTGGACCCAGAACTTCAATCTTGGTCGCCGGCAGGGATGAGTCGACATCAGCCCAGGTCATCGCGCCATTTTCCTCGTAAGCCGAACAATCAGCATTTGGAACCTCAGCCAGCAGCGCCTTGGTCAGGATCGCGCGGGAAAGGTTCAGAACGCCTGCGTCATTGGAGTTCGCAACAACGATACCATCAAAGCCGACAACAAATTCCGTGAATTCAACGCCGTTTGCGCTGCAGGTTTCTGCCTCAGATGACTTCATCGCGCGGGATGAGTTCGTAATGTCTGGGTGGTCAACACCAACACCTGCGCAAAACAGCTTCATGCCGCCGCCGGAACCCGTGGATTCGATGACGGGCGTGTTGAAGTCTGTGGTTTCACCAAAGGTTTCTGCGACCTTCGTTGCGAATGGAAATACGGTGGAAGAACCAACGATAGAAATGGTTTCAGCGCGCTGCGCGGAGGCAGTGCCAGCAATCAGCAGACCTGCCAGAGTGACGGAAACGAGACGCATATGGATATCTCCAAGTTTGGTGTGCATCAGGTGCTTGAGAAGCGCGCAACCATTTGCCCGCCTTCCACTATGCGTTTTGGCGAACCCATATGAACGTTCTGTTACGGTTATGTGCCGGTTTGGTTAAAGTGGTGGAAAACCTCTTGTAGGCTTGTTTCAGTCTGAAAATGGCAGACGGCCATGCGGCAAGAACGCCGAAGCCATGGCGTGCTCATAGGTATAGGCCGCACGGAACAGCGCTAAATCGTCGAAGGTAGGAGCAACAATCTGCAGGCCCGTTGGAACCCCAAATCGGTCGCGGCCTGTTGGTAAGCTGATGACCGGACAATTGTGCTGCATGTTGAACTGATGGGTCAGCAACCAGCCATACTCGCCATCCACCCGCAAGCCTGCGACCTCAAGCGTTGGACCAACCGGATCATGTTCTGCCCGCACCGCCCCAACTGAGATAGTTGGCGTGATAAGAACGTCATAGTTCGCCAACACCGGGCCAAGGGTCTGATACATGCGGTGCTGCGCTTCCCATGAAAGTGCAACGTCATCTTGACCCAATTCTGCCGCCAAATCAGCAGCAGCAGCGGCATAGTGGGTCAGAACCTCTCTTTGATCTTTGGCTTTCCACAAGGGTATCCGTCCAAAGTGCATGGCGGTAAACCAGCGCATAGACGCTTCATCCACCCACGGCCCCCAATCGAGATCAACCGCTTCCACCACGCACCCCGATGCCCGCAGCGCCTCTACCGCGTCCATTGTATTCTGGCGCACGTCGTCATCCAGCGGCACGTAGCCCAAGTCCATGGATAATGCGATCCGGAGCGGCGCAGCGCCCTGCGCCAAGGGCACGTCTACGCGATCCCGCAAGCTGTCATGGTCCAAAGGATGGGGGCCGGAAACAATGTTCTGACCCAGCGCGATATCACCTACATTCCGAGCCAGAAAACCGCAGTGATTATAGCGGTCAAAATTGGCTGGCGGGCCATCAGGATTCCTGCCGTGTGGGGGCTTATAGCCCGTCAATCCGCATGAACTGGCTGGAATTCGAATAGAGCCGCCGATATCGGTCCCCGTTGCCAGAGGCGTCATGCCTGCTGCAAGTGCAGCCGCTGAGCCACCTGATGAACCGCCGGGACCGAACTCCAGATTGAATGGATTGCGCGTCACGCCCCACAGCTTGCTGTTGCAGACCCCGGAAAGACAAAATTCAGGCGTTGTCGTCCGAGCATGAAAAATGGCTCCTGCCGCCTCCATTCGTTCGATCATGGGGTCAGAGACGTCGTCGATATGGTCTTTCAGCGTGATGGAACCCTGGGTCGTCTTCTTGCCCGCCATCCGGTGAACATCCTTGATCGCAACGGGCAAGCCTTCCATAGGACGGGCTTTTCCTTGCACATAGGCTGTCTCAGCTTGTTTGGCCTGATGCCGGGCCTCGTCGAAAAAGGTTTCTGTGTAGGCGTTAATCTCTGAGTTTACCTGTTCGGTGCGCTCGATCAGCGTGTCGAGATACTCAAGCGGCGAAATATCTTTCGCGGCGAATTTCGCAAGCACATCCCGCGCTGAGAGATAGCAAAGCTCGATTTTATCCATGGGACCAGTCTCCTTTTCGCGAAAAGAACCCTGCCTGACCTCAGAACAAGGATCAATCAGTGCAGGACATCCGTCATTAATTGAACGGGCGATCCGTCGGAAAAACGCTCAAACCGAAAGGCTGAAGGGTCCACGACGGGTGTCCGTCCCATCACGAGGTCAGCCATCAGTTCGCCAGCGCCGGGACCAATTCCAAATCCATGGCCGGAGAAACCCGACGCCAAGAACAGGCCGGGCCTGGCGATGATGGGTGCAATGACCGGAATTTCATCCGGCGTCATGTCGATGTAACCAGCCCAGCTCTGAGCAATTTCAGCCTTGGCAAAGACCGGCCATTGCAGAGAAAGCTGATCCATCAGCCCTTTTGTAAAGCGCCGCGACGGCTGAGGATCTAGCACCCGCGTTTTCTCAAAAGGACTGGGTTTATCCCTCGACCAGCCAAAACCTGCTGGGACTTCTTCGAGAAACTGCCCGGAAAGGCGCAGATGCATGCTTTTCCAGTTGGCACGCAGCAGCCGATGAAAATGCAGTCCATACCGCAAACTGTCTGGCACCAGATCCACGATGTTCGCTGAACCATTTGCGATCGTGTAGCCTCCGTCCTGACGCTTACGAAAGGCAAAATCTTCTGTCCAAAGCGCTGTTTCAGGTCCGCCTTGAACTGGAGTTGTCCGCAAAACTGAATTCATGACGTGGAGTTGCGGGAAATAAAGCCCTTGGTCCCTGATCAGCAACTTGCTCCAAGCGCCACCGGCAATAACGGCGGCTTCACAGGCAATGGTTCCCCGCTCCGTAACAACGGCGCTTACAGTGCCACCCGCGGTCTCAACGCCGCGCACGGCGCACTCCGTGAGAATTGCTGCTCCGCGGGCCCGTGCTGCTTCTGCGATGGCCGGCGCTGCCTTCTGTGGTTCCGCCCGACCATCGAGCGGTGTGACCATGCCGCCAAATCCTGTTTGGGGAGCATCCGGAAAAGCTGCCCTGAATTGGTGCTCGGACAGCATCTGAGAGCTGACACCGATTTGCGTTGCCTGCGTTCGCCAACGCGCGAGGTGCTCGGCCTCTCCCGCAGAATGAATGGCGAAAGCAATTCCGGATCGCGTAAAGCCAACATCGCGCCCCGTGCGCTCCGCCATACCATCCCAATGCTCCAGGGCACGGAGCATAAGGGGCAGTTCCCGAGGATCCCGATCACCAGCGCGGACCCAGCCCCAGTTCCGGCTGGACTGCTCGTGACCAATGCCGCCTTTCTCACAAAGGGCGACCGAGACACCCCGGTCGGCCAACTCCAGCGCAACCGAAGTGCCAATGATCCCGCCGCCGATGATAACGACAGAGACTCTGGCCGGTACTTCGGTGTCACCTGTGACCTGTACAACTTTGGGACCGGGCATAATGACCCCCTAGAAACATCAATCAGCCCTGTTGCTGCTTGATCGTGGTTAGGTTTTCCGAGGTTTGCTGCGCGTCGAACTTTGCCGCTGATCTAAGCCGAATTTTGCAGCCCAAAAATGCGATACAAAAAACTGCGCATCAGCCCAAACACCAAAACCAAGGCCATCATCTTCGGCAAAGTAATAACGAAATTCAACAGAGCGAAATAGGCACACTGCGTTCTGTGATCGAGTGATGGATCAAATCCTGAAGCATAGACATGATCATCAAACAGCTTGAGGTTACAGCTGCCCAAGCGCAAGGCAATCGTAAAAATCGCGACCGCTAAAACCCCAATAAACAGATCCCAAATAGACGTCCTTTTGAATAACCTCATCACAAAGAAAAAAATCGGACCAACAATTATGGAAATGACAGCGGCTTTGTTGGTGAATCCTATGTAAAAAATAGGATCGATCACCATTACGTTTGAAGTCGAGACGAATTCTATAGCTCGATTAAGCATGATGAATGACATAATGGAAATCCATATGCTCACAACATCAATCAGATGAATCTGAATTCTCATCGGCATAAATATTTTTTGAATTGGTCACTTACAAAAAACTAACGACCCAATCTTAAGAGAATTAAACTCGAAAAAGAACTCATTATTTTTACGTGATCTAATCACTTCAAATAATTAAATGATTTTCGTCAAAAAAGATTTTATAAAATAAAATGCAATCTCAGAGGGCAAATATACGCGTCAGACTTGTTTTAACCATTCTGGAACGCGTGGTTCCTGCCCATTGACAGCAGCATCGACACAGTCAGCCAGCCCCCCCAGTCGAACGTGACGACCAGACAGACCAAAGGCATAGTGGGCGTACTTGCCTGAATTGGTGAGAATACTTTTTGCTGCTGGCGGAAACACCGGCTCGGTAATGGAACACCAGCAAATATCAGGGATCACCCGCACCCCCGCTTTTTTTAAGTGCTCCAATGTTCCATCAGCCTGCGCTTTATCCCGAACATTACGCCCGACGGTAACGATCATGGGTACCGACCCACACGTTTTTTCGCCAATCAACTCTGCGAGGCGATGGCATTCCTCCAGCGAAGCGTGCGGGCTGCCGATTGCGACCAGATCGACGGGTTCCGTTGCCTGATTCAGTTCCCGCCAGGCCAAGGAAAATTCCGGAGCCCCGATGGTGACGGAATCAGCATCCTCAGTAAGGGGCAAATGTGCTTCCGGCGTGTGGCCTGCGAGATGAAGCAGGGGCGCGCCGGATGTTGTACCAAAGGCAGCGCAGATGGATTTCAGATCATCCTGCGTCAGCTCAGCGTCCTCCAGTCCTGTTACCAGCGGAATTCGATCTGGCGCAGCACGCCCAATCAGCCAGCCCAGCAGCGCCCAGAGTGACTCATCAGCGCCTGCCGCCTCCGGCAGAGACACGTCAACACGGCGGCGGGGTCGGCGTCCCGCGTCTTCATAAACTCCAGCCAGCGGCGCTCGGCCCGTCATGGCGATGAACAAATCCAGATAATCGGGGTGTTTGACCGTCCGTGCGCCTAAAACAGAATTGGCAAAAATAACGGCATTCGACTCAGACCATCCTATCGCTTCACCTGTCTGTGGCGGCTCGTCCAGCAGGTAAGGCGCACAGGTGAAAGTCGGTTGCGCCCCCATGCGGACATAGGCGTCCGCCAAGCGGCTGGCTTTGCCGCCGAAATCCTCCGACCACCCCTGCCCGGGCCAGTTTTCACGATCCACCGAAATCGCGTTGATCGTTGTCGGGATGCGAACCGCAGCACCCATTTCGGCCAGTTTTTCCGCAAAAATCAGGTTAGCGTCATGGGCGAGAATGCAGCCGTCGATATGCCCCCGCGTCACGTCGTGCAAGCGCTTCGCCCCTTGTGATACAGCCATCTGGCACAGGACTTCCATTGCGATCCGTTTCGCAGCGCCTTCCTCGCCCGCAAGTAATCGACGATCAGTGGCGGTGAGTTCGAGCGTTTCAGGGGTCAGGCGTTCGACCGGGAAAGGGTCTGTATCCACGTGCAACAAACCGTCATCGATGGTGATGGTTTGCGCCCGTTGGACGCGCTCGAAAATTGCCTTACTCACACGACAAACGGGGACGGTTTTGTCAAAGATTCGACCTGCGACCAGCGCGCCAAGCGTTAGGGTTTCTTCGTCTTCGCAAAACAAAAGAGCGGCTGGCGCTTTTCCATTCAGTGCAAGTTCGAGCAAAACGCCACTGCCGCTGCAGGACCCGCGCGAAGTTGGCATGACCAACACTTGATCAGCAACGCAGTCACCGTGGTTGGGATGGTGAACATCGATCACCCTTCCGCTCAGCGGATCAATCCCGCCCCAGAAGCTGATCCCCGTGTCGCAGGTCAGCACTGGGCCGGAGCCTGATCCCTCGACGAGTTGAAGCACTTTTGTTCTCTCAGTCATGTCCTCACCCTGCCTTGGACTTGCAGTAGGATCAATTGATCATCGCTGCGGGCAGAGACACAGCCCCCTTGCGACAAAACACCGGTTCGGCAACCGAGGCCAGCGGACTAAGTTGGCACCCATGAAACATCGTCATCCTCTGCAGATCGTTTGGTTCAAGCGTGACCTGCGCTCGGCAGATCACGTCCCGCTTGCGCGAGCCGCAGCGCGCGGTCCCGTATTGCCGCTTTATATTGCAGAGCCTGAATGGTGGGCTTTGCCTGATGCTTCGGGCCGTCAGTGGGACTTTGTTGAGGCGAGTCTGCAAGAACTGCGCGAGGATCTGGCAAGTCGGGGCCAACCGTTGGTCTGCCGTTTGGGTGACGCGGTTGCGGTTCTGGAGGTACTGCATCGAGAGATCGGGCCCTTTACGCTCTGGTCACACGAAGAAACCGGCAATGCCTGGACCTATGACAGAGACCAACGGGTTTTGGCCTGGACCCGCGCGCACGGCATTGAATGGCATGAAGTCCAACCTGCTGGAGTGATCCGGCGGCTCAAGCAGAGGAATGGCTGGGCGCGGCGTTGGGATCAAACCATGTCGCAGGCCCTGACACCCGCACCCCAAGCACTGCCACCCTTTCCCGATGTTAACGCAGGCTCCATCCCGACCAAAAGTGACCTGAGGCTCGCGCCGGACCTGTGTCCCCATGCGCAGGCCGGTGGCCGCGCAGCAGGGGTTGAGCGCTTGAACAGCTTTCTCAGCACCCGAGGGCAACCCTACCGCCAAGCCATGTCGAGCCCATCACGGGGGGCGGTCCACTGCTCGCGCCTGTCGCCGCATCTGGCTTGGGGCACGCTATCGATGCGAGAGATTGCCCAGGCTGCTTGGCGTCGCAAACTGGCCGTCAAGCAGGCCGGCGCAAGGGATGGTTGGTCGGGGTCAATGTCGTCTTTTCAAGCGCGGCTTCACTGGCGGGACCACTTCACGCAAAAGCTGGAAGATCAGCCCGCTGTTGAGTTCCGTAACTTCCATCCCGCGTACGATGACATTCGCAGCAAGCAGCGCGACAGCGCGCATTTTCAGGCATGGTCACAGGGCGAAACCGGCCTTCCTTTTGTCGATGCCTGCATGCGCTCTCTTCGCGCGACAGGATGGCTGAACTTCCGCATGCGAGCGATGGTGATGGCGGTAGCGAGCTACCACCTCTGGCTGGACTGGCGCGAACCGGGGGAGCAGCTGGCGCGATACTTTGTCGACTATGAGCCGGGTATTCACTGGCCGCAGGTTCAGATGCAGTCCGGTACAACAGGCATCAACACGATCCGAATCTACAACCCTGTCAAACAAGGCTTTGATCAAGATCCTGCAGGCACCTTTGTCCGACAATGGGTGCCCGAGCTGGCCGCCCTGCCAGACGATGAAATCCATGAACCGTGGAAGTCGGATCAGGCTGGCAAAATACTCGGCAAATCCTATCCCTTCCCTGTGGTCGACTACCTCACTGCCGCCAAGGAAGCGCGCGACAAGATTTGGGCTGTCCGGCGTGAGCAGGGGTTTCGTGCCAAAGCTGACGCCATTCAGGACCGTCACGGCAGTCGGAAAGCCAACATCCCGCAGGTAGGGAGGCGGCCAAAACCCCGCACACAGACCAAAGCCAAAGACCAGCTTGATCTCCCGCTTTGAGCGGTTGGAACTAGGCTAAGCCCAGCTCGGCAATGATTGAGGGAATTTTCTTTTTAAGCCCGAAAAATCCCGCCCGCGCATGGGGCCAAACAGCCTGATCATAGTCGCGTGTGATCTCGATCAGCCGCAGATCATGCGCGGTTGCGGCGGCATGAACGGCGCGGCGCACAGGGCCGATTGGCATTTTGGCCGTTAGCACACAATCCAGCGCATTCTCACGGGCCCAGCGCGCCATAGCATCCGCTGCCGGCTCGTCCTTCTCCGCCGTGCAGCATGGCAGAGAGAACTGTTCTGATGCCGCCGCACCTGCGCTTTCCACTGCGTGAACGCCAAAGGCATCAACCGTTTTTGCTGTCTCGTGCAGAGAGCGGCGTACCGGCTCGGTCCAGGCAAAAAGTGCCGCTGGATGCGCTAAACCTTCTAATCGGTGAGCCGCGCAATCCTCCGCTGTGATCAGCAAACCAACCCGCTGACCTGCGACATCCGGCAGTTCAAAGACCGGTGGTACCCTTGGGCCAAGATCGGCTTCTTCGAGCGCCAGCGCGCTGGGTGCAAGCTGCCCCTCCGGTTTGAACCGGCCCTTGGTGTATTCTTCAATGTTTGCCGGTCGCGCCAGATAGGTTTTACCGGCGGTGTGCAGGCCAGCGACCCACCGCCAGGAACAGGTATTGGACGCTGGATCACCATCCAGCAAATTACGGAAGAAGAAATCAGCACCCAGCACCCAAGGCAACTTGAGTGTAAAAATCCAAATGCTGGCAAACCACATGCGGGCGTGGTTGTGCAGGTAATGGGTCTGCTGTAATTCCTGCGCCCAAGCGTCGAAGCAATCGATACCGGTGCGCCCTTCTGTTGCTTCTTCATAGCGCGCTGTGAGGCTGGCATCTTTGTCGAGCAAACCCAGTTGAGCCACCAGATCAGCCCGATAACGCCGCCAGACTTCGGGGCGATGCTCCAGCCAGCCCTTGAAATAATTGCGCCAAAACACCTCCTGCACGAACTTTTCCGAAGCTGCAAAACCGTGACGGCGCAAAACGGCCTCTAGTACGTCTGTTTCCAGAACCAACCGATGCCGCAGCCACGGCGACAGGCCGGAAACCGCCCTGTGCTCTCCGGGGCCCAAGTCAAAATTTCGCCCAGCGGCATAGGTTCGCCCTGCCTTGGGCAGATAGTCGGCGAGACGCGCTTGGGCGAAGTCTGCAGTGGCTTCTATGGGGCTGGCAAAGGGGGTCATGGCTCGAAGCTTCACGGTGATTTTTCCTATCAGCCCCAACTAGTGCGACCAGACCACAGGAAACAGAGCGCCAAATGAGCGCACCGAAACGGATCAAACCATGACGCCGTCCAGCACCTTCGCCTCATCAAGCAACCAAGCGCGAAACCGCTCAGCAAGACCCCAGCCCGCAGCGTTAGGAGACATCACGAAATCGTAGCCGATGTTTGTTTTCAACCGACTGCTTACAGCAGGAACCAGCATGCCTTGCTCGACAATTTCATGCAGGATGGGCAGGCTTCCCAGAACAACACCCTGCCCGGCCAGAGCGGCCTGAATGGCGAGGTTGTAGTCACTGAAATGGATATTGTTGGCGGCCTCAAAAGGCCCCAGCCCGGCTTCCTGCCAAAAGTAGCTGAAGTCAAACCATCGAGCCGTCTCCTTAGCCCAAGGCGCCGGGCGAAGGTCCCAGTGCAAAAAGGTCTGCTGCATCAGCTCCTCAAGACCACCATCACCCAGCAGTCCCGGACTGCACAGCGGCATCACAGCGTCACCAAAAAGCCGAATGCTCCGCTGTTGATCGTCCGTCGCGACACCATAGCGTATCGCCCCATCTATCGTGTCACGCGTTAGGTCTTTGATCTCCAAAGATGAGTCGATCAGGACATCGACGCCCGGATTGGCGTCTCGAAAACGCTGGAGGCGCGGCACCAACCAGGACTGAGCAAAGAAGGGCTCAGCCGATATGACCAAACGCGTACCCTGCTTGACCGAGGCCCTCATCAGCGCCGTAGCCTGCTCCAGCGCATGAAAGCCGTCAGACAAGCGCGTAACCCCTGCCTTTCCCGCTTCCGTCAACTCCAGCCCATGCCCTTTTCGCCGGATCAGTCTGACGTCAAGCTGGTCCTCCAACTTACTCACCAACTGCTTAACCGCAGCCGGAGACACCCGCAGTTTTTCTGCAGCTATTTTATAGCTCAGCGACTGAGAAACCGCTTCAAAGGCGCGGAGGGCATTGAGGGAGGGCATGGCATCAGACATGGAGTTTAGATTATCTTAACTTCAGCAAAGATCAAATGAGTCGCTTGATCGAATCATGTCGCGCTAAGCTTTCTGTGAGATTTCGAGTTTTGAGGGAGAATATCCATGTTAGGCAGCGGCGACGGAAAAACCAGAAGCGTGGTCAGAAACCTTTCTGGTTCAGGATGGGATTTCAATATGAGTCGCCATCGCTTTCACGCGCTGGAAGCCGATATGGGTCCCAGTTACACGGTCTATAACCGCCGGTTCATGACGCTGAAATACGATGATCAGAGCGTCGAAGACGGCTATTGGCAACTGCGCCAGAAATCCGCTGTCCTGCACACAGGCGAATTTCCGGTTCAGTTCAAAGGCCCGGATGCGGAGCGTTTGCTCGATAAGCTGTTCACCAAGGATATTACCAAAATCAAACCCATGCGCTGTGGCTATGGTCTTGCCTGCTACCACGACGGCGGCTTGATCGTGGACGGGATCCTGATGCGACTATCGGCTGACACGTTTTGGTACGTGCAGGCAGATGGGGATTTCTACAGCTGGGCGCGCGCCCATGCTGTCGATATGGACGTCACAATCTCGGACCCGCAGGTTTATGTCTCACAGGTCCAGGGGCCGACCTCATTAGACGTGCTTGCAGCAGCAAGTGCAGACGGAAAATTGCCCGAACCTTTCGGGTATTTCGCCATAGCAAAAGTGAACTTTGGCGGTCAGCACGTCTATGTCACCCGCACGGGTTACACCAACGAGTTGGGTTGGGAGTTCTACATCGAGCCTCACCACGATGCTGAAGCACTGTGGGCCCACCTTGAAGCTGCTGGAAAACCGCACGGCATGACCCTGTTTGGGCTGGACTCCATGAACATCCGCCGGATCGAGGCCGGTATCCTGAACGCAGGGACCGACTTTAACGAATTCACCACTCCGTTTGATATGGGGCTTGGCCGGTTTGTGGACATGCACAAGGCCGACTTCATTGGCAAAACAGCCCTTGAGCAAGCGAACAAAGAACCCCGCATGACCGGCTTAAAGTGTCCGGATGCTGCGCCACTGATCCAAGGGGAAGTCATGCAGGGTGACCGAGTAATTGGTCGCGTGACGGCGGGGGTCGTGTCGCCTTTCCTGCAGCACGGCATCGGCTTTGTTCTGCTTGACCAAAGCAGCCACCAGAGTGGCGAAGCGGTCCAAATTCGTTGCGTCGATGGTCAGATGCATGCAGGCGAGCTGCACGACGTGCCGTTCTATGATGAACAGGCTGAAATCCCGCGGGGCAAAAAGGTCGATATTCCAGAACGCCCCTAGTCCGCCGCAACATGATCTAAAGCCGCGAGATAATCCTGCGCTGCCTGACACAGCAGGCGGCGCAACTCTTCGTCTCTGACCTGCTGGCCTCGTTCCTCCAATTCGGTCGCCCGCTGAGCCGCATAGCGGCGCATGATGTTGAACATTGAAAGACCATCTGTGACACCCAGCAGCTGACACACCCGTTGCCAGATTTGTAGCGGCAGTTTGGGCTGATCCTTGAAGCCCAACATGGCCCAAGACAGACGTGCCGTACCGTCCGCCAGCGTCGAAAGCGCGGGGAAACCGGACTTGCCCGGTGACATCTCGTTCAGACTGTCCAGAACCACCAGACGAGAAGCACGAACTGCGTGGCTTTTCAGATTGAAGGAACAGGGCATGGCAAAGGCAAGGCTACAGGGCGAAAGGAAGGAATAGGTGTTCAGCAGATGAAGACTGTCTTTTGAACCATAGGTCACGAACAGCTCATCGGTGGCAGAAGTACCGTCGATATAGATGCCTTTTTGAGTCCGGAAACTAAGACCTGCGTTGGCATGATTGGCCAGATCAAGAATGGGCATCAGCACCGCCTTACCTTCGTAGGTAAAGGTGCGGGCTCTGGCCAAGCGCAGGCGTATGGCTTCGACCCCAGCGCTGATACTGAGAAAGGTCGAAAGCGAATTAAGGTTTTTGCCGTAGGCCCATGCAGACAGGTCTTCGGCTTTAATTTCCTCTTCCAGTCGCAGACGCTGTTCTATGGCCGTTTCGGGAATAATCAGGCTCAGATAGCGATTGAAGAAAGCCCGAAGACTCTCGTCCGGGAGGGTGACCTCTTCGCCTATCTGATTAGCGTTGAAATCGACCAGACTCAGATCAAGCAGCAAGGTTTCCGGCACGTACAGGTGTACGGGGCGCTTGGGATCAATTGGATAAAGTGAAGCTCCAAACGGACCGGTCCCCAGCCGCAGATTTTGGAAAACCAATCCTCGGGTCAAAGCCTCGTCCAGCAACTGCTGATAGCCTTCAGACAGCAGTTTCGTCACAGTCACGCCCTTCTCCGGTCTCAGGAAACAACAGCCTTGGGTCCAGCTTGGTGTATTTCCGCCAAAATAAAAAGGTGCTCACACCAAGCAGGGCAAGCACCTTCTTTTTCATCAGCCAACGAAGGGCTTCAGGGTTTGAATTGCCTATGAACAGGTCACGTCAGCAATGACAAAAAGGTCAACTGAAGTGGCCTTTGCCAGACTGTTTACGGTCCATGAAACCTCGTTTGTTCCAGCATCGTAGGAGTCGCTGTCACCGCCAGTGCTGCTGTCATAAACCAGCGCAGCAGGCAGGGTATCGGTTACTGTTATCCCAGTCGCTGTCGAGGCACCCGTGTTTGACAAGACCAACTTGTACTCAATTTCATCTCCGCAATAGACAACATTGGGATCACCATTACCGGTGTTCCCATCGCAGTTTGCCGCCGTATCGAGTTTATTGCCGGAATCATTGTTTGGTGAGCAGATCCCGTCCAGCGTGATGTTGCGAGAGACGACTTTGCTCAATTCAAGATCAATCAGGCTTGTGATGGTTGTACAATCCTGTGCCGTATCATCTTCGTTTGGGTTGGTGCTCTGGTTATCCGGCGTCGAATCCACGTCTAACTCAGCTGCAGCCGTGACTTCGGCAATGTTATTCAAGTCGTTTGCGCCGTCGCACGCCTCAACGATTTGTGCGCTGGCTGTGCTGCTCATAAACGCCAGAACTCCAAACAGGAGCACCAGCAGATTCATCGGGTTTCTTCTCATTTTTTACTCCATCTCAAAACGATTTGCTCGGTTCTTGTTCGCTGGAAGAACACAGTTATTGCAGTTTCTGATTTATTGCTTCTTAATTAGCCATAAATCATATTTTTATTAGTTATTACAGCATTTTTTTCTGTGTTTTCAATATTTTACAGGTTTTTCTTCTGTTTTTCGCTTCCTAGTTGCAGCGGGCATAACCAGTGACATCCCAGTTAACAACCGACCCAACGCCGAGACTTTGACCCGGCGTCCAGTCAAGGCTCAGAGTGCCGCCCAAAGGTGCCTGAGGGCCGGCTGTGTAAGTCGTCTGGGCGACGTTGGGATCCACCGCACTTTGCACGTATTCAAAGTTGTCCGGCAGATAGTCCGTAACCTCGATGTTCGTCGCCACTGCGGGACCAAGGTTTTCTACGTTGATCCGATAGGTCACTTCGTCGTCGCAGTAGGCGATGCCCGGTAGAGGTTCACCCGAGCTCGCATCGCAGTTCATCGCCGTATCGCGTGGATCGTCGGAGGTGTTGTTTACGGTGCAAATCGCGGCGAGCGTCTTGTTCTCATAGAGCGATTTTGACAGTTGCAGATCAATGCCACAGGGCTGCGCGTTGGCTTCAATGGTATTGAGCACCGCCGTATCATCACCATAGATGATTTGGGGTTCGTTAGGAGCAATGTATCGAAGCTTTGTGTAGTTAGTGGCGACCGTCGCTGGTGAGCATGATGCCTCGGTCACGAACGTGCTCAGACAGGCTTCGAGTTCACGCTGGTTTATAAAATCAACCGTTACCGATGGAAGATTGGTTGCCGTGGGGTCAAACGGGTTTGAAACGCCCTCTGCAAGGAAACCGCTTACCTTGAAATATATCTCACCATCATTTGGGATGTCGTAGACGGCTATATTGTCTGCGGACTGCAGCGCGCCGCCGCTGAAGGTATAGGTGGCCAAAGTGGAATCGGACGAGTCCGTCACGCGCAAGGAGAAATCTGAGAAATCCGCGCTGTCAAACTGCGCAAAGGAAACATTGTTCCATTTGGTGTTGGCTATGCCCGCCAGACCGGAGCGACAGAAGTTCTCTAACGCATTGGCTGAAACCTCAGCTGTCACGCGCGTGTTCACACAGGGAATTTCATGGGTGATCAAGTCAAAGGAGCCAATGACACCGACATGGGTGTTGTAGAAACCACAACCAATGTTGTCACTCACACCCAAGGCGTAATAGCTGTCTACCCCGCTAAGGTCGAGCACGGGATTACACTGCGCTCCGTACCCGTTACCAGCCTGATTGAAATCCCAACACGCCGAAACGGGATTGCCTTTTTGCCCCACGTAGAGCCGATTGGTGCGCGCGATGTACGAACCGGATGTGGGCTTATCCAGGGAGTCAAAGAGGTAACCCGAGCCCGTATTAACGGTTGCGCCGGTTACCTCGTCAAAGCAGCTGATATCCTTGTTATCGAGGAAACACACAGCGTTAACGGCACCGGCCGTGTTGCGGGTGAAAAAGGGAGCATATTTGTTGTCTGGAAGATCAATAGATGGCGGGTTCCACGCGCTGCACTGCGACCCATTCTGGGCACCGTTACCGCCAACATTGACACAGTTCAGTTGCCCTCGGGGGTCGTAGTAGTAATAGCGATTGTTGTCGTCATCGAGGATACCCGTCGGGCCTTCCTTGCCGGAAAAAGTCGTGTTGGACCCGTTGGAATAGAACGGCTGATCACCACAGGCAGCACCCGTGTTAGCACGCCAACAGTAGAGGTCGCCGTCGTCGTTGCCTGAAAACGCTCTTCCCGATGCGGAGATATCAAGGTCCGTATCGACCCACGCCGGCTTGTCTTTGCCGTTGTTATCGGAAATGGCATGCTTTCCAACATTACAAGCGGTGTTGCTGGCTATGTTCCAGCAGCCAAAACCGTCTTCCGTGTCCGAAATGCCGTAGGCAAAGTAGGCGTAGGTGTTGTCATAGATGGAAACATCAGACGCGTCTGATGTCGTAGCACCCGGCCCTACGATCTCAGCAATATCTTTGAGATGCCCCGGACAGGTCAATGGATCACCGTTGGTGTCTTGCGTGGTTGGGCTCACGCACTGCAACTGAGCTACCGGGCATTTACCATCAGGACAGTGGTGGTTTAGCCAGACGATGTAATCCACGCCATTGATCTCAGCGAATTCAACCCCCCACCCGTCGCCACCGCCGAGATTGGAGATATCCGAAACCGTTGTAATGCCAGAGGCAAATTCGAGGGTTTTGAAGGCACCGTCAGGGGAGAGAAAATCCGTCTCGGCCTTGACGTTATTCAGGCCAGTTGCTGAGGACCCGTCATCGTCAATGATGGTGAAGTCCCACGGCACTTCGAAGCTGTCCGCGACGTATTCATGCGCATCAGAAATAAGATCGACCAAGCGGATACGCTGCAGGGTTGTTGACTGACGAAAATCAATCGCACCACTCATATTCCGATTGTCGATTTTGATCGTCCAATCGATGTTCGCACCCAGGATCGCTTCAGTCGAAGACCCACCAGAGAGGCCCGCCTTCGAAACCGGAACCGTTTGTCCGGCTGCGATGTCGGTCAGGATCCCCAGCGCCACAGTGGACTTCAGAACAAAAGGAAAGATCTTGAACTTATTCATCAGACAAATCTCAATTCAGACCATTGGTCAGGCTCTGGACAGAGCGCGCCGCTTCAGGAGTCATGGGGCTAAGCAGAACCTGTCCCTTTGGGGTCTGCACCACAGCAAATCCCCTCGGAACGATGCTCACACCAACAGAGGCCGGATCCACAATTCGAGAACCCAAGGGTAGCTCTCCAAGGTTCAGATCCAAACCTGCTGAACCCAGCGCAGCCGAATCTTCGACCAGATAGAACGTTCCTTCTGGCGAGATATACAGGCGGTAACCCGGCTCCACCCGGAACCGTGCCAGTGCCTCACCCGTCACTTGAATGGAGCCGGGAGGCAAGCCATCGACGCGCCCAAGTCCGAGCAACTCCCCAGAGGTTGGAGCACACTGGAGAGGCGCACCGACAAGGCGGATGGTTTCCGTTTCGATGTCGAGATCGTAGCTTCCACCCGCCGAAGCCCACAGGCGACGCAACAGACTTTGCAGCAACTGCATCCGCTGCTCAGCCAAGCCAGCATCTTTGCGATCGTAGCGGTAGCTGATCCGCAGCGTTGATTGCTGCGCCTTAAGGGTCTGGAGCAGCGTTGGCAGACCCTGCTGCGAAGCCTTGGTGAGCTGAAGACTCCCGCGAACAAAGGCACAGCGGTTCAGGTCCAACTCCACCAAACGATCCGGCGCGGCACCAAAGTTCATCTTGACCGCCTTACCCGGTGTCAGACGGACCACCCGAGGGTTTTCAGTCGTCATCTTGTAGCCCGCTGGCAGGGTGCGCGTATCCAGCTTGACGATGATGTTGGAACCACGGTCAGCATTTGGGATTGCCGCACAGGGAATATGGTAGCGACCATAGGCATCGCCGGTGATGGTCAGCGCGGTCCCTCGGGCCAGCGTCGCCATGCGCGCGCCGGCAATACCTTCTTCGCCTGAGTCCTGATAGCCGTTCTTGTTCCGGTCACGGAAAACCTGCCCGATGACCGTAGCGCAATCAAAAACCGGATCGGCGATGATCGTGACTTCAGCCTCGGCAATGTTTGAGCGAATGCGGTCGGCATCCGGTTGGCTTTCGTCGTAGACGTAGGCGCGGTTGATGAAAGTCTGGCCGGGATCAACAGCGATGGACGCCTGGGTCAGCAGGGTGAAGACCAACTCTTCACCCACCGGGAAACTCGCCACACGCCAAACCAGCACTTCGCCTTCGCCAAACAGTTCCGCGCCATCGATGTCGAGCGCAGGAGCCGCCGTCGGCTTGGGGTAGTCGCCCGGCACAGCAATCGTTGGCTCCAAGAGCACACCATCGAGTTCCGCCGTATTGCGCACGTAGGCAAAGCCCGGCGGTAGAATATCGACGATATCAACATTCACACCGGTAATCGTGCCCGTGTTCAACACACGAACTTCCCAGTTGACGAAATCACCGGCGACCAGAGCTGTTGGCTGCGCCGATTTGAGCACACGGAACTCGACACCCGTATGCGCACTCAGTGGCGTTGGGTCATCCGTACCGCCCGTATCCCCCGGCGCTCCCGCGTTGGAGCTGAGCGGATCGGTGCCAGAGTCTGAGAGATCATAGACAATGATCGGCTCGAGGTTGGGACCAAAGACCAGCGGCTGCGGCGCGAACGGACCGGTCGGCTCTTCCGCAACTTGACCGCTAACGACGATCTGGTCTGTCTCGAACCATGGCAGATCAATATTGGGATCGGTCAGATCGACGCGGAACTGGAAGCGAATGTCGGTCTTCTCCCCTACCCGCAGCAAGGAACCCGTACCGGCAAGGTTAAAGTTGTTCAGGGCCGGGTCATAAGCGGTTCCGGGCGTGAAAGGTGAACCTTGGTTCGGCGCAACCGCGATGGTCGGCGGCTGATCTACCAGAACGGTTGTGCCCCACGTGACCGGGTCTTCAGCAACAAGCGTGACATTGGTCAGCGGCACATCACCCGTATTCTGCACCACAACCCGGCCAAAGAACTCAACGTAATTCGGATCAATCGTGCTCTGGGTGCCAATCGTGCCGGTTTGTGGGTTAATCTCAAAGTAGTGCGCAGCGCTCAGACGAGCCAAGAGCAACGGTGTCGGGTCATCACCCACGTCAAGCCCCTCATCCGGACCATCCTGTGCGAGGGCATCGTCGACATCACTGCGATCTTCGATCCGTGCGCCGCCATCGTTGGCAATACTGCCGTCACCGTCGAGATCGACGTATCCAGTCGTTAGCGCACTGTTCAGGATATCCGCCGTATCCGGCGTCGACGGTTCGAGATCGATCGTCAAATCAACTTTGAAAGTCAGCGTTTCTCCGGCCTGCAACACGGGCGTTGTATTGCTGAGGGTATCGAGGAACGGCTGCGTCGACGGGGCTACCCCGCCTGCTGCTACGCCGACAATAAAGGCTGGATCGATGTCAGATCCGTCAAAAGAACCAAAGGTAGACGTCATGTCCGAAACCGTCGCGGACTGAACTTCCCGGACATAAGGGTCATCAACGAAATCATCCAGCATGGATAACCCGTAGATTGGCAGATCACTTGTGTTGGTGATTGCAAATTCGAACTGACCCGCAAACGTGGTCGTTTCCCCAGACGTTCCGACAGTGGCAAACGGTACGCTGACAGTCTTCGCGGTTTTTAAGGACGGCAGCGGCGTTGGCGTCTCGGTTGAGTCGGCGTCATTGTCGAAACGGTCGTCCGACGTATCACTGAGCTGCCCAGCGCCGGCGTCCGCATTACCGTCTTCGTCATTGTCCGGATAAGCGGTTGCAATCGTCGAATTAACCAAGGGGTTCGGCAGCAAAGGACTATCGTGGTCAACCTCTACGGTGAAGGTCAGTCGCGCCGAATCTTGCCCCGCAATCGCGCTTTCAGTGGTCAGAATATTGCTGTTCGCTGTCGTGCCATCGAAGGTTGGATCGAAGGTCAGAACAGTCACAGCCGGATCATTGGGCACCCCGACCTGCGCTGGCATGGTTTCGATGCCGACCAGACCGCCCGCCTCGTAGAGCCCGCCTAGTAGCCCTTCCAGATCCTCTGTAAGCTGAACGTCGACCAAGGACTTCGGACCAATGTTGTTAATCCGAATTTCGAAAGTCATCAGCGTGGTGTCACCATCGACCCGGTTTGACGGCTGAACATCAATCAGCTCTTTCTCGACCTGAATTGTCGCGAGACCCACGACGGTAATTTCATTCTCATCGATGGTCGCCCCGCTGTCGTCGGAGACTTTGGTATCGGGAATCAAATCGCCGTTTGTGTCGTCCGGCTGACCATCCCCATCAGCATCCCCATAGCCCGAGGCGGTTGCGATGTTTTCGAGGATGAAGGTCTGCAGCCCGGACTCCATTGTGAATTGCAGGGTCGCCTCAAAGGTCAAAACGTCACCCGGTTCCAGCACGGCGTTCCCACTGGTGAACGGTGTTTCCGTCGCTTCGTTGCCCGGTGTTGGCGGGCAATTCACGCCGGGTCCACCGGGACCGGTGATATAGGCGGGCAGCAGCTCGAATGCGGTGAAGGCACCAGTGGACGAAGCCGCTGGTATGCCGTTGAGGGCGAAGGCGCCGACGCTGACACTATCAAGCGTCAAGATATCCGAGTTCAATTCACAAAAGGCATCGACAAAAGTCAGGTCGACCAAATCCAAAGAGCCAAGATTGTAAATGGCATGCTCGTAGGTGACTTCGTACTGGTTGCCACCGATGTTCACTGCACCATCAGCTGAAGCCAGTTTGGTTGTCGCGATCAGAGGCAACTTGACCGGATCATCACCCCCGTCTTCGCCCAGATCATCGGGGTCATCCAAATCGAGGTCACCATCACCATCGCTGTCATCATAGACAGACGTGGTCCCCGTCTCAGGCGATCCATCATTATCCAGATCGACATAGCCTTGGGCCGCTGCGGTGTTCAGGAAGGTTTCGGACTCGGTTGGGTTCAAACGAGCCTCAACCTCAATCAGAACCTCCACACTGTCGTCCGGCTCTAATGTCGCGACAGTGACGCCACCTAGGTTCTGAAAAGGCGTGAGCTGTGCACCGGAAGGATCGGTAAAGCCGATAAAGTCCTGCGCGATGTCGTAAGCATTCCAAACCGTTCCGCTTGAAGTGCCACTGGTGATGCTCACCGACAGGATTTCCTCAACCATGGTCTGGTCCAGTAAATCATCGACGAGTTGGAGGTTATAGAGATCGAGCTCTCCCACGTTCTGCAACGTGAACTCAAACACCATACCGATATCATTTTCAGTTTGGCCGGGATTGAGAGGGTAGGTCACAGAGCGCAGGCTCTTGTCCAACCGCAGCGCTGGCAGAGGCGTCGGGACATCGCCGGGCGCGTTATCGACGTTTGTGACCCCACCGCTGCTCGCAACGAAGTCAGCATTGTCCGAGAGATCAACCAGCGGAATGGTGCCGATGCCGCTGTTATTGTTGTCGCCATTGGCTTCACCGCGGACCTGATTCTGAAACGTTGTCGCGAGATAGGAGACGTCCGTGTCAACTCGGATTGAAAAGCCAACGACGAACTCCGCACCCGCTTCCAACTGCGATGAAGCCGGACTCAAAACATCGAGTTGAAGATCTCCATCAAAGGTCGGATCAATCGTAATCTGGGTGAACCCGTCGGCGGGCTGATAAACCACAGCTGGCGCTTTTCCGCCGGTGTCCACCACGCCCTGAAACACATAGTCTGTGCCGAGAAAGCCCAGACCGTCACGGAAGTTTTCGATCAAAGACAGGTCGTAGAGCCGCGCCGTACCGTTGTTTTTGCCCCTCAGGTGAAAATCAAAGATGTGCGTTTCGCTACTTTCATCCCAAACCACCCCCACAAGGCTCTTCTGTACGAGGAAACCGAGGGGATGGATGGTTGCATAAGCCGTATCGTCTTCAAGAGGTTCAACATCGCGATTGTCCGGCGTCGAATCAACATCCTCTTCCTGCGCCGCGGTTACCTCTGCGACATTAGTAATCTCTGCGTGTGCCGACCAAACCCAACCGACATTCAGACACAAGAACGCCGCCATAAGAGCTGGAATCAACCAGCCGCTACGCGCAACTTCGCCAGTGTCTGTCAAAAGCCGTTTTAAACGGTTCGGTTTATTCATTGATCACGATCAATTGCTTAGGAAAGCGATGCGAGACAGAAGCTTCATTATCGCAACTCTGTAGCAATTGAACATCCAAATGCAGGGTATTTTGCTGTTAGATGTTTATTTTTTAGGTTTTTGATCTTTTTTATATGAAAAATTCAGACAATTAATTGAATTTATGAATGCATCTCATTTTAAGGTATTTGTTTTTGATACGCTGGTCTCATGGGGTCGCCTCTCCCCTCAGGGATCGTTGATTCGAGGCCAATCGGATTTGTTGCAAATTGCAACTTATCCTCACTGCGCTTGCAAACTGGTAGCAATTCATTGCGCATTTGCAGTGAGATACGGCCAGAACACGCTTCATCGGCGCAGAGCGCTCAGCGTTGGTTCTCGCGCTCGCTTTGCTCAGTTTTTCTACCGTGCACCAGTGTTGTTCATGCTTGGTGAAATACGGTTCTCTGCCTAAGCTTAGAACCATGGAAACGCTCGCAAAAAACTCCCACGGCCTCTGGGCCGCTACAGCCATCGAAGCCCCGGAAACGCGGCCTTTGAAGCACGATCACGAAACGGATGTTGCCATCGTTGGCGCAGGCTTTACCGGGCTCAATGCCGCTCTTTCATTACGGGCAGCAGGGCGGGATGTAACCGTGCTCGATGCCGGGGAAATTGGACAGGGCTGCTCGGGTCGAAATGGCGGGCAAGTTAATCCGGGTTGGAAGATGGACCTTGCCGACATTGCCAACCACTATGGCCGTAACCATGCCGAGGACGCTCTGAACCTGGCAAAATCTGCTGTTCCTGCGCTGTCGTCGTTGATCCGGAACGAGGGATTGCGCTGTGAGTTCATCGAAAATGGCTACGTTCAGGGTGCGGTTGGGGCCAAGGGTCTTGCCAGTATCAACCAGCGGGCTTCGCAGTGGGTTGAGCATGGGATTGAAGCTGAAATCCTGTCACCCCAGGCAAGCGCAGACCTATTAGGGACAGATGCCTATGACGGGGTGATGTTGCATTCACAGGGCGGCAATCTGCAACCACTCTCCTACGCGCGCGAACTGGGACGACTGGTCATCGAACACGGTGGTGCGATCTTTACCGGTTCCCGCGCACTGTGGGTCACGGAAGGCGATGATCAATTGGCCGTCGTAACCGATGGCGGGACGCTGTATGCCAAGAGCTTATTACTCGCAACCAATGGCTACACGGACTTACTGTGGCCCGGGTTGGCGCAAGCGGTTGTGTCAGTCGCCAGTGCGCTGTCTGCAACAGCGCCGCTTTCCCCGGCGATTGCTGAAGCGATCCTACCGGGTCGGCATTCGGTCTCAGAGACCCGTCGTCTGCAAGTGTATTACCGAATGACCGAAGACCGCCGTTTCGTCATTGGGGGTCGGGGCGCAACCTTTGGAGCAGCGGAAAACAGCTCCACCGCAGAGGTTCGCCGTATCGCGCAGCGCTATTTTCCCGCTTTGGAGGCGGCAAATTGGACCCATGATTGGGCCGGCACAGTGGCGATGACGTGGGACCACGCACCAAAACTGATGCGGCTGGCGGATCGCGTTTATGCCGGTATGGGATACAATGGGCGCGGTGTCGCGATGGCAACCGCTATGGGGCATCAACTGGCCCGCGCCGCACTGGGCGAGCCGACCGATCTGCCCATCACACCAATTTACAAAACGCCGTTTCACGCATTCCGCAAGCTGGGTATTTTCGGGACCGTGTTAAAAGGACGGATACTTGATGGCATGGACCAGCGCGCGCGAGGCTAAGCCCTTGAAAAAGCGTTATCGGTTTGACCGGCTCTCCTCACCGCTGAGAGTTCCCCATGCTTGCCTGCAAAATGGCTCTAAGACCTGCCGCTGCCCTCACCAGTCAAATCACCTTTTCATCTGACTTTCAGCAGAGCATTTCGCTGGTTTCAGTGGGTTTATCGTCGTGCACAACGCCCACCTCCACCGCCTTCGAAGGATTCGGACCGCTACAAAACTGAGCCAGCAGCACCAATAATGTTGAAGACTGATGAAGCGCGCTCAGCTGCTTCACTGCATGCTCAGGGACTATAGAACCAACGAATCTAGCTGCTTCCACCCCCTGAATCGAAGTGTGCATAGCGAGGTAAACGCTTCATGCGGGAATGGGGTAAGCGCAATACCGCCCCGATAAACCCGAAATTCGATCAACTTTGTCTCGGAAACGAAGCTAAGAGCTTGCGTTATTGCAATGCAGAACTTACCCAAGAGTATCCCTCCTGCGTCCATGCGGAGGTCAAGCCTGTGTGGTGCTCCAAAGGCGTGCCCGCTCGCAGGTCAAACTAAAGGCGCGCCAACGTCCCTACAGGAGTAAACGCTATGAAAAAGATTCTTGTTGCCAGCCTGGCACTCTTCGCAACTGCGAGTGTTGCAACGGCTGAAACCGTACGTCTGGGCACTGAAGGCGCGTACATGCCTTGGAACGGTCTTGACGATAACAACGAAGTCATCGGCTTTGAGCGTGAAGTGGGCGATGCCCTCTGCGCTATCGCTGGCCTGACGTGTGAGTGGGTTATCAACGACTGGGATTCCATTATCCCGAACCTCGTTGCAGGTAACTACGACGCTATCATCGCGGGCATGTCCATTACCGCAGAGCGTGATGAAGTGATCGACTTCACAGCTGAGTATTACCCACCATCCCCATCTCTGTACGTTGCTCTGTCCGGTGGCTCTGCAAGCGGCGTTATCGCTGCACAGACCAACACCATTCAGGCTGGTTACGTAGCTGAGTCCGGCGGCGAGCTGATCGAATTCTCCACACCAGACGAGACCATCGCTGCTGTAAAGTCCGGTGAAGCTGACGCAGTTCTGGCGGACGGCGACTACCTGATGCCAATCGTTGAAGAGTCCGGCGGCATGCTGGAAGTCGTTGGTGAGCCTGTGTTCATCGGTGGCGGCGTTGGCATGGGTATCCGTGAGTCCGACGGCGACCTGAAGGCGGCTATGAACGCTGCTATCGAGCAGATGAAGAGCGACGGTTCCCTGAACGCTCTGATCACCAAGTGGTTCGACGCTGGTAGCGCTGTATACTAAGGCGGCTGTTGCCCCCTTATCGGTGTAAAGAAAGGGTCGCCTTGGCGGCCCTTTTTTTGTGTGCTTTCAGACCTTGAACTCCGAAAGACTTTCGACAGCCTCTTCTGGCCCCTCCACATCGATCATCGCACCTTCCTCCGTAAATCGTCGATCCAGCACTTCGAGCGGGCTTTGGGAGATCAGAGCTTCGAGATCTGATGCCTTCGCGAACCCGACTTTCAGAGTTGCTCGTACCGTGCGCGACCATGGCACAATCGAAGCATGCTCCAGCGCTTCTTTGACGGCCCCCGGATAAGCCCGTGCAAGACCGCCGGTACCGAGCTTTGTGCCACCAAAATACCGAACCACGATGACCCCGACATCGATGAGGTTCCGACCAATCAGCAGTTTCAGGATGGGCATGCCCGAAGTTCCGGAAGGCTCACCATCATCCTTGGCACCCTCTTCGATCTGATTGTTGTCATGGATCAGGCGGAAGGCGGTGACATGGTGGTTGGCTTTTGGGTGCTCATGGCGCAGATCGTCCAAGCGACTTTCGAAACGGGCAAAAGGCACCACGTAGGCCAGAAAACGGGATTTCTTTTCCTCCGTTTCGCCAAACGCTTCTTCGGTGAGTGTCAGAAAATCCAAAGCGGGCTTCCTCTTGCGGGCTCAATCAGCCTTAAGCCGTTTCCGCAAACAACTCGCGGCCAATCAACATGCGCCGGATTTCACTGGTCCCTGCACCAATTTCATAGAGTTTGGCATCTCGCAACAGACGCCCAGTCGCGTAGTCATTGATGTAGCCATTGCCACCCAGCGCCTGAATAGCCTCCAACGCGACCTGCGTTGCTTTTTCCGCCGCATATAAGATGCAGCCTGCCGCGTCTTTACGCGTGGTTTCACCACGATCACACGCCTGGGCAACGGCATACACATAAGCTCGGCAGGCGTTCATGGTGGTGTACATATCCGCGAGTTTACCCTGCATCAGCTGGAAGGTGCCTATGGGCTGACCGAATTGTTCACGTTCGTGGACATAGGGAACCACGATATCCATTGCCGCGGCCATGATCCCGACTGGCCCAGCGGCTAATACCACGCGCTCGAAGTCCAGGCCTGACATCAAAACGTTGACGCCTTTGCCTTCCTCTCCCAGCACGTTTTCAAACGGTACTTCGCAGTCGTCAAACACCAGCTCGGCCGTATTCGAACCGCGCATGCCCAATTTGTCGAGCTTCTGGCCTGTCGAGAAGCCTTTCATGTCGCGCTCGATCAGAAAAGCCGTGATCCCACGCGGCCCGGCATCCGGATCCGTTTTGGCGTACACCACGAGAGTATTCGCGTCCGGCGCGTTGGTAATCCACATTTTGTTACCGTTGAGCACAAAGCGATCATTCCGCTTTTCCGCACGCAGCTTCATCGACACAACATCCGAGCCTGCACCGGGTTCAGACATGGCCAGCGAACCGACGTGTTCGCCTGAAATCAGCTTGGGCAAGTAGGTCTGCTTCTGCTCAGGATTACCCCAGCGCGCGATTTGGTTCACGCACAGGTTCGAATGCGCGCCGTAGGACAAGCCAACCGAAGCCGACGCCCGCGATACTTCCTCAACCGCGACGGCATGGGCAAGATACCCAAGCCCCAGTCCGCCATCTGCTTCAGGAACCGTGATGCCGTGCATCCCCAGCGCACCCATTTCCGCCCAGAGCTCGCGTGGCATCGCATTGGACTGATCAATCTCCTGCGCCAAGGGTGCCAGACGGTCCTGAGACCAGCGGCGAACGGTATCGCGGATGGCGTCAATCTCTTCGCCGTGGTGAAAGTTCATGACGTGATCAAACATGGACGGTGCCTCCCCTTGCCTGCGCTTAGTCCACTCTAAAGCGTAGACAGCAGCAACATCAAAATCGACGCAAGGACAAAGGCCATGCCGACCCATTCGGTGCGCGTTGGCCGTTCCTTAAACATCAGATAGGTCAGAATAACGGCTGCGAAGAATTCGACCTGCCCCACGGACTTCACCAGCGCCGGTGACATGAGAACATAGCCGATGAACCAACATGCTGATCCCAGCGCGGACAGCAGGCCGGTGAATGCCATGGGTCGCAATCGCTTCGTCACGCGGTTGAATTCGGACGCATCGCGCCAAGCCATCACGGCAACGACGACAACGCACTGGATGACCAGCAGCCCCACCAGCGTCGTCATACCGGCAACAGCTGGAGACAGCTGCACGCCCATTGATGCCGCATCGTCAATAAGGGCCAGACCACCCTCGCGCAGGGTCAAGGACGTTGCCGCCAGCAGCGCGCCACCAGACAGCCCTAACCACGCCGATTTCAGATCCCAAACCGACCCAGTCGCAGGACCAAGCTTCGCCCGGGTGATGACCACCACGCCGATGACAGAAACGAGGATAGCCATCCACTGCAGTCCCGTCAGGTACTGTGCAAAAAATGGCGTTGAACCCACCAGAGCAACCAGCACCACTTCGGTCTTCACATAAACGACACCGATCGCCAGATTACGCTGACCCAGCAGCAGGGTTTGTTGGATGGTTGCGAGGATCTGCAGCACGGCTGCTGCGGCTGTCCAGGCCCAAAATGTCATCGACAGCTTGGTCGGCGCACCCCACAGCACAATCAGAACAACAAGGATCAAAACGGCCCACGGCAAACCAAACAGGCAGCGGGCAAGCGCCGCACTCCAGGATGAAAGCTGGATGTCGGAAGACGTCGTTTGGGACAGAGCCTTCTGGCCAGCAACGCGCAGGGCCTGAAACACCCCGGCGGCCATGCCGAGAAGGATCCATGGTTCAATGATGTTCATGCCCCCAAAACAACACAGGCCGTCTGACTGCGATAGTCAAACGGCCCGGTTAAGTTCATTGGGCTGCGATGCGTCTTGTTGGGAGGATGGGAGGAGTTAAGACGGATTGCAGGTTTTGAACTAAGGTCTGAACGAGGCTTAGCGCTTGGAAGAGCGGTTGCGCTTGTTCAGACCGAAAAGAGAAGAGACGCCTTCGCGGATCGCCTGACCACGCAACTCACGGGCGCGGCGTTCGAAAGCCTGAAGTTCGGAGTAAGAGAGAAAGCCGTCTTTGCGGATGCTCATCGAGGTGGTTCCTTTGCCTTTTCGGGTTCTGTGGTGGTGGTGAACCCGTTTCGGTGCAATGATGGAGCGACGCTGGTATCGTGAGGGAGGAATGGGAGGTACGAGACCAACGCCGCTCTGTTTCGTTACTGATACCAATATACTCGCGCAAAAGTCCTTGAGAATATCGAAGATTCATCTAAGTTCTTTGCATCAGGCGCACAAGTAACGGAGTTTGGCTGTGGACACCCTTACCTCAATGAAAGTCTTCCACACCGCTGTAACCAGCGGCAGTTTTTCAGAGGCCGGGCGAACGCTAGGAATGGCACCATCCAGTGTTTCGCGGCAAATCAGTGCCTTGGAAGACCACTTAGGGGTTCAATTGCTGAATCGATCCACCCGGCAATTGCATCTGACGGAAGCCGGTGAGACCTATCACGACCGGGTCATTAACATTCTACAATCTGTCGAAGACGCTGCGGTCGCCGTCACCGAGTTGGAAAGCAGCCCGCGCGGTATGCTGCGCATTAATATGCCGGTGACCTTTGGAAGACGACATGTTGCGCCTTTCTTCCCGGAATTCATGCAGCTGTATCCCGAAGTGGAAATCGAAGCGACCATGACCGACAACGTGGTCAACATCATCGAGGAAGGCGCAGACCTCGTGATTCGAATTGGGGAATTGCAGGACAGCAGCCTGATTGCCCGCAAGCTTGCGCCCAACCATCGTGTTATCGCCGCCTCTCCCGAGTATCTGGAGAAGTATGGTGAGCCCGTCACGCCTTCAGACCTCGCTGACCACGTCGCCCTGACATACCGACGCCAGGCCGGGCCGGATATCTTTCACTTTGATGGTCCACGCGGGGTCGAGCATGTTCGCATGCGGTCCATCCTGCACGTGAACAACGGTGAGGCCATTCTGCCAGCAGCGCGTCAGGGTTTAGGGCTGGTCCTGCTACCGACTTATGTTGTGGGCCGAGATATTCAGACGGGACGACTGCGGTCGGTCATGACAGATTTTGTCGCCTCACCCACGGCGCTGGATACCAGCATTTACGCCATGTACCCGCCGAACCGACATCTCTCGCCCAAGGTCCGGGCTTTCGTTGACTTCCTGCTGAGCAAGTTCGGCAATCCGCCGTATTGGGACGTTGAAGACCCGAGCCACGAATAAATCAGGCGCTAAGGCCGCGCTTTAGCCAGAGCAACACGCCAATCTTCCGACGATTTAGCCACGTCCTCCATAGCGAGAAGAAAGCGGCGCACGTTTCCACCAAAGCGACCGTACAGGACCGCCTCGAGCTCTGGCCTTGCATTCTCGTAAGTGCCAATTGAAACCACATGCGCGTTATTCAAATCGCGCGAGAAGAAACCGTCGTAGTTGTACCCACCAAAGGCATGACGCTCGGTCTGGTACCGAGCCTTCAGCCGTGCAAATGCGTCGGCTTTAGCCTGCAGTCGCAGACTGGTAACCAGTTCTTTGGCAGCATAGATTTCCTCTAGCTCCCTCTTGGTGTCGTTAATCATGCGGTAGAACAGCTCGCGCGCGTGATCGCGCTCCGCAAAGAAGACTTCCAGCTGACCCGTATCGACGCCCTTTTCCGCCCAAAACTCCTTCACCAGAGCAAAAGCAATGGTATTGGCCAGCGCCTCATTAAATTCGGAAGCACCAGCCCGGTAAATGGTGTTGTGCACGCTTTCGTGGATGACCAACTCGACCAGTGACGTTTTGCTCCGCTCCAAGGCCGGCGAAGCAATGGGGTCGGGGAACCAGCCTAAAGTCGCATAGGCATCAACGCCGCCCATGTAGGCATCGTATCCCGCATCTTGCGCTTCACGCAGAAAGGCCTCGGCCTTGGCTTCCTCGAAGTACCCCTGATAAGGCACGCAGCCCGCAATAGGCCAGCAATTCACCACAGCGTTCATTTCGAGCTGTTCAGCCCGATAGACTGTCCAAACCGTCGCCTCGCGGTCTAATTGGGAATAGCTCTGGTAGCTGTCACCAACATCCAGACCCCAATGCTCAGCATAGGCCACTGCTTCCTGAACCAACGCCAGTTTTTCAGCCGTTTCTGGCGCTGTGGTCGGATCCTGAATGACCGAATCAATCGGACGCGCTCGCTCCAGCAGGTCATTTTGTCCGCGCGCGATATGGTAAAGGTAGGAATCACAGGCGGTGAGGCCGACCAAGGCCAGCAAGGCAAATCCCGATACCGTCTGTCGAACCATGAGCCTTTCGCTCTCCCTGTCGTGGTGTCTGCGTGTTATCAACAGATCGCAATGAGACAACAAGGTTCTTTCACCATGTCCCGCGCTTGGCAACGCATGCTTTCTGGTCGTCGGCTCGACCTGCTAGACCCCTCCCCTTTTGACATCGAGATCGATGACATCGCCCACGGTCTGTCCCGTGTGTCACGATGGAATGGTCAAACTGTGGGCGAGCATTCTTTCAGTGTTGCGCAACATTCTGTCCTGGTTATGGACCTTTTTTGTGCTTCAGAAGGGAAATCAACGCCGCGGGAACAGCTTTATGCCCTGTTGCACGACGCCCCGGAGTACGTGATCGGCGACCTGATTTCGCCTTTCAAAGCCGCGGTCGGATTGGATTACAAAGCGCTCGAACGTAAACTTGAGCAGGCCGTCCATCTCCGTTTT